>DATFIA010000169.1:0-5021 GCA_035270545.1 Treponemataceae bacterium
TTCAACATAATTTCTTTGAAAATATCTGCAAGTTGTTTGGTAAGGTTTTGTCCCTCGTCTGTTTTCTGCAGAGTTAACTTAATCATTTGAGCTGTTTCTTTGGCGCTCGCAGCACTTCGGTTAGCGAGATTTTTTACCTCGTCTGCAACTACAGCAAAGCCCATACCAGCCTCGCCGGCTCTTGCCGCCTCAACAGCTGCATTCAGAGCGAGCATATTTGTCTGGAATGCTATGTCGTCTATTACTTCAATAACCGTTTTAATATCGTCTGTGGCTTTGCCAATTTCAGCCATAGAAACAAGCAAACGCTCCATGTGAGACGCACCTTGAGTTGCTGCTTCAGAAGTCTTTGCAGCAATGACACTCGCTTCTTTGGCATTTTCAACGTTCTGCTTAACCATAGAACCGAGTTCTTCCATAGATGATGTTGTTTCTTCTATACCGGAAGCCTGCTCAGCAGCACCCGAAGCAATTTGCTGTGAACCTACAGAAAGTTGCGAAGAAGCACTTTCTAGTTGGTCAGCCCCAGAACTCATAGTATTAATAATTCTTGCAACTGGTTTAGTAATAGAGCGAGCAAGAATGACTCCTATTAAAATAGCAATAATAAATCCTGCTATAACAGTTATTATAATTATCAAGATCATATTTTCCATCAAGGCATGAGCTTTTTTTGGTAGCTCTTGTCCATAATATTCTTTAACATAGGTAAGAAGTTCTTCCAAAGCTGTAATTGAATTATCAAATGATGCTCGTGCAGTACCTGATATTGCAAGACCTGCTGCTGTTCTTGCATATACATCAGCATCTACTTTATTAAGTCGCATTCGTTTAATTTCGGACATATAATTTTCATTATCCGCAATTTGGATGTCGAGCAACTTTAAGAATTTTTGATACAAAATATCTTCCTGCGGAGTTAAATCTTCTTTTTCATAATTATCGAGTGCAGTTCTTCGATCTGTTTTATACTTTTCCCAGTTCTGCATTAATCGCGTATAATCTTCATCTGTTGTATAAGGAGATGTTAATGTTCTTACGATCGACTTTAAAGCTTGCTGTCGTACCATAACGATTTCAAGATCCAAAATTATAGGAATGGCGTCGTCTGCCAAGGTATTTAAATTATTGCCTGCTTGTCTCAAGCCAAAATAACCGATAATCCCAACCACCAGTGTAATAAGAGCCACACCAATAAAGGCAACAATTAACTTAAACGATAATCCAATCTTCATATCCGTCTCCTAATTTAGGTATACCGCATTTTGCGGAGGGTTAAGCCTGACTCGCAGGCGCCGGAGTCACTGCTAAAAGCTGAACAAATTCCTCATCGCTGAGGACCTTATGAACATCCATTACTATCTTCATTCCGTCGGGAGTGTCTGCCACGCCACGCACGTATTCAGCCTTTACTCGAGTGTTTATATACGGAAGAACTTTGATTTTTTCTTCAGGAATTGAAATGACTTCCTTAATAGAATCGACCACGAGCCCCATCAGTACCTCTTCACCTTCAATTTCTAGTTCTACCACTATTATGGACGTCCTTTTCTGATATGGTAAAAATTCCATACCGAATTTTAAACGAAGATCTATAATAGGAATAATTTGACCCCGAAGATTAATTACACCACGTATAAAATGAGGAGTTTGCGGAAGTGGCGTTATATCTGTCATCCCCATCAATTCTTTTACCTTAAGTATTTCCATACAGTAACTTTCATTTTCAAGCGAAAAATCGAGATACCGAGAACCAGCAAGAGTCTTTAACCGGGAAATTTCCATGTTGTTCTACCTCCTTTGCTTATGAAACTAATTTCTGAATTGCTGCTAAAAGCTTTTCAGGCTCGCAGGGTTTTACAATCCAGCCAGATGCTCCGAGCTCTCGCCCTTTTTGGCGAAGTTCATCTTTTGTTTCCGTTGTGAGCATTAAAATAGGTGTTTTAGCATAAGCGGGAATTTTTCGAACTTCTTCCAGTAAAGTAATCCCGTCCATCTCTGGCATGTTCACATCAAAAAGAAAAAGAGCAATACTTTGACCAGTCAATTTTGAAAGTGCATCTTTACCATGTTCTGCCTCTAGGACTTCATATTCCCCTATCAGCGTATTCTTTAAAAGATTTCTGATAGACTTAGAGTCGTCCACCAACATAATAGTTTTCATTAGGCCCCTCCTTGGTTAACCCTAGTTATTCGTGTGTTAAAAGAACTCAACTTCCGTATTATTTCGCTTTAGGGTCTCAGAACCAAAAAGATTTGATTTTTTAAGACCTGCTTCAAGAGCATCAAGTTCACGAGATGTAGTAAGACGAGAGCGAATACGCTCTATGCCCTCTTTTACCCCGGAGTCGCCTGCATGAGGAGTAAAAGGCCCCTTTTTTGGACAGGCCTCTTCACAGACAGAAACGATATCTGAGCTTAATAATTCAAGATTTTCAATTTCCTGCGTAACAATTGCGTGGAGCATTCCTAGCGGTGCAAAAGCAGACATATCCATTTCGAGAGAGCCAATGAATTCTATTACAGCCGTATACAATTCCATAACACCGGCAAGTTGCGTATCTAAAGTATCGGTTATTCCCATATAGGTAGAATTATCATCTAAAACAAAGCGCTCTACCTGGGTACGCCCTCTTTCCATCGTAGTATGTAACGATGAAAATGCTGTTTTCGTACCTGAGATACCTGTGCCAATGGTTGTGACAAAGGTTTGGGTTTCTCTGGAAAGCCGCTGAACTTCGTCTGCAATTACTTTGAAACCTCGACCATGGGCGCCAGCGCGAGCTGCTTCTATAGAAGCATTTATAGAAAGAATATGAATTCGCTCTGCAACGTCGGATATACTCGCTACAATTTCAAGAATTGACATCATCTGATTATCTAAGGTTTTAATCTCGTTAGAAACCGCGCTAAAGGAGCGGGAGGTTTCCTGAGTTACCTCTGTAATATGAGAGCGAAGAAGATGAATACCAGATTTTATATCAGATGCATGATTGCTACTTTCATATTCCTTTTTACTGTTTTTAACCTTGTTCTGAAATTCTGAAACAAGGGTTTTTATTTGAACCAAGGTGTCGCTCATGGGTTCGCTAGTACTTGTAAGATACTTCACAATGCTTGCGAATAAAGAGGGAAGAGCCGCCCGGTACACGGCAATAAGAGAGGGACTAACCAAGTTTTCCGGAGCTTCAATTTCTGGTTCAAACATTTCTACTTCTTGAACTTTTTCAGAAACAAAAGAAACTTCTGGGGGAGATGAAATTATCGTGGACTCAAAACTTTCATTGCGATCAATCCTATCAATGCGATCAATGCGAGATAAAAAGCGCAAGCCAATAACGCTAAATAGAAGCGTAACTATAGAAAAAAAGATAACTGTTATTGGCATAAGTGAAACAGGCAAAATAAGAGAAAAGGGAATAGCAGCAGTACTGAATATCGCACAGGTGAAAAATAATTGAACTTTCTTTTTCATACATGACGCTCCAAAAGACTCAGAGCTACCATTTGATCAATATCTACTACAAGTCCTATTTTTCCACCAGCTAAAACAGTTCCCGAAGAAATACCTTTTAAATTTGAAAAACGTGAACCAAGAGATTTTATAACGACCTCTCGTTTTGCTATTACCTCATCCAATATAAACATGAATTTCTTGCGGTCTGAGGTCTCACAAATAACACCTATAACAGGAGGATTATTTTCAATAATAGCAATATCGAAAGCTTGATGCATTCGTATAACAGGAATCGATTCGCCTCGAAGATTTGCAACTTCCACTTGTTTACCAACAGAAGAAATAAGACCTGGAATAATTTTTATAGATTCAATTACAGAGCCAATGGGAAAAATAAAAAGACTCTGAGAAACTCGGGTAATCATACCGTCTATAATGGCCGTACTTAAAGGGAAGACGAGTCTAAACTCTGCAAACTGCCCCAGTACACTTTCTATTTCTATACGACCTCTGTTTTCTGTAACCACAGAGCGCACAATTTCCATGCCAACACCGCGTCCAGAAATAAGAGAAGTTATTTTATTGGTACTAAAACCGGATACAAATATAAGATTAAAAACTTCGGCGTCGCTCATTGCATTTGCTGCATCTGCTCGAACCAAAGACTTCTCAATAGCCTTAGCGAGTATTTTTTCTCTATCAAGACCTCGCCCATCATCTCGAATGGTAATAACGATTGAGTTACCCTGTCGTTCAGCTTTTAAAGTAACAGTACCTTGGGGATTTTTCCCAAGAGAAATGCGCTCTTCTTCACTTCCTAAACCATGATCAAGAGAATTTCTCACGAGATGCATTAAAGGCTCTTCAAGTTTTTCAATCAAATTGCGGTCTATTTCGAGCTCTTCGCCAATACATTCCGCCCGAACCGTTTTTCCTAATTGACGAGACAGATCTCTAACAGCACGGCGAACATTACCAAACAAGGAGCGTAGAGAATCTGTTCTTAGTTCCATAGCTCCATACTGAACGCTGCGAGTAATTTTTCGCATCTGCATCATTTCTGGTCCGCCACCGGTAACTTGACCCATTGCTATCAAAAGTTCGCCTATCATATCGACTAAGAAATTAACCTTAGAAGCTCTAACCTTTATTACAGGGTCGGATCTCTCTACAACATGGCACACTTCACTCGCCTTACAATCTTTTTGCTTTTCCAGCGTTTCTCTGAGTTCCTCAGAAGAAAGATAATTCTCTTGAACGGCAATCTCACCGAACTTTTTACTAAAGGCAGATTCCTTCTGTTTTTGTAAAACACGCTGAACGTCTTCTTCTTGCATTTTTCCCGTAGATACCAAAAATGTTCCAAGATTCGAACACGCAGGAGCTGAAACCTGTTTTAAACGCTCTACATAGGATTCAAGTCCCGCGTTCAATGACGAAGTGCGACAAAAACCTCTTCGGGCGTTTTAAATCCTAAACACTTCATTGGACGAGTGTTGATCTTCTTTACTACTTTATCAAGTTGCTTTTGAGTAATCAAGGACCAATCAGTTTTTTTAGGAAA
>DATFIA010000170.1:0-17682 GCA_035270545.1 Treponemataceae bacterium
AGCAGTTCAGCTGTTAGGGGAGTGCCTTCTTCTACCAAGGCATGAGTGAGGCTTTCATATTCAGCAAACATAGTTTGTCTGTACAAGGTTGCTAAAATATCACTTGCCCTATTCGAAAGGAGGAAGGCCTTCATTGTATCATTTTCTGCGGTTTTCATAAGATGGCGAAATAATAAATCTTCATTAAAAGTCGAGGCAACTTCTGCTTCAAAAATGGTGTAGTTATATGACATAAAGGGATTGTTTTTTGCAGAGTAATAACTGTGCATGGAATGTCCCCCCTCATGGGCAAGGGTAAAGACGTCGCGAAGTACTTCATCCTTGTAATTCATTAAAATGTAGGGTTCTCCTTCGTATCCTCCAGAAGAAAAGGCGCCAGAGCGTTTTCCTTTGTTTTCGTAGCGGTCTACCCAGCCGTTCAAAAGCCCGTTTTTGAGAGTTTTTGTATACTCTTCCCCAAGAGGAGAAAGAGCTTCTGTAATTAATGAGACGGCTTCGTTATAGCTCGTTTTTCTTTTTACTTCGCCTACGAGTGGCACATAGACATCGTAATGGCGAAGTGTATCGAGTTTGAGTACTTTTTTTCGCAATTTATAGTACCGATGCAGGGGATCAAGATGAGCTTTGACGGTCGAGACAAGATTGTCATACACCGTTTCACTTACTCGGTCTGGAAAAAGCTCCATAGCACGAGAAGAACTGTATCCTCGTATTCGCGCCTGGGAAACATCTTGGTTCACGCTGCCGGTATAGAGGGCTGCAATGGTGTTTTTGTGAGAATCGAAAACTGAATAAAATTGAGAATACGCTTGCTTTCGTATTTCGCGATTAGGATTTTCCAGAAATTGCGACCAGGTGGTCTGGCTCAAAGGTTTCTCGCCCTCATCAGTTTTGATCGTTCCAAAGGTTAAGTCTACGTTGGTTAGAATTGAAAAAGCATTTCGTGGGGTCTGGCTTGGTTCAATCTGAAGAGCTAAAATTCGCTCTTCTTTTTCGCTTAAAATATAGGGTTTCATGCGAATAAGTTTTTCTAGCCATATTCGGTAATTTTCAAATCGATCATTTTCTGTAGAGCCATCTTGGGGCTTTGAAATCCATGAGAGAAGCTTCTTTTCGTCAATAGCTTGTATAGAGGGAATAAGCCAGCTAACACTTGCCTCAAAGGCACTTGCAGCCATCATGTAGCGTCCAACTCTGTCAAGATTTGCTGCATCACTTTCATCGCCAGATTTTTTTAAAAATGCGTAGTTACCAATTTTTTCAGCTAAGAGTTGAGCTTCGCTGTAGAGATCAAGACAGTCTGCAAGAGTTACAGAAGAGCAGTTTTTTGAATCTGCTAATGCTGACTGAAAATTATTGAGGCGTCCTGCCATTGTAGAAAAAAAATCAAGAGCCTTGTTCCATTCACTATCAGTTTTATACAAGGATTCTAGATTCCATTTGTTGCTTTCGAGAACTTCCGAGCGGGAAGGAATAGTTGTTTGTTTCATATACACAAGATACAATGAAACTAATGACAGAGCAACTATCTCCTTTTCGTCTTAAGAAAGCCAGACGAGTTTTTGATTCGTATAATGCTATTAATTCATTTTCCTTTGCGCTGGTAACAGGCAATACCATTACCCTTTATGCGCTTGCTATTAATGCAAATAGCACAACAATTGGTTTGCTTGGTGCTTTTATGTATCTGTCTTTTTTTGCAATTCCCCTTGGAAAGCTAGCACTTAGACGAAATAGTCTTATTAAAATATTTGCTCATAACTGGATGCTCAGAACCTTTTCCTTAATTCCTCTTTTGCTCATTCCATATCTTATTTCGACCGGACATTCAAAAGTTGCCCTTGTATTTTTACTTGCAGCGGTTTTTTCATTCAATTTATTTAGAGGAATAGGCTTAATTGCTAATAATCCCGTAATTAGTAATTTAACACCGGGAAAAGATCGTGGTGAATATATAGTTCGTCTTTCTCTTATTACAAATGGCTCTGCCTTACTCTCTACTATTGGTCTTGCCTTTCTTTTGTGGTTCGATTCTGGAATTCAGACCTATAATTTGGTAGTTTTGATTGGTATTATTACCGGAGTAATAGCTTCGGCTCTGTTGTATCGCTTACCTGAACCGGGCAGAGAAAACCCTCTTTCGGGAACAAGTGGAAGTAGCTTTTTTCGAAAACTTTCAGAATCCTTAAAAGATTCAAATTTTTTACGCTTTATTTCGAGTTATCTTATAATTGGACTTGGAATTGGCATGGTTCGCCCTTTTATCATTGTCTATTGTAAAAGCGTATATCAACAATCAGACAGTCTCGTAACCATTTTTACTATTTGCTCAATTTTGGGAGCCCTTCTTATGGGTTTTATAATGAGATTAGTTATAGATCGCCTTGGCTCTAAGCCAATGTATGTTATTTTTACGACAATTAGCATTTGCAGTATACTTCCCGCCCTTATAGCGCCAGGAATAGGTTCAGGCCTTTTTGCCTTTGTTTTTTTATGCTTATTTTCAGTTGTAACGAACATGGGCTTTGCTGGCCAAGAAAATGCTGCTCAAACCTATTTTCTTTCTATGGTGCCTAAAGATTCAGTTATGGACTTAAGCATGCTGTATTTTTTTATTCTTGGTGGAACAGGGGCAATCGGATCAATCTTTGGTGGCGCTTTTCTCGATCTTTTATCTGGTCTTGGCTTTCCTATTGTCTGGTCTTTTCGCTTGTTTTTTCTACTCAGTGTTGTTTTAATTTTTATTGGGATTCAAATTCAAAAAAAATTGAGAGATATGGGTAGTTATCCGGTAAAAGATGTTGTAGCTATTTTATTTTCACCTCGCGATTTGCGAGCTTTAACTCTTTTACGAAAACTGGATACCTCAGAAGATCCAGATCAAAAAACAGAAATAATAGCAGAATTGGGTGAGGTGGGCTCACTTATTTCCTCGGACACTCTTTTAACTCATCTTTCATCCCCTCGATTTTCTGTGCGCTACGAAGCCTTACAATCAGTATCTTCTTTGAAAAAACTTGATACAGGTATGAGAGATGCCTTGTTGAGCGAACTAGAAAATGGAGAGTATACAACGGCAGCTCTTGCAGCCCGGTTCCTTGGGAAGTTTAAAGTGCCCCAAGCTGTTTCAAAATTATATAAAACAATTAAGAGTTCAGATTATCGCCTTGTGGGAGAATCTATGCTTGCTCTTGCACGGCTTGGAGATACAAAGGGCCAGTTTATTGTCTCTGATATACTATTAAATACTTCCAATCCCTTTTTGTTAATCCGGGGCGTTCAGGCTATGGAAGAGTGGGGGACTCCCGCTTCAATACCTATATTACTCGATCTTCTGCGAAACGAAGAACTTCCGGCTCACATTGCAGACGAAACAATTTTGGTGCTTTCTCTTCTCTTAAATCTGTCAAAAAAGTTTTTCTATCTTTTTGAATCCTATATATTCGATCGAAGTTTGGCGCCTCGTATCATTGCCGACGTATACGATGAATACTCTACCCGCCATAAGAAAAAAGACAAGGCGTTTCAACAGGTGCTTTTGGATTTTATAAGCGATGCTCATGTGGACAGCGCCTTCGTTCGTTGGGTTTTAGACTTTGGTGCAGGACATACAGGTGTATATTCTGCTCTGTTAGTGAGTGTTGCTCTCGATACTGATTTAAATCGGCAAGAAGCCTTTCGCTTTTTTCTGTGTTTTTGGGCTGTTTCTGTTTTTGTAAATCCTGCACTGATTGAAAAGTAGGCCTTCTTAGGTTATTCTGGTTATATGATTAAATCTTCCATGTTTACATCTTTATTTCGACGTATTGGACTTGTTTTGCTTTTTTCTTCCGGTCTTGTTCTTTTTTCATGTGCTGGAAAGATAGGCTACGGGGTTCTTACTTGGTCCATTCCAGAACACAATATGAGTGCCGGGGATATAGTTCCTGTATTTATTCAGTCAAATATTGGTAACGTCTATGTTATAGGCACTCCGTCTTCTAAAAAAATACATATAGAAGTTCCCTTATGGCAGCTCACCTTATATGGTTCTCGCTCTGAGGCCCGAAAGGCCGCCGCAGAAACAGAAGAGTTCCGCTATACCTATGCCTTGGTAAAACTTGACGGACTTCCTATTCGCTCAGAAGCTGAAAATACTGCACGGCAGATATACCGCCTTAAAGAAGGCCAAAAAATAAAAATTATTACAAAAACAGAAGGAACTCCGGTCTTTGCAGGTAAAGCCCCTTTGGACGGGACCTGGTTTAAGGTCATGACAGACGATGGTTCTGTGGGCTATACCTTTTCGTATAATCTTACCTTGATCGACGAAAGAGATGATCCTAATTCTCTCGTAGACCTAACAGATACTGGCCCAGATTCACTTCTTGAAAATCTTCTCTCACGTGCTTGGTATCCAGACTCATGGAGAACCATGATTGAAGGTAATAAAATAGATCTCGATAAAATTAACCCACAATGGGGCTTTTTCTCTGGAAAAGATGCCTCTATAGCTCGTATAGAAAATGCAGATGGTGTAAAGCTGTTTCCGTATACTGCAATAGTAAAAGCAGAAGATGGGTCGTATCGCTTTGAAGGCTCAAGCTTGAATGTGCAAATTCGGCGTAGAAATTCAATTCTTGTCCAGTTTACCGATGAAAATGGTATGCCTCAGGCAATGTATTTTGCGAGTCTAGATACATCTCCATCAGTTTTAATCGAGGCAGAAAAAGAGCGTCGCGCATCAATCTTAGATACAATTGCAGACGCAGGACCAGTTTTTGTCTCAAGTAATTATGGAATTCTTCAATTTCCAGAAAATGGACGATTCCTTTGGAGCGGGTATCAATTGCTTTCGCCCCAAATTATACCTCAAGGTGCAGGTCCTGGCGGGACAGTCGAAAATAGAGTATTCCTTTCTCCAGAAGACTCTCAAGAATACGCCGGGGTTCTTTCTTTCCGTTTTTCTCAAGACTCTCAGTGGATACATTTCCTATACAATATTTCTTCTAGTGGCTTAAAACTTGAATATATTAGTTCAACAAATATAAAAGATGCTCTTGTTCAAAGTAGAAACTTAACGTCAACGGTACTGTTTTTTACACCGGAAGAGCGATTACAAGGGGCACATTAATGTCTTTTGTACAATTTTCTAAAGTATCGCTTGCATTTGGGAATAGGGATATTCTCGATTCTGTTTCTCTTAATCTCTCTTCTGGTACTCGGGCTGCCTTAGCTGGTGCTAATGGCTCGGGAAAATCTACACTGATGAAGGTTCTCGCAGGAACTATTGTGCCAGATAGTGGGGAGCGAGCAATTCAAAAAGAAACGCGTGTTTCTTATTTGCCCCAATCTGGAATCGTACACAAGGGTAAATCCTTGCGCGAAGAGATTGAAACGGCCTTTATTCGTGGTCGCGAATTAATGGAACGCCTTGAATTTCTTGGGGATGAACTGGAAAGAGTTGGCGCTTCTGGTGAAGATGAAGCAAAAACTAACCGGCTCGTAGAAGAACATCACGAGGTTCAAGTAGCGCTGGAAGAATCGGGCTGGCATCGCCGTGTTTCTCTTGCAGAGCAAACGCTTCTCGGTCTGGGGTTTACTCTTGAAGACTTTTCTCGCGGTGTACATGAATTTTCTGGTGGTTGGCAAATGCGCATTGCACTAGCAAAAGTTCTTCTAGAGCATCCAGACATCCTTCTTTTGGATGAGCCCACAAATTATCTCGACTTGGAAGCGAGAAACTGGCTTGAAAGCTGGCTTCGAGAGTATTCAGGTGGTTTTTTAATAGTTAGTCATGACCGTTATTTTCTCGATGTAACAATAAACGAAGTATATGAACTTTTTGGCGGAAGCCTAAAACGCTATGTGGGAACCTACACTCGTTATGAAGAAATAAGGGCTTTAGAATTAGAGGCCCTCATAAAACGATATGATGAGCAGCAAGACGAAATTGGTAAAACGGAAGATTTTATTCGAAGGTTTCGATATAACGCTTCAAAAGCTGCAATGGTGCAAGATAGAGTTAAACGGCTCGAAAAACTTGAACGGATAGAAATTCCTGAAAGTCTCAAAAAAATGCATTTTCATTTTCCACCAGCGCCGCATACGGGGCGTCTTGTATTAACCACAACGAATCTGTGTAAACGGTATGGAAATAGGAAAATTATTGATGGTCTCGATATTATTTTAGAGAAAAAAGAAAGGCTCGTTGTTGTTGGACGAAATGGAGCAGGTAAGTCCACTCTTTTGCGTATCCTTTCTGGTGCAGATTCGGATTATTCTGGCAGTGTTAATCTAGGAGCTGGAGTATTTGCCGGATACTTTTCTCAAGACAATGCAGAACATTTGTCTGGCCCAGAAAAAATTCTCGATCTTCTTGAATCAGAAGCTCCTCTCGAGCTCGTTCCTCGGTTACGCGAAATGCTCGCTTCTTTTTTATTCCGGGGCGACGATATTTATAAGCAGGTTTCGGTTCTTTCAGGTGGAGAAAAAAGTAGACTCGCTTTGTTGCGCCTTTTGTTAAAACCGCTCAATCTTCTTATTTTAGATGAGCCGACTAACCATTTAGATCTACACTCAAAAGACGTTTTGCTTGAGGCTTTGCGTGGTTTTGACGGAACCGTTATATTTGTTTCACATGATCGAGGATTCATTGAAGGACTTGCGACTCGAGTTCTAGAACTTACAGCTGGGTCCCCCGGTATCCCTTCTCGTGTGCGTAATTTCCCTGGGGAATATCGCTACTATCTTGACCAAGTAGAAAAGGAAACGGCAGCGCTCGCCGGTGAATCTGTATCCTCAAAAGCTGGAGGAAGCTCTTCAGGAGCTCGCTCTACCGGAGTGAATTCCTATGAAGAAGATAAAAGACTCAAGGCAGAGCGCCGAAAACTTGAAAAAGAAGAACAGCGTCTTTTGTCAGAGATCGACGCTGCAGAGTCTGCAATAAAAGAACTTGAAATTGCATTAAGCACCCCAGAAGTGTACATAGATGCAGAAAAAAGCAAGGCAGTACAGGCAGATACTGCAAAATTTACACAAATGATTGAAGATTTATCCACACAGTGGGAAGAAATTGTACTTCAATTGGAGGAAAAGATATGAACGAATTAAAATTGCTTACGGAGTATATTGAAAGCCAGATACCTCAAATGGTGGCCCTTGAAACCCTTCTCACCTCAATACCGGCTCTTGCTCCTGAGTCGGGTGGAGTTGGTGAAAAAGAAAAATGTGAAGCCTTAACTGTCGCATTAAAAGAGCTCGGATTTACTCACTTTGAGCGATTTGATGGAAACGATTCTCGTGTTCCCTCAGGAATTAGGCCGAATCTTGTAGTAACTATACCAGGTGCAGATGATTCCAAACGTGTATGGTTTATGACACATTTAGACGTTGTTCCCCCAGGAGAGCTTTCAAAATGGGAGACAGATCCGTGGACAGTGGTTCAAAAAGACGGAAAATTATATGGCCGTGGTGTTGAAGATAATCAACAGGGTTTAGTTGCCTCTGTTTTTGCAGCCCTTGCATTCTTAAAGACCGGCATTACTCCTCCACATACAATTAAATTACTCTTTGTCGCCGACGAAGAAGTTGGTTCTGCCTGGGGTATCCAGTTTCTTCTTAAAGAACACGATCTTTTTAGAAGCAATGATCTTATTATTATTCCAGATGGTGGAGACAATGAAGGCTCAACGATAGAGGTCGCAGAAAAAAATCTTTTGTGGTTGCGTATTTCAACAAAGGGAAAACAAACTCATGGTTCGAGGCCAGATCAGGGAATTAACGCCCATCTTGCTGCCTGCGATTTAGCCCTGCGTTTAAATAGTCTTGAATCATTTTTTGACAAACAGGATCCTTTATTCGAACCCGACCGTTCAACCTTCCAGCCTACAAAAAAAGAAGCAAATGTTCCAAATATTAATACAATTCCTGGAGATGATGTGTTTTGCATGGATTGTCGCATCCTTCCGTGCTATCCTCTAAAGGAAGTGCGTGTAGAGGTTAAAAAACACGTACTTGCAATTGAAGCAAAGTACGGTGTTACAATTGCATGGTCAGAAGAGCAGGCGGTAGAATCTAAAGCCACACCTGTGACTGCTCCGGTTGTAAAAGCCCTTTCTTCAGCCATAAAAAAGGTATACGGAATAGATGCTCGCCCTATTGGTATTGGTGGCGGTACTGTTGGTGCCTATTTGCGAAACGCAGGCTTTGATGCCGTCGTGTGGAGCCGTATGGATGAAACAGCACATCAGCCGAACGAGTATTGCAAGATAGAAAATCTCACAGGAGACGCAAGCGTAATGGCAGCCGTTATGTTAGGCGTATAAACAAAAGGATACAGTTGAACTCATTTTAGTGTATACAAAACCACACAGGCAACTGTGTGGTTTTGTATTCATAATAAAACAAACTGATACCTTATATTGAAATAGTAAATAATTTACAAAGATTTTACAATTGGCACACTTTTTGCTTGGTATAAACCGGAGGATTTATGTGTGACAAAAGTTCAATAAGTGAGTATTTAAAAGAAATCAGAAAGTATCCCCTTCTATCATTTGAAGAAGAAATGGAATTGTCTCGTAAGATACATTCCGGAGACCTTGCAGCTCATAAAAAGTTAATAGAATCGAATCTTCGCTTAGTCGTTTCCATTGCAAGAAAATATACAACATTTGACATGGCTCTTTTAGATAATATTCAGGAGGGAAATCTTGGGCTTATTACTGCGGCTCAAAAATATTCCTTTTCTTTTAATGTCCGTTTTTCAACCTATGCATGCTGGTGGATTCAACAATCCATAACACGAGCAATAGCAAATAAACGTAGAATGATTCGTCTTCCATTTAGGAAAGAGGAATTATCTGCACGAATAAGACGAGCCTCTTCTGAATTGTTTCAAAACCTCTCTCGCATGCCAAAAAATGAAGAAATAGCAGATTATTTGAATATGTCTGTTAAGGAAGTTTGCGACATTATGCGAAGTTCAGGTTCTGTAACGAGTCTAGATATTCAAATAGACGATGATGAATCTGCGGCTCTTAAAGACATTATTCCGGACTCAACATATAATCCTGAAGATGAATTTATGAAAAAGTATACACAAACATGCATAGTAGATATGCTTTCCGATCTCGAGGCCAACGAAAGAGATGTTATGCTGAAACGCTATAACCTCCAAAACGAAGAAAAATGTCTTACATTAAAATGTATTGGTTCTTTGTATGGTGTTTCTGCTGAGACTATCAGACAAGTTGAAATTCGAGCTCTTCGTAAACTGAAACAAAAATCAGAGGAAATCAGGGAATTAGTCTACGGTTGACATGTCCTGCTCCTCTGTTTAAACTTAGCAGCTAATGACTCAAAAAAAACGGCCTAGGCGTAAACGAAACAAAATATCAAAATCAGAAATCAGAATTAACATAATTCTGATTTCTGTTATTTTTGGAATATCTCTTCTTCTTCTCTTTTCAAAAGAATTATTTCAGAAATCTTCGTTAAAAGAAATTGCTTCTTCTCAAACTCTTATTTCCCCATCCCCTCCAATGCTTACACCAACAGAGGTTGAGATAACTGAGCCTGTAATAAACCCTAAGATAGTTGAACCTAAGAGTACAAAACCTGTTCCAGAGAAAACTGTGACAGAGAAAACATCATCGCAGCCAAAAAAGATAACTCCAGAGAAACCGCTACCAGAGAAACCGCTACCAGAGAAACCGCTACCGCAACCAAAAAAAACAGCCCCTATAAAAGAGCCTCCTCTAAAAACCATTATTCCTGTGGTTGCTCCTATCGAAAAGCCAGTGCCTCAACCAAAAAAAGGAACCATATATTTTGTATTTGATGACGCAGGTCATAATCTAAAGCAGCTTGAGAGCTTTCTCGCCCTTCCTTTTCCTTGTACTATTGCCGTTTTGCCTGGATTACAGTATTCTAAAGAAGCAGCACAAAGAATACGTGCAGCAGGAAAAGAACTTATTCTGCATCAACCAATGCAGGCAATTAATTTAGCTATGGATCCCGGACCTGGAGCCATAAAAGATGGTATGAGCGAAGATCAAATCCGCAAAATTATTGAACGGAATTTAGATGAAGTAGGTCCGGTTGCTGGCATGAATAATCATGAGGGTTCCCTAATAACAGCCGATAGAAAGTCAATGTCGGTAGTGCTCGATATTGTACAAGAGAAAAAAATCTTTTTTCTAGATTCGAGGACTAATGCCGAAACTGTCGTGCCGGCTCTTGCACGCGAAAAAAATATGACCATTTGGGAGAGAGCCGTGTTTTTAGATAATTTACAAGAAGAATCTGCAATAATAGATGCTGTATACAGCGGAATGAAAATAGCTGAAAAAAAAGGTGCGGCGATTATGATTGGCCACATTTGGTCGAGTGAACTTGCCTCTATTCTTACTAGCATGTATCCCACACTATCAGAACAAGGCTTTTCTCTTTCTACAATTGCTAAAATTGCAACACTCGGGGACGATGGAGAATGAAAATTCTGGGTATTGAAAGTTCCTGCGACGAAACAGCTGCAGCCGTTGTAGAAGACGGACGGACTATTATATCCAATATAATTTCTACTCAAATACCCTTCCATGCTATGTACAATGGCGTAGTTCCCGAAATAGCAAGCAGAAAACATACTGAATGGATTTTGCCAGTGGTAAAACAGGCTCTTTGTGAAGCATCTCTTTCATTGGATGAAATAGATGGAATAGCAGTCACAGGAAGGCCTGGTCTTATGGGTTCTCTTTTAGTAGGACTCACCTTTGCAAAAACACTTGCCTGGGCTACAAAAAAGCCTTTTATTGCCGTTAATCATATGTTGGCTCATTTATATGCAGCTCACCTTTCTAATGATATTTCGTATCCCTACTTGGGCCTTCTTGTTTCTGGTGGGCATTCAATAATATGCAAAGTAACTAGTTTTGATGATATTGAAGTGCTAGGGACAACGATAGACGACGCTGTTGGGGAAGCTTTTGACAAGGTCGCAAAGCATTATCATTTAGGGTACCCCGGTGGGGCCGTTATAGATAAACTTGCCCGCTCAGGGAATCCAAAAGCTGCTCGATTCCCTCATCCTTCATTGCACAAAGGAGATCATCGCTATGATGTCTCTTATTCTGGTCTAAAAACAGCGGCAATCAATCAAATAGATCAGTTTTGGAATCCCGAATTCGAACGTACAGATGAAAACCTCGCTGCTGCTTTTCAAGAAGCAGCTGTTACTATATTGCTTTCA
The DNA here is from genome assembly GCA_035270545.1 of Treponemataceae bacterium. GTDB lineage: Bacteria > Spirochaetota > Spirochaetia > Treponematales > Treponemataceae > Teretinema. The sequence goes on from DATFIA010000170.1 coordinate 11,231, forward strand.
CGCCTTTTTCGAGCTGTTGAGGATACTGGACTTAAAACGATCGTAGCCGGTGGTGGTGTTGCCTCAAATTCACGTTTACGAGAGTTGCTTGGTGAACGAAGTGACCTTACCTGTATTTTCCCTCCTTTGGTACTATGTACCGACAATGGAGCTATGATTGCAGGTCTTGGGTGGCAGTATCTTTCCAGAGGAATAACGAGTCCTTGGACTGAAAATGCAAGTGCTCGAGTTGAGGGTTTTCGTAAGACCGGTAGGCCTTCTCGTTGACCTTTTACCCCCTCATGTACTAGTATAAATATCATGAGTAGTACCTTTTCACTTGATACAGCTATCCGTAAAGTTCCCGATTTCCCAAAACCCGGTATTCTGTTTTATGATATAACTGGAATTTTGGTTAATCCTGTAGCTTTTCGGTATTGTATAGACCAGATGGTTGAATTATATAAAGACGAAAAAATCGATGCAATTGCAGCAATTGAATCAAGAGGTTTTATTTTTGCAGCGCCTTTTGCAGAGCGAATGGGAATCCCTCTCATTTTAATTCGTAAAAAAGGAAAACTTCCTGGTAAAACCTGGTCATGTACCTATTCTCTTGAATACGGCACAGCAGAAATTGAAGTGCATAGAGCGGATGTAAAAAAAGGAGAGCGTATTTTGGTAATGGACGATCTCATTGCCACTGGCGGCACTCTTAACGCTGCAAAAAATGTTCTCGAACAAGGTGGAGCAAATGTAGCCGGCTTCTTTGGTGTTGTTGCCCTTCCTTTTTTAAATTATGCACAGGTTCTTGGCAATATTGAAGTCAAATCTCTTATACAGTATCACGGAGAATAAGAGTCTATTCAAAAAGAACACAATTTTTGAAATCTGCTCAGTTGACAAATAAAAGCGAGTGTGTTAATTTCATCTTCGCTGTCATTCCCCGGTTGTGTAATGGTAGCACTTCAGATTCTGATTCTGATTGTGGGGGTTCGAATCCTCCCTGGGGAAATAAAGCAAAGGGCTTGAGCTTTAGAGCTTACGCCCTTTTTTTTCTTGTAAAGTTTCTATGTATACTGGTCCCTTCGTCTATCGGTTAGGACAAAAGATTCTCATTCTTTAAAGACGGGTTCGACTCCCGTAGGGACTGTAAATGCTGGCCTCCGACATTTTGTTGGGGGCCTTTTTATTTGTACCACCGAACAGTTATCTCCATTTTTCCTCTCTGGTGTTTTTACGTATTATAGGGCATACTAATTAAGGTATGAATGAAAACCCTGACCTTTTTGAACGGCTCGTTCTTTCGCTTGAATCAAATGAGCGCAGAGATATGCTTCGTAAACTTGCTGAAGGTTCTGAATTTTCAGAGGCCGAATTAGCTATTTCAACGCATTCGAGAATCCTCCCTGGTGAGGATCGGGTGTCCCCGCAAGAAGAACTTCTCTCTCTCCCTTTTTTTATTCGCATCTGGTTTACAATCATAGCTTTTTTTACCTCCTCCTCTTCTACACGTGTGTATTCTGACTATCTTGTACGTCGCTTGGGCCGGGAGCTTTCACGTAGCTCTGGAGATCTTATTGATGTTACAAAAAGAAATTACACTACGGAATTTCATAGCCTTTTAGTTGAATTAAAACGTACACAAACTTTTTTTTCACGTTTGCTTAGTGCATATGAAAACGACAAAGGTGGTTTTTATCTTGTTCTTGGCTCATTACTCATGAAGGACTCAAGTGATGCTTTAGCAAAAGCAGCAGATCCTTTCTCTGTTTCTTTTCAAGAAGATCCAAAAAAAGATCTTCGCGTATCTTTTATGCGTGGAATTGAAAATACCTTTTCAACTATAACAGAAGTAGAAAGAGGTAAGATGTATCAAGCTGCTCAAGCGATTGAATGGCTCAAGTATTTTTGTGATATATCCTTTGACCGTATGATTATGCGTTTTGGTTTAATTTCAGAAAATGTAAATACCTGTCTTATTGAATCTATTGGCGAAGATATTAAATTGCTTGCTAATATTCTTTTTAGTGGCAAACGTATTCCTGTAATCCTGTTGGAAAGCATGTTCTTATTTGCCGAACAAAGTAAATTACAAGATGAAAAATTTGAAATGGAAAAAGAATGTCGCCTTTTTGTAGAAGCAGCATCAAAAAACCTTGCAATTATACGAAAATTTAAGAATACCGTTCCTGTTACCGGTTTTGTTCGCTTTACCTTGCGCGACATATCATGGATGCCTAACCCAGTAGAGGGTGGCGAAGATTGGTTTGGGTTTTATCGCACTGCATGGAAAAAACAATTTGAACAAAAATGGGGAGAATGGAATATCTTACACAAAAAATCCATGCTCGAAAAACGAATTTGTGACATGCTTCAAATACAAGAGATCCCTTCTATTGCTCATCGTCCCTGGGAAGGAATGTGGTTGCCTTTAACACTTCGACGAGAGCTTTCTTTTGCCTTTTTAAAGGGTGTTTTTACAAAAGTGTATCCGACTGTCCTTATGAAACCCTTAAAAATTGTATTAATAGAGGGTGATTTTTATCGGCGAGAAAATCTCATGGAATTTACCGACGCATTTAGTACCCTCGAGCATCAACAACAGGTTATCGAAACCTTCGAAAATCGTTTGTCTAGCAAAGGTGATATTGGAGAAGGTTTTGAACTGATACAGAGAGAGAGAATTGCAACAGTGAAGGGTAAAGCACGCTTAGATAATTTAATGCTCTCAACTTCTGCTGCCACCGAAGTTATTATTGGTAAGGCGATATCTGCATTTAGAAGTATGGATGCGATACTTGAGGGTATTTTGAATGTTGTTCGTGGCGGAGCATATGAAACTTTGGTAAACATGGCTTCTATTCAAGGAAAGCAAAATGCTAAATTTCGAAAAGAACTGACTGTTGTTCGACAAGTAATGATTGATATTGTAGATGTGTTAGAACAAATTGAAAAATTGGAAAAAGAATAATAATGGAATCTGTTCTCTATATTACGAATACCAAAATTGCAAGTGTTCCGGATAGTTGGAAGCTTTCTCTTCCTCGTTATGGTATAAGTTTAGCGTCTATTGGCTCTCTTAAACCAAGAGAAGACGCCTTGCGTCGCAATGCTTTTTTTTCTTCTGTGGGAATAGATCCTAATCTAGTCATCTCTCTTTCTCAAACACATTCAAAAATTATTCATATTGCAAAAGATACCGCAGAGTTTATCTCTTTTCCTGAAGGCGATGGAATTCTTACAAAAAATCCTAATCTCGTTCCCTCCGTTACCGTTGCAGATTGTATGCCTGTCTATCTTTTTAATCCCGTTGTTGGTTGTTTTGGCGTACTTCACTCGGGGTGGAAGGGGACCGGTATTATTGGCGAAGCCCTTGAGAGTGCAAAAAAAGAGTGGAATGCTCAAGCTTCAGATTTTTACATTTTATTTGGCCCTCATATTCATTCATGTTGTTATACGGTAGATCTAGAAAGGGCAGAATATTTTCAATACCATTTTTCTAAAAATTCCGTGGTGCTGGATTCTATTCGTGTTGCGGAGGGAAATTTGTGGCCGTATCGTCTTTCTCTTGTAGAAGCAAACAAACAGCTCTGTATTTCTCTTGGAATACCTGAAGCACAGATACACGATTCTGGTTTTTGTACCTGCTGCAACGACATCTTTGGTTCGAACAGACGTCAAGGTGCCGGAAAATTTACTCAAATGACTGCTTTTGTCTCTATTCCTTCTTGATTTTTTTCTGCATTGAAAAATCTCCTTCTTTTGTATACTATTCTTTTGAATACCCCTTAAGAGGAGAACTAACTCATGTCAGATATACGAAACGAATGGCGATCTATTGTTATAGAGGCCTTAAATACCATGCAAAAGACAAAATTTCCCGATTTACCCCCAATGGTCGACACCGATCTTGCAATAGAGACTCCCCCGAATCCTTCCATGGGTGATATCGGATTTCCGTTGTTTGGTTTTGCCAAGACGTTTCGAATGAGTCCTGGGGCTATTGCGGCCGAAGTTTGTGCCATCTTGCAAGGTAATCCAGCTTTGGCTTCACTTGGCAGAGTGTCTCAAGAAGGTCCTTATGTAAACGTTTTTCTGGCTAAAGCATCCGTTGCGGGAAAGACTCTTACCGACATTCTTAGTGCTGGAGATTCCTATGGCCAGCCTGGAACATTTACTGGCAAAAGAATTATGATCGAATTTTCAAGTCCAAATACAAATAAACCCCTTCATTTAGGACATTTACGAAACGATGCCTTGGGTGAAAGTATTTCTCGTATTTTGAAATTTTGTGGGGCCGATGTTTTTAAGGTAAATATTATCAATAACCGGGGAATTCATATTTGTAAGTCAATGCTTGCGTATCAAAAGTTTTTCCCCGGAGAAACCCCTGAATCACGAAATGTAAAATCAGATCGTTTTGTTGGCGATTGTTATGTCGCATATCATAATTATTCAAAAGAGCACCCAGAACAAGCTGAAAAAGAAGCACAAGAATTACTTATATCTTGGGAATCTGGTAACGAAGAAACCATGAAATTATGGAAACAGATGAATGGATGGGCTGAGAAGGGCATTAATCAAACGTATAATCGTACAGGTATTTCCTTCGATAAACTGTATTATGAAAGCGAAACCTATCTCAAAGGAAAAGATGAAATTCTTCAGGGTCTCGAGAATGGTATTTTTTACCGTGAAGACGACGGCTCGGTTTGGGTAGATCTTACTCCTATCGGTTTAGATAAAAAAGTTTTGTTGCGTAAAGACGGTACGACCTTATATATGACCCAAGATATTGGAACAGCTATTTATCGACATGGAGATTGGGCTTTCAACCAGTTAATATATGTGGTTGGCAGTGAACAGCAGTATCATTTTAAGGTCCTCTTTTATGTACTCAAACAGTTAGGGTATGAATGGGCAAGCGACTTGTATCATCTATCTTATGGTATGGTTAATCTTCCAGAAGGAAAAATGAAAAGTCGTGAAGGCACAATCGTAGACGGCGACGATTTAATTAATAGTCTGCGAGATGGTGCTTTAGAAGAAATTATTTCAAAAGGAAGAGAAGTTGCCGTTGGAGATTCAGCGGCAGTATCTGAGAAAATAGCCCTTGGAGCTTTGCATTATTTCTTGTTACAGGTTAGTCCTTCAAAAGATATGATTTTTAATCCAAAAGATTCTCTGTCTTTTCAGGGAAATACCGGCCCGTATTTGCAATATATGGGTGCTCGTATGTCTTCAATATTACGCAAGGTAGAGGGTGAAGAAACGCTTGTTTCAAATGGCGAAGTAAAGCCGGAGTTGCTCACTCACGATGCGGAGTGGGAGCTTCTTAAAGTTCTTGGCGATTATTCAAAACAGGTAGCACGTGCGGCAGAAAATCATGATCCGAGCATAATTACGTCGTATCTCTATGAAATATCTAAGTGTTTTAGTCGGTTTTACCATGAGTGTCCTATTTTGGTCGCTTCAAGTGCAGATCTCGCGAGAACTCGACTTGAACTCGTGAGGGCAACACTTATTGTCCTGAAGAGTGCTATGAATCTTATATTGGTTCCCTTTTTAGACAGCATGTAAAAGGTCAGCCCTTGACGAGATATGTTCATTCGCGATATAAGTTAAGGATACGTTTTGTATTGTGCCTTCGGTGTACACCCGTAAATATACCGAAGTAACGAATAATTTTTTTTGTATAGAGGTTTAAGATGTACGCACTTGTAGAGTATAAGGGTAAACAGTACAAGGCCGAAAAAGGCGCTCAGATTCAGGTTGACCTGATTGACGCAGAAAAAGGCAGTAAAATTGATATCGATACCGTAATAATGGTAAGTGATGAAGGTAAAACAACTATTGGTACGCCATATGTTAAAGGTGCTAAAGTTCAAGTAGTAGTTGGTGACAGCTTTAGAGACAAGAAAGTGATTGTTTATAAGTATAAGGCTAAGAAAGACTATCACAGAACTATTGGTCATCGACAGCACTATACGTACATAACCGTCGAGAATATCGTCGGAGCGTAAGTTTTGATAGCCGTGAGTCTTGTTCTTGGTCAAGAAGGAAACTTAGTTTCTGCTGAAGCCGAAGGACATGCAGGAAAAGGTACAATCGGTACAGATATTGTTTGTGCTGCTGTTACTATCCTGCTTAGAACAACCATGGCAACAATTGCTTCAAGACCTTCAGTGGTTTTAGAAGCAAAAACGGCTGGTCGTGGGACACTCGCATTCCATGTATCAGTCTGGAGTAAAACGGATATTCCGTTTCTTCAGTTTGCATCAGCTTTTTTGCAAGAAGGACTTTCTTCCTTGCAAGTGGAATATCCGCAGGCCGTTGTTATGCGAGTAGAAATAAATAACGATTATTGTACAAATTGATGGAGGATTGATATGGGACGTAAAAAAGGTGGAAGCGGCGCGAAAAACGGCCGAGATTCGAATCCTAAATATCTGGGAGTTAAGGTATACGGCGGA
>DATFIA010000171.1:0-2134 GCA_035270545.1 Treponemataceae bacterium
AAACGCCTCAAAGACTATCTTGTCGATGGATATGCCATCAACCAGAAACGGCTGGAAGAGCGGAATATGGAGATTAAACATCTGAAAGAGGGCATCTCCATACTTAATCGAGCCATTGAACATCAGGCTAAAAATCTGGACGACGCAAAAGACCTGGCTCATTTACTGGAACAGTTTTCTGCAGGGCTACTTCTGTTAGACGACTACGACCATGAAACACTGGACAACAAAGGCAAAACCTTAAGAACTACCGTCCGCATCGGCAAAGAACCATACATGACCTTGATTGAATCCATGCGGACAGAATTTTCTTCCGATGTCTTCGGTCAGCCAAAAGATGAAAGCTTTGACAGTTCCATAAACCAGATATATCAGAGCTTTGGCGGAGCAGAGCTGTACCCAACCATTGAAGAAAAAGCCGCCATGTTACTTTACCTCATAGTAAAAAATCACTCCTTTGTAGATGGCAACAAGCGCATCGCTGCAGCTTGTTTTCTATATTTTCTGGAACAAAACAGCGTGCTTTATCCTGAGGGTACAAATAAACCTATAATCGATAACCATGCGCTAGCGGCTATCACGCTTTTTATTGCCGTCAGCAAACCCGACGAAATGGAGACAGTTAAACGGGTTCTTATCAGTATTTTAAATAGAAGAGGAAATCAATGACAAACGAAACAAACAACACATCCAGCATTATCAGCAAAGTCTGGAGCTTCTGTAATACCCTGCGTGACGACGGTGTTGGTTATGGCGATTATTTGGAACAACTTACTTTTTTACTGTTTCTTAAAATGGCCGACGAATTCAGTAAACCACCATATAATCGCAAACTACCTGTCCCCAAGGATTATAACTGGGAGAGTCTCACTGAAAAGCGAGGTGCGGAACTCGAGGTTCATTACACTAAACTGCTGAGAGAACTCTCTCAGGCAAAGGGTGTATTAGGGCAAATTTTCTTTAAAAGTCAGAATAAGATTCAAGACCCTGCCAAACTTTACAAACTTATCGATATGATCGACAAAGAACAGTGGAGCACCATGGGTGCCGACATCAAGGGCAAAATCTACGAAGGCCTTCTGGAAAAAAATGCTGAAGACACCAAGAGCGGAGCTGGTCAATACTTCACACCTCGTGCACTGATTCGTGCTATGGTTGAATGTGTGCGCCCCCTGCCAATGAAGACAATTGCTGACCCAGCTTGTGGCACCGGTGGATTCTTTTTAGCGGCCTATGATTTTATCGCGAATCCTACTAATTACACATTGACCAATGAGCAGAAAAAGTTTCTCAAGCATCAAACCTGCTATGGTAACGAAATAGTGCCGGGAACACGGCGTATGGCATTGATGAATCTTTTTCTTCATAACATAGGTGATTTTGAAAGCGATAGCTTTATTTCCCCTGCGGATGCGTTAATTTCTGACACAGGCCTGCGCGTGGATTATGTGCTTGCCAATCCGCCTTTCGGTAAAAAAAGCAGTATGACTTTTACCAACGCAGAAGGCGAACAGGATTCCGAAGATCTTACCTACAATCGTCAAGATTTTTGGGTAACCACAAGCAATAAACAGCTAAACTTTCTCCAACATATCCGCACGATGCTCAAGTCCGATGGACATGCGGCGGTTGTACTACCAGACAACGTACTTTTTGAAGGTGGTGTTGGTGAAACAGTTCGTAAAAAACTGATGGAGACAACCAGCCTTCATACAATTCTGCGCCTACCGACCGGAGTATTCTACAAACAGGGAGTAAAGGCCAATGTTTTATTCTTTAATAACCACCCGGCTTCAAAGACTCCGTGGACGAAAGAAATATGGATATATGATTTCCGTACTAATATTCATTTCACACTCAAGAAAAATCCTTTGAAAGTTGAAGACCTTAAAGATTTTATTGAGTGCTATAAACCGGAAAATGTTAATAAACGGCAAGAGACTTATCACCCCGAAAACAATCCGGAAGGACGCTGGAGACGGTTTACATACGGAGAAATTCTGGCACGGGACAAAACCAGCCTTGACATCACCTGGCTAAAAGATAAAAGCCTGACGGATTTGGATAATTTACCTGATCCCGATGTTTTAGCTAACGACATCATTGAGAATCTTGAAGCAGGAATTGAGAGTTT
>DATFIA010000172.1:0-2015 GCA_035270545.1 Treponemataceae bacterium
GATTTTGAGTACTTCTTCCTAAGGATCAAGTATGCTTTCCTACCCTATAAACTCAAGCAAGAGGTGAAAGATAAACTCTTTGGTAACTGTTCTGAATATCTTCTACCCCCTATTGACCACCAGAAATGCGGATGAGCCATATAATTTGATAATAAAAGGGTAGATATATGAAAAATAACTTTGATGAAAATCCTGTACGAAGTGAGTTTATCCCTTATGGTAAACAATATATTGATGAAGAGGATATTGCTGAGGTTGCTCGAGTATTAAAAAGTCCCTATTTGACAACTGGGCCAGAAGTAGAGAAGTTTGAAAAGGCTTTGTGTAAGCTAACGAATGCAAAGTATGCGGTTGTTGTTTCGAATGGAACTGCTGCATTGCATGCGGCGTGTGCGGCAATAGGGATTACACATGGTGATGAAGTGATCACTACACCTATGACTTTTGCTGCATCGGCCAACTGTGTTCTCTATTGTGGGGGAACTCCTGTTTTTGCTGATATTGATCCAGATACCTGGAATATCGACCCCAAAAAAATAAAAGAAAAAATTACAGCTAAAACTAAAGCTGTAATTGCCGTTGATTTTACTGGCCAAGCTGTTCAATTAGATGAAATTCGTCAAATTTGTACAGAACATGACCTATACTTAATTGAAGATGCTGCTCATGCATTAGGAACTACTTACAAAGGTAAACCTATTGGAAGCATTGCAGATCTCACCACTTTTAGCTTTCATCCTGTAAAAACAATTACATGTGGTGAGGGGGGTGCTATCACCACCAACGATGAACACCTCTATGAAAAATTAAACCTTTTCAGGACTCATGCAATAACGCGAGACCCTAATAAGTTGTCACAGGAACCTTTCAGTGGGTACAACGAACAAATAGCACTAGGTTATAATTATCGCATGACTGATTTCCAAGCGGCATTAGGGCTTAGCCAGTTGAAAAAGATGGACCTTTTTTCTAAGAGAAGAAAAGAGATTGTGAGCTTTTATAACAAAGAATTTTCAAAGATACCCCAACTTACCATCCAAAAAGAAATTCCTGAATCTGACACAACAAGGCACCTGTATATCATCAGAATCAGACCCGATCTGCTAAGTGTTGGTAGAAATGAATTCTATAAAGATCTCAATAAAGAGAACATCGGGTTGCAAGTCCACTATATTCCAGTATATTACCATCCGTATTATCAAAGCCTTGGCTATAAAAAGGGTTTATGTCCAATAGCAGAGAAGTTGTATGAAGAAATTATTACTATTCCCTTGTATTATTCATTAACTGACAGGGATGTTGAAAGTGTGGTTCAGGGTGTGAAGAAAATAGTTTCACGTTATTCATTGAATTAGTTCTTTAACGACACAAATGATCTAATACTGATTTTTTGAATTTATCAAAGAGAAAAAATCTCAAAATTTTATAACGGGTGAACTGTTAGGGTTGAAGAGATTAGTTGAGAGTATTAGCTCTGTGCATATGGCTATTAAGAAAACTGTTTGGAGTAGTGTATTCACGGGACAGGAGCTGATTGTCCCTTCAAGTTTCTCTTTTTGTTCCGGTTTTAAAAACTTTGTACGAAAACAGAAAATATATATTAGAGTATTATAGAAATTTCGCTCTATCCTAAAACTAGAAATAGGTTATTCTGGATACAATCGAGACAGTTAGGAAAATTGTTACATACTGAAGGAGATAAATTCTATGGAGATTAGAACATGCAAGGAATGTGGATTCATACTAGGAACGAGACCACATATGAAAGACTTTGGTGGAGTTTGTCTTTCTTGCTTAAATAAAGATAGAAAAAATCATATAAATTGGAAAGAACGCCAGGATTGGTTAACGAAATATATTCAAGAAACAAAAAAACCAGATAGTCAATGGGAATGTGTTGTGGGTGTTTCTGGAGGTAAGGACTCTTGTGCAATAGTTAAAAGACTTATTGAAAAACATGGAGTAAAAAAACCTCTTTTAGTGCATGTTTGTGATGAGTTCACACAATCAGAGGC
>DATFIA010000173.1:0-3684 GCA_035270545.1 Treponemataceae bacterium
AATACGCGGATATAGAAAAAAAGGAGGGCAGCTAATGCCTGGTTTTGCGTAGAGGCACTTACATCACCTTCCACTGCGAGGGATGTGAGAAATTCGTTTAGTTGTCTGTTAGTGAATAAGCGGGCAGGTATGTGCGCATAACGCTTAAGAAATCGAGAGAGCCAGGTGCGATATGCGGATTGTGTGCGCGGGCTATAGTGTCTTCCTTCCATTGCATTTTTAAATGTTTCTGTGAGTGTATCGATGGCGGCTCGCTGCTCGGGCGTTATTTCTCTTGGAGGTCTGATCGTTGTATTTGCGACTTGCGCAGTTTGTTTTCCTTGTGCGATCTGGGTTGTTTGGTTTCCCTGTGCGACCCATCCAGGAGCATCTTTGGGTTGTACTGATATTGTGTTCTGTGAGGCCGGCGAGGGTGGTGAAATCAACTGCGATATTTGTGGTGGTGTGGTAAAATTTTGATTGATTGAAAGGTGCAGTTTTATTTTTAACGGAAGAAAACGGTGATAATCAATTTCTGTTGTGAGTATTATGGGTGTGATGTACCTGTGCTTTGCAAGGCAGTCGAGGAAGAATTTTAGGTATGTTAGGTTATCTGGAATTATCCATGATTGCTGTGTTATGCTCCATCGAGCTTGTGGGTTTTTTCTGAAAATATCGATTATACCCTTGTTGTAGGGAAAGACCACTCTTAGCTTTTTGTCCGGAAGGGCAGAAATAATAACTTCCATAATCAGTATATATAGTAATAGTTTCTTCTTGCCCATAGTTGCGAAATGTTTTTTTAGTTATCGGCGAGAAAAATTTAAAGGGGAAACGCATTAGCATAATATGGTATGTATAGCGATAAAAAAGCGCCACAATTAATTACGCGGCTCCCCCTCGCTTCAAAACTAGAAAACGGAATTTTCTGCAATTTTTAAACGCTGCATTTTTCAATTCCGTTTCCTAATTTTTACGCTACCCCCTCGTGCGGGAAAAAAGATCCCCTTATTTTAGTGTAAAACTATTTATTTCTACTAAGTCAGACTCGGTGTTTTCGTAACCAATTTCTATTGTGTCGCCGGGAAGAGTGAGTATAATTTCTTTTGATATTTGGGAAGTCATGGTAAAGGTTTTAGAAAAGTTTTTAAGCCTTAGGTAGTAAAAACTGGTTCCTTTCATAATATCTGAATTAATTCTTTCAACAATTCCTGTTAATCTAACTATATCGAGGCCTTCTTGAATGTCTGCATTTGCGAATTTTCCCATGAGGGCAACTTTATAATTTCGTAAGGCTTCTTCGGTGTCATCTCCAATTCCGAGTAAGGTATAGTCTTCTACGGAAACCATAGCTATCATTTTTATGAGACCACCCTTATCTTTTAGGGTAAGAATGTACGTTGGTTTTCCCAGAATGTTGTACATAATGGGGAAGGTTGCACGGTATTCTTTTTCTTGCACTTTTCCCTCTGCCGAGGACATGGCAGCTGTTTCTGTGGCTCCAGATTGTTTATAGAATTTTGCGTTCTTTGTTCTGGTATTAATAAGGGTGAAGCCTATCGTTGATTCATCTGAGCCAGAGGAGGATATTCCCGAATACCAGTTGCTACTTCCATCATCTCCGTAAACAAGTGAGACCCCTGGGGTTAATTGTAATACCCCTTCTTCAGCAAAGACTGAGTTCCAGAATCCTTTGTTATATTTACCCCAATCGTTTATTTGTCTAATTATAAAATCTTCGGGTTGAATTCTATCTACCCAAAGAGGCGTTTCCTCAATTGTATAGGAGTTTATTTCGCCTGTGTCTGCGTCGACAATAATAGTCCCTACAATGTCTTTTCCACTATAACCAATTGTTTTTTTAAATTCGGAAAGAACCCAGTAGGGTTTCCCATTGTCATCTATTTCGAAGGTGTAGTCTGTAAAACTTCTGGTTATAAAACCATGTGTATAAATGTGCCGTTTTAAGTCTTGCTTAAAAAAAGCATTTTTTTGATATTTAATTCGGCCCTTGTTTTGGACGAGCCGTATCTCTTGAGGGTTTGTGGCAGAAACCATTATGTAGCCTTTGGCTCCTTCTTTATTTGAAAGCCATTTAAAAAAAGATCTATGAAGGAGAGGAGCAACCCAGTACAGTTCCCCCTTATATTTTTGTATGTTAAATTCTCCCACGAAGGAGCTCGATCCTAAAGCTGGGTCTTGGCCAATTGTTTTTTCGCCTAATTTTGATGCCATCGATTGGTCGACCAGTCTAATTTTATTTATATCGATAGGTGTTATATCTTGAGAAAAATCACTTTCTACTACAGTTCCAATTAAGGCTCGGTATTTTTGAGATCTTCCGAGTTGCGGTGTAGTAAAAAAAGGGAGAATAAATAAGAAAAATGCTCCCAAAATAGAAATAATTATTCCAGGGAGTAAGGTCCTGCTTTTAAGTTCTGCTTCAATAATTAAAATGATTAAGCCAATTATTAGTACAAAGAGTGGTAGGCCATAGAACATAAAGTTTACAACTGGTAAAACGAGGTAGAAAATACCTGCACAAATAAGTGCCATAATTGAATACAAGATAACTTTTACTTTCATAGTTTTCCCTTTTGTGTATTAAAAGATGGGCCTAGTGTCATATATTTGCTAAGAGATTGCAAGGTAAGGACAAAAAGTGAGGGTAGGCCGCTACCTTGTGCGGCCGCAGGGGGAGTAGCCGTATGACCTGTGGCTTGCGAAGATTTTTCTCTTCTATTTAAAAACAAATACTTCCCCTTTTATACATCCTGATTGCATAATTATGCACAAGTATTGTAGTATTACAAAAGATCAGATATTGTCAAAGTCAAAGGGGCTCGTGATGCACAAGATTATAGAGAAGAGACAGTTTTCGGCTGAGGTTTTTTACTTACGGGTTATGGCGCCGGAAATTGCACGAAATAGAAAAGCTGGCCAGTTTGTGCTGGTTCAAATAGATACCGATTTTGGGGAGCGGATTCCCTTGACCATTGCGGATGCGAATGCGGAAGAGGGGTGGATTGCGCTTGTGTTTCAGACGGTTGGAGCGACGACTCATAAGCTTGGTCTTAAAAATGTGGGCGATTCTATTGAGGCGATTTTGGGACCTCTAGGGCGGCCGACTCTTGTTGAGAAGGTTGGTTTTGTTGTCTGTGTGGGCGGTGGTATTGGCGTTGCTCCTTTGTATCCTATTGTGAAGGCGCATAAGGCGGCGGGTAATAAAGTCGTTGCTATTGTTGGCGCTCGCACGAAAGATTTGGTTATTTTTGAAGAGGAGATGCGCGCTGTTGCTGACGAGCTTATTATTGTAACTGATGATGGGACGTACGGCCGAAAAGGGTTGGTGACAGAGCCTCTGAAGGAACTATGCGCGGGGGAAAATCCACCTGTTGAGGTTGTTGCGATTGGCCCTCCTATTATGATGAAATTTTGCGCTTTGACTACAAAGCCTTTTAATGTTCACACCTTGGTTTCCCTAAATACCATTATGATTGACGGCACTGGTATGTGTGGTGGTTGCCGGGTAACTGTTGGCGGTAAGACGAAGTTTGTTTGCGTAGACGGCCCTGAGTTTGACGGCCATGCGGTAGATTGGGATAATATGATGCTAAGATTGAAAGCCTATAAGGGGCGCGAAGAGGACGATCATCATAAGTGCCATATGGAGATGGAAGCAGATGCAATTGGAGACCCCGATGC
>DATFIA010000174.1:0-3877 GCA_035270545.1 Treponemataceae bacterium
ATCCGTAAGTCTTTATATTATAACTATTTAAGCTCATTTTAGAAAAACAAGCCTACAAATAGCCTACAATTAAAGAAAACCAAAAATCTTCCGTATGCGTATAAAAATAGCAAGGAATGCAAACAAAAAGGTTAAAATAACAATAACAAGCAAAGTATTTCTGTGTCCTTTTAACTTTTCATTATCAGTTTTTAATATGCTAATCTGTTTTTCTTTCGCTGTCAAAATCTTCGCTTGGTCGGTTGTAAATTCTACGAATGATTTCTTCAAACTCGAGGTTGTCAATCGCTCCGCTTTCAATTGATTGTTCAAGCTCTCTGATGTCGCCAACAAGGTCTCTGCTTTGATCCTCGATTCTTTGGCCAGTGATTCCCATGTCTGTCTGTTTATCTGCGAGTTCGTCCAAAGCTCTTTGAGTCTCAAAAGCTCCAAGCTCGTTACTCGGTACTCCTGCTGTTGTCCTACAAGAGGCAATAAGCACGCACATAAAAAAAATACAACACAATTTCGCATTCATGACACCTCCTAAACTACATACGAATAAATAATTGAATAAAAGATTCCTTTTACGTGAATATCTGGCTCATGCGGATCCCATAGTAATTTTCCATTTCTTGTAACATTTCGAAAATGAGTTCCTTCTGGACCGTTTTGTTTTATTTTCTGAATTATATAGTCAATTCTTCTCATACTTGCCGGTACACTTGGATACCACGTAAGCTTACCTTTCGCAAAAGTCCCAACTTCATAAATTTTGCCGTGATATTGCAGGATCTCAATTGTTTTGTTGGCAATGGGCGCTGATTCTCTTAAATTAAAATCTTTTGAAATAAAGCCTTCTTTCATGCCCCATTCCCAAATATCATTGATCTGATTAGGTGTAAGTTGTATTCCTGCGGCTAGTTCTCCTACGTGCATGGCTGCTCTTGCAAAACATCCGACACGCTGAATAGCAGGCCGGCACTCTGGGTTGTTCTGTTTAATAAAGATTAAATTATTCATGTTCAAGCTCCTGGAGAGATTCAAGGTAAGCTTTATTTTTTGCGACAGGAATATCAACGCTGTTTTCTTTAAACTCGTCTAAAAAAAACCTTTTGCGCTGCTCTGAATAAAGCTTGATTTTTTCGTTAATTCTTTTAATTAATATATCTCGTGTGCGAGTTGTCCAGTTCATGATAATGATCGTAACAGATTCTTTTATTTCTACCCATGTAGGATACGATTCTCCGCACGTGCTTTTAACAACCATTGCAACGAATAGCTCGTATTCCTTTCCAATGTCTCGCACCCTATCCGTTATGTAACCAGAAATTTCAAATTGACTCAGTTTTTCTCTCATGTGGTTTTCATCTATGCACTGGAAAAGTTCGTCCTTAATTATGCTTTTAACATGGTTTGCAGGAAATTCGCATTTCATACATGATCGGAAAACTGCATATATTTCTTCAGTCATAGACCGTACATCGCGTCTCATATCGGCTTTTGTTTTTTCATCAATTTCAAGCGATTTTCTATACAGTTGTTTTCTCAACTCTTCATCATGTTGTTCATCTCGTTTTTTCTTTTCAAGCTCTGCGCGTAGTGCATTAATTTTTTTATCCGTAGAGTTGTTTCCAAGAACGAATTCATCATCGCCTTTTTTAACCTTGCCGCCCTTAAACCAAAACAGAATAAAAAGCAAGATAGCAATAAAGCCGATGACATACCAGCCGGTTGCAGGAATAGTTGCTGTATCCATAAATAAAAACCCCTTTATATGGTGTAATGTTATTTAATTACACCACGTGAAGGGGCCGTTAGTAATGGACAATGTAAAATTATTTCATCATTTCCCCGCTTTCTATCACCACGTCCTTTTCTACCTCTGGCGGCCAGTTCACGGCGCTAGGAAACCCTACTTTCTCCGGGATATCCCGTAACCTTTGCCGGTACTCCCTCCATCTCGCTTTTTCATTTTCCGTAAGCGGCGCGTCCACTGCTTGGGTCCAGTCGCTTGCAACTAAGCGGGTGCTCCGCTCGGCTCGTGCTTCAGTTTCATTCATCTTTCGATCTCCTTGCTAATATTAATTCACTCAATGCAGACTCTGTGGTTCTGTGCATCGAGCAATGTTTTGCATACCCGAGATATGAGAAAATACTGGCCCTCATTCTCGGTAATTCTATTTGTCCTTCGCTGTATAATTTTGAAAGTTTCTTTAGTCTTCGGCGTGCTTTCTTCATAGTTGTTTTTCGGGGTAAAATACAGGCTGGGTGAATGCGATACCCGCAAAAAGGAATTGACCCGCGGATAATTCCAGACTTAGGGTTAATTTCTAAATCAAGCTCTGTTTCAAGAAAATGCTCAATCCTTATTCTTTGTCTTCGTAATTCTTCCAGATCGTTAGATACCACGACAAAATCATCCATGTAGCGTGCGTAGCGCTTAATTTTAAGTGTCTCTTTTGCAAAATGATCGAGCTGGTCGAGTAGCACATTTGCGAGTAGCTGGCTTGTAAGTGCGCCGATGGGTATTCCGCGGTTTCCGTCGGTATATCCGTCTATAAGTAAATCAATGAGCCAAAGCACATCTGAGTCACTTATTTTGCGCCTTACAATGCGTTTTATAACGTCATGCGAAACACTGGGGAAAAACTTTTTAATATCTCCCTTGTATGTCCAAAAGGCACCTCGAGATTGAGCAGATCTTGTAAAATGCTGAACCCGCAAGGCTGCACGTTGAACGCCGTGGCCTTTCCTGCATGCGTGTGAGTCTGAAATAAAAGCTTTGTCAAAAACCGGCTCAATTACTCTCACGAGTGCATGGTGCACAACTCTATCTCTAAAATCAGGAGCAGATATGAGCCTTTTCTTTGGCTCGTGAATTGTGAACTCCCGTAAGGGACGAGGCCGCCATTCTTTCCATATCAATTCATTCTGGATTGTAATTATATTCTCCTCCAGATTCTGCGCGAATTTCAAAGATGCACGTAAATACCGTTTGCCCTTTGAAGCCTCTTTATATGCTACATACAAATTTTCAAAATCAATTACGTCTGCCCAAAGGTTATTTTCTGTTTTCATAGTTAAAAATGCCTGTCGCGGTGGTCTCAAGATTGATACTGATCGCGACAGGCTGTTGATATTCTCTCTATCTGAGATGGGATGAACGCTCCTTTTCCTTATCTGCACTGCTCGGCCCCTACGTGAGAGCCCGATATCTGGCAATAAAGGGAGAGCGGGGCGAAACCCGATGTTGTCGTTCACGTTCGAACGGCGATTATTCAGATTCAGCGCGCCAATGCCCGCATTCGAAGCATTGTTCCAGTTGCCGCCACGGATCGGGATCCGTCATTTAATAGCGTCACCCCTTATTTTTTGATGGACCTAATCCAGCCACCAACCATTTTACCTATCTCGGTTAATTGCCCGCTTAAAATTTCATATCTTTTAATTGGTAAAAACTCGAGCTTCATTCCTATTCGAACCAATATTTTTAATTCTGCCAAGGCTTCATCGGCCTTGTCTATTTCCCTCCTCTTTGCCGCTTCAGATGGTATCGCCGTTGCCCGCGTTATAGCGGTGCCGGCCGTTATTGCTGCCTGTATAGTATTTGCAGCAAGCGTAAAACGCTCACTTTTCGGATATTGCCGTATGGCTGTATATAAATAAATGGTCATATCTTCCCATTTTTGATATATTTTCATAGTTTCCAAAAATCAGCCTCCAGGATGCCCGGCTCACCGCCGGGCTCAAGTGTCAGTTTCCAATAAAAGCGGGGCGAAACCCGAAGTTGTCGGCCACGAGCGAACGGCGATAAAACAGATACAGCGCGCCAACGCCCGCATTCGAAGCAATGGACCAGTAGCCACCACGGATCGGGATCCGTTCTCCATAATTA
>DATFIA010000175.1:0-4233 GCA_035270545.1 Treponemataceae bacterium
CGTGACTATTTTTTTCATCTTATAACCTTCTAATAAAATAGTTTAATAATAAAAATAAAACAAATTGTAAGATAAATATTAAAATACAATATTTGAATAATGATATAAATATTTTATGAAACATAATGCCGACAAATCTCAGTGTTTGAATACTAAGTATTAAATATACTAATCCACTTAGCAGTGAATATATAATAATAATAATTAATACGTTATCAAAAAAAGGAATAAATAATATAAAGGATATTCTAGATAAAAAAAGTAATAAGTTCCTTCCCAAAATCAAACCTTGTTTTTCAGCAACAATAAAAACAGTAGAAATTGGTGAACTAGCTAATTGAAATATCATCCAAATAGCCATCCATTGCGCATATTTTCCCGCTTCTAGCCATTGTTCACCAAAAACAAAAGGAAAAAGCAAATCTCCGTAAAAAACAACAAAAGACATAATAATAGAACCAATAAGAATTAATTTAGAATAAATATCTAAAGTAATTCTACCTAATTCTGCATTGTTGTCTTTAGCTTTCGCTGCCCGCTCCAAAAAAACATTTCCAACACTTTGCCCAATAAGCGACATTGGTAAACTTAAAATACGATGGCTTAAAGAATAAAAACCCGCAACAGCAGGTGAAAACAAAGAGGCAAATAAAATTACAGGTAATTGAACCGAACTTGAATTTAATAAACCGGACCAACTACTTACTAAAGGAAACTTTTTATACCGAACTGCAGTTTTTTTTACATCCTGTATTGCAGGTCGATTATCTTTACTAAATATAATTTTAAATTCTGATACCCCAAGCCGAATAACCCGGCTTATAAGACCAAAAAACGTACCCAGAAAAAGACCTATACTTCCGGATTTTAGAAAACCAAATGCAATTTTTATACTATTACTACTAATCTGTTGAGTAACTTGAGTCGAAGCCAGAACCTTAAAATGACGGTTTCTTATAGCAACACGATTAAGCACAAGCTCAAAACCAGTAAGCAACACAAACAAACCTAAAAGATAAAACCATGATGCAGCCATATCATTTAATTTTAAAGCCGTTGTAAGAGGCTTAAAAAAAATAATACTTACAAGAGTTATTACAAAACTAAAAATTACAGAAAAAGATAAACTTGCAAAAGCAACTGCGTTACTTTCTTTATCAGTATCTGGAAGCACTATTGCATGATCATAACACCCAGTAGCAACCGTACCTAAAATACTTACAATCGCGGTAAAACTCGCAAGAACACCCATGTCTTCTGGAGTAAAAAGGCGAGTAATAATAGGAGAAACGAGAACAGCTATTGCTTGAGCAATTACAGTACCAGAAGCTATAGTTAAAACCGATCGTAAAAAAGACCCTGGTTTAACCTTTTGTAGCAACGAATCTTTTATTGTAGCAAAGTTCATTTATCATCACATTCAGGACAGTTATTATTTAAAAGTTTACACCCACACTTGCATACCTTTCCGTGCTCCCGCGCAGGATTCCCATATACGAGCGTATATGCCGCAACATCTTTAGTTACCACACTACCCGCACCAACAAGCGCATACTCCCCAATAGTAACCCCACACACAATAGTTGCATTAGCTCCAATTGACGCACCCTTCTTAACAAGGGTCTTCTTATACTCACTCTTCCGCTCAACAAAGGCCCGAGGATTAATAACATTAGTAAAAACACAGGAGGGGCCACAAAAAACATCGTCCTCTATAATAACATCGTCGTACACAGACACATTATTTTGAATCTTAACACCATTACCAATAACAGCCCGCGCACCAACATTCACATTCTGTCCAATAGAACAATTATCGCCAATAACTGCCCCACTCATAACATGAGAAAAATGCCAAATCTTCGTGCCTTCACCAACGACAGAACCGTCATCCACATAGGCGGACTCGTGTTTAAAAAATGCCATATTAGTTGTAAAACTCCCGAATCTTCTCGCAGGTAAAGGAAACTTCATCTTCAGTTAGTTCAGGATACATAGGAAGAGAAATTACCGTAGAGCACAGAGATTCCGCCACAGGAAAGTTACCCTTCTTGTGGCCTAAATATTCAAAACATTTTTGCAAATGCAAGGGAACAGGATAATACACAGACGTACCAACATCTTTCTTTTTTAAAAACTCATTGAGGCCGTCGCGGTTCTCAGCTTTGAGGGTGAAAACGTAGTAAACAGGCTCATTACCCTCTTTTACAACAGGTAATGTAATTTGAGGAATATCTTGTAACAATTCACGGTACTGAGCAGCTAACTTTGCTCGTTTTGCAATACCTTCGTCAATTTTGGTAAGCTTAACCCGTAAAATTGCAGCTTGGAGTGTATCTAAACGGCTATTGTAGCCAACAAAGTCATGATAATACTTTGTACTCGAACCGTGAACTCGAAGGCTCTTGGCCTTTGCAAAATATTCATCTGAATTAGTAGTGATCATTCCACCGTCGCCGTAGCCACCAAGAGTTTTTGTCGGGAAGAAAGAATAAACACCGAAGTCGCCAATAGTACCAGCGGTCTTCATTTCTCCGTTAATTTTATACTTCATACCAAAGGCTTCTGCAGCGTCTTCTAAAACAGTGAGATTATGAGTTTTAGCTAATTTCATACAGGCGTTCATATCTGCCATTTGTAAAAAAAGATGGACAGGCAATATTCCTTTTGTTTTCTTTGTTACTCGTGAGGCCGCGTCGTTCATGTCCATACAAAAGGTGTCAGGGTCTACATCTGTAAACACAGGTGTACCGCCTAAACGTGCAATACAAGACGTTGATGCAAAAAAAGTAAAGGTAGGAGTAAGAACTTCGGCTCCATCTTTATAACCAAGAATATCAGATGCAATTACTAAGGCATCGCTACCATTGGCCACCCCAATAGCATGTTTTGCTCCAGAATAAGTTTCAATTTCGACTTCAAATTCAGATACTGCAGAACCCAAAATAAAGTCGCCTTTTTCTAGGACTGCTTGAATAGCTGAATCGAATTCTGCTTTATGCTCGGAATATTCTCGGGTTGAAGTATAAAAAGGTATTTTCATTTGGCAAACTCACCTTTCATTTCAAGAGTAGAAAAATTATTTGGCAGGTCTACAGCCTTACCGGTTTTTTGCGATTCATATATAGCTAGAATAATTTCTAATGCTTTTTTGCCATGCTTGCCAGACACTAAGGGTTCCCGATCTTTCTCTATTGCATCTACAAAATCTGCAAACAAGGCTGTATGACCAAAACCATAGACAGTTGGAGGGTCTTTTGTATCTGGGTCTAAGACGGTATCTTCGGTATCTCCTACAACGTCGCTGTCTGAAAAACGCCAGGTTTCCAACTTATTTACTGCAAGGCCACCAATTACTACACTACCCTTATCTCCAAAAATGCTTAGAGTTTCATTTAAGTTTTTTGGATATATGTCTGCCGTGCCTTCTATAATACCAACGGCCCCTGAGGCGAATTCCACAATAGCACAACCAAAATCTTCAGCTTCTATAGGGCGCAAAAACCTGCGAGTTTGAGCTTGAACCCGAACTGCATCTTCTCCCATCATCCACTGCAAGAGGTCTATACCATGCGTACACTGATTCATGAGCGTACCGCCGTCTTGTTCCCAGGTTCCACGCCATGGAGCTTCTGCATAATAGGATTCGTTACGATTCCAGCGTATTTGCACCATTCCGTGCAAAATACGACCAAAACGGCCTGCCTCGTATGCTGTGCGTAATTTTTGAACAGGAGCATTAAAACGGTTTTGAAAACAAACCGCAATTTTCTTATTATTTTTTTTAGCTGTGTCTATCATTTCTTGCGCGTCTGCGGTAGATAAAGCCATAGGTTTTTCGCAGATAACATGACAACCAGCATTAAGGCAGTCGATTGCAATTTGCTTATGTTTACCAGACTCAGTGGCAATAGTGACAATATCGGGTTTTACTGTTTTTAACATGTCCCGGTAATCTGCAAAAGCTTGAGGTTTAACATTGCTACTAACTTTTACATAATCTGCTATTTTTTTTTCTGCTTTTTCTAAAACAGGATCACAAGCAGCCACCATGCTGAGAGTTTCTTTATTGTCTGCATAGGCTTCTACATGCTTAAAACTGATACGTCCGCAACCAATAAGTGCGATAGAATGTTTCATATTTTATCTCATCTCTCTTTATAATTCTTCTCAACCCAATTTTTGTATTCACCAGACTGAACATTTTTAACCCACTCAGTATTGCTTAAATAC
>DATFIA010000176.1:0-3017 GCA_035270545.1 Treponemataceae bacterium
CATCTATGCAACAGCACTCGATTATGACTTGCATTCCCCTACAACTAAAACATTTTTTGCAACTGTGCAGAATAAAATGCACTTCGCAACACATGGGCACACTGTTGCAGAAGTAATTGTGAATCGCGCAAGTCATGAAAAAGAACACATGGGTCTTAATACGTGGAAAAAAGCACCTGACGGAAAAATTATTAAATCTGATGTAGTAGTTGCTAAAAATTATCTAAATCAAAAAGAAATAACATCTCTTAATCGAATCGTAACCATGTACCTTGACTATGCCGAAAATCAAGCTGAAAAAGGCATCCCCATGACAATGAACGACTGGTCTGAAAAACTCAATACATTTTTAAGTTTTAATGACGCAGAAGTATTGCACGACGCAGGAAAAGTAACTGCAGCTATTGCCAAATCATTTGCCGAAAGTGAATTTGAAAAGTACAAACCTGTCCAAGACAGGCTTTTTGAATCAGATTTTGACAAAACAGTAAAAAAAATGATAGAAAACAAGGATATTATATGAAAAGCGACGCTAAAAAGTCAAAAGAACTGCAAGGTTTCGACAGTATGTCGGGATTTCCGACATACTGTCGAAGATAGCACCTATTGGGAAACTCCTAATAGTTCAAAGTAGCTTATTTGAATTGATGTATAGTTAAAGGTTGAAAAGATTTGGCGATATTCAAATATTTTTGAAAACAGTGGATTGGAAGAAAAAGCAATGTGCAAAAAATGCACTTTGCTCATTGGGCTAACTCTATCAACGTAAAACGATTTTGATATAAAGGTGAAGATAAATGAAACTGATATTTAAACAACAAGCCTACCAGAACGACGCTGCTATGGCGGTAGTTCGGTGTTTTGAAGGGCAGACTAGTGGGTTTAGAACAGAAACCATTGAACGGAAAGAACATTTCGTAAGCGAAATATTTTCAAATAAAAAATTAACTATCTCTGAAAATGAAATTCTAAAAAATGTACAGGCATTGCAAAAAGAACAAGGTTTAAAAACGGTCAGCAAGCTGGATGGGCTTAATTTTACCACAGAAATGGAAACCGGAACGGGTAAAACCTATGTGTATACCAAAACTATGTATGAACTTAACAAGCATTACGGCTGGAACAAGTTTATTATTATGGTACCCTCAGTCGCAATTCGAGAAGGTGTGCATAAATCGCTAGAAATTACCGCCGATCATTTTCAGGAAATATACGGTAAAAAGATTCGCTTTTCTATCTATAACACTCAAAATAAATCTAACCTCATCAATATAAAAAGTTTTGCTAATACGTCCAATATTGAAGTCATCATTATGAATTACCAGGCCTTTGCAACAACTAGCAAGGAGTCCAGAAAAATCTACCAAAATCTAGACAGTCTACAAAGTGAGCGGCCTATAGATATTATTAAACGTGCACGGCCAATATTAATTATCGACGAACCCCAACGCTTTGGCGAAAAGGCCGAAAAGATATTTACCGACCGTGAATTCGACCAACTCTGCACCCTGCGTTATTCTGCTACCCATAAAAGAGATTTTAATAAAATATATCGCCTCGATGCCATTGATGCCTTTAACCAAAAGTTAGTTAAAAAAATAGCGGTCAAAGGAATTGAAGTTGTAGGTAACAGCGGAACAAACAGCTATTTATTTCTGGACAGAATTCAGATCAGCACCAGTAAATTTCCCCTTGCCTATATCGAACTCGAAGTAAAACAGGCGAATGGGATTCAAAAAAAAGTTCGTCAAATCAAAGAAAAAGATGATCTTTTTGTATTTTCGAATGAACTGGGACAATACAAAGGCTTTATAGTAAAAGAAATCAATGGTCTAACCAACACAGTGGCCTTTACCAACGGAATAATGCTCTCAGTTGGACAGACAGCAGGCGATGTAGACGAAGAGCATGTTCGCCGTATCCAAATTCGAGAAACAATTAAATCCCACCTAGAAAAAGAGCGCATCATGTTTCAAAAGGGAATTAAAGTATTATCCCTTTTCTTTATCGATGAAGTCGTAAAATATCGCGATTACGCAAGCCCAGACCAAAAAGGCATATACGCCAAAGTATTCGAAGAAGAATACAAACAAGCGATTAGTGAATTAGATATGTTCGAAATAGAATACAACGAGTATCTCCATAAGTTATCTGTTGAAGATATTCACAAAGGATACTTCTCTATTGATAAAAAAGGACTCTTTGTCGATTCAAAAGAAAAACGAGGTGAAGGCGGCAGCGACGATGTCAGTGCCTATGACCTCATCATGAAAAACAAGGAACGGCTCCTTAGTTTACAAGAACCAACCCGCTTTATCTTTTCTCACTCAGCCCTCCGTGAAGGCTGGGATAACCCCAATGTCTTCCAGATATGTACATTAAAGCACAGTCAGTCTGAAATGAGCAAACGCCAAGAAATTGGGCGAGGCCTTCGCATCTGCGTTAACGCTAAAGGCGAGCGCATGGACGCCTCTGTACTGGATACCGACTTCTTTGATGTAAACAAACTTACCGTCGTAGCCAGTGAATCCTATGACTCATTTGCTAAAGCACTACAAAACGAAATTGTAGAATCTCTTTCTGAGCGACCAGTGAGCCTCTCCGTTGCAGTCTTAAATAATCTTGTGATCCATAATGAAGAAGGTACAAAATTTGTATTTGACAACCAGTCTTCCATGGACCTGATATTCGACATGAAAACAAAAGGCTACCTCGATGCCAATTATCATATTACAAACACTCTCATGCAGGCGGTTGAAAACAAAACCTACACCCTCCCCGATGAACTTATGGGCTATGAAAGTTGCGTTGCAAACCTCATGACCGGTATCTACACTACCGCAAACTTCAAGGCAGCGGAAAATGAAAATGCCAACAATGTGAATGTGCCAGTTCTAAAACCAAATGATAACTTTCATAAAAAAGAGTTTCAGGATTTGTGGAATAAAATTAAAGTAAAAACAGTCTACGAAGTAGATTTTGAAAGCCAGGAACTTATACATACCTGCGTTAGAGCC
>DATFIA010000177.1:0-11165 GCA_035270545.1 Treponemataceae bacterium
ACAAGAAGCTGTGCGACTTATCGGAATTGGTGTTTTTGGAGTAACAACTGAACACAATGCGGATCAAATGGATCTTTTTGAATCGTCCTCTTTAGATAAACGTCGAAAAGTTGAAAAAGCAGTTCATTCCCTTGCCAAAAAACGAGGAAAAAATAGTCTTACCCGTGCTCGTTTGCTTAATACCGGAAAAGAAGATATTGAATGAAACAGAAAACGCTCTTTTCTTTATTACTATTTTGCTCTGTCTTTTTTTTTAATTTCGAAATTAGCACAGAAGAAAGAGATTTTCCTCTAGGTTTAGATCTAGATGCAGCTCTTCTTGCTCGCATTAGCGGTCTTTTTGAGCGAGAAGACCCAACTTCCATATACAATTTTCAGGTTTACGATGAAGAAGTCGAGTTTATATTGGATGGAAGCTGGGAAGCAGGATTAGTAACAAGTACCTCTCTCAATTTTTCACCAAAGGGTTCAACATTTTCTTTTTCACCTCCTCTTTTTACCCAAAGTGTAGACCTCATGTCTTGGGTTTTTATTAATAAAACTTGGTATTTTGAATCCAATTTTACGGAAGGGTTTACAAAAAATACGCTTGCTGCTGGCTATATTGGAACAGAAGACACCACGGTCAAACATGTGAGAATTGGAAATACGGGTATAACGTTTCCTTCAATTTATCCCTTTATTTCTATTGGTGGAGGAAATGCACAAACTCCTGGACTCTCTGCGAGTTTTGGCGGAAATAAATGGAATGCCGATACAATTATTCGATACGATACGGCTTCAAACAACGAATTGTACCTCTCGGGAATGAATGAAATATCAGACACTATTATACCAATGACAGCTGTTTTAAAAGGAAAATGGTTTATCTTACCAGATGTGCCAATTACTGGTTCTATTTCTATGTATGTAGAAGATAATTCTGGAAATATTCAAGATGATAAAGGGCGAAAATGGCGCGAATTAAATCTTTCGGAGTATACAATTTCTGCGTTGACCGGTGTTATTGAACTTCAAAAACCCGCTCTCGCATCTGTTGCAATAATTCACGAAAACAGCACTAATACGACAGGTATTACACAATTTATAACAAAAGAAAATCAGTGGTTTTTGGAACAGTTTAAAACTGATGGAGCAAATCTGTATTTCCCCTATGATTTAACGGAGGAAACAGAAATAATAGAAAATTTGATGATTGATCTTGAAGGCAAAAAGGCCTTGCTTCTTCGTAAAAACGGATATTTTTCTCCCTTTGAAATTCAAAATAGATATGAAATATCCGCAGAATCTGCTACCCCAATATACCGAGAAAGCAATATGGAAGCTCAAGGGTATCAAATAGTGCCGTATAGCGATTCCTATTCGAGTCTTCACACCTCAGGTTCAATAGAATCGATACGCAACCCGTCTGCTCGCTACCCTCTTTTATCTGAATTTCCTCGTTTTTATCTACCCTCCTTTGGTGGCTTTACACCAGACACCGACCTTTGCATTCGCACGAGAGAATTTAGAAACATTCAATCTATTTCACTTGGTTCAGATGTTATAAACGGAACCATTATGGTGTACCGCGACGGAACAAGTGACTTTAAGTTTACCTTTGACGATCAAAACGGAATACTTGAACTTGATCGCAGCCCTCGAAGCGGAGAGCAAATTAAAATAACCTGGAAAAAAACTGATGAAAGCCAAAGAAACGGAGCATTGATAGCTGCTGCAGGAATCCAATGGAATATTCTTCCCAAACTCGATCTTCGTTCAGCAATCGCTCTTGCATGGAACATAAGTCCATCAGCTTGGACCGATTCATCAAGTTCAAGCCCCGGGACCACTACAGTAGCTGCTAGTGCAACCTGGAAGGGTTCACAGCTTAATATAAGTTCCGCGTATGCATTAGAACTCACTGTACCAGATACAACGGGATATTACCGAATTGAAGGAATGGAAAAAGCACCACAAACAAGGTATCCCGAAGCTTCATGGTATAGGAAAATTTCCGAAAATATTATTCCTGATTTGAACGACGCTAAAATAACAGAAGGAAACCCAGTCCTTACTGGTCAAGGAAAAATTTCGCCCTCACCTTCTGGGGCAATTCTTGTAGTGAATGAAAGTTCTGTTTCTGGGGATATTTTGGCTATCCAGTGTGAACTTCCGCAAACACAAATTCCGAGTAATGGTCCTTATTGGTCTGGGGCAGAAATACTTTCTGGGACAAAAGGAGGTATAGATTTTGAAGGAATATCTTCATTCTCTATTTCCTTAAAAAATACAGACTCAATTGGGTCTGACCCAGAATATGATATTTATATTCAAGCAGGCGTCTTTGACTCACCTTTTTATGAAGACTCAACTAAAATAAAAACATGGAAAATACCTGAAATAGAGCAACCTCAAGCTGGAATGAATTGGACTGTTTTAACTATACACTTGAGCGCAACTGATCGAGGCCAGATTGGAAAACCTGGAAACATACGCCTTTTGGTTGTACCTAAAGATACGGTTTCGGATTTTCCTGTTCGAGTTCGACTTCAAAGCGGTCCTATGGAATTTTCTGGAAGCGGCTTTACACCAGGTGAGGACTTTTTCACATACCCTGAGAGCTCAATTTCTATAAATGAAGAAAGCGGAGGCATTGGTGACGCCCTTGTCGTCTCAGAGCCGGATACGGTTGGTAGGTTTAACGTAGGAGGTAAAAATAGAATACTTGCAACACAATTTACCCCCGCAAAGGATACGACAACAATTGCCATTTCACGTATAATACCTGAAATTCCATTATCTAATTATCGCACATTTTCATTTTTTATCCGTCCAGAGACGCTCCCTCTAAATGAAGGAGCTCAAGATAAACCGATGTTAGAGGTATCTTTAGAAGGCAGAGCCACGAATGATTCAGGATACTCAGTCTCCCTAGGAGATCGTGAAAAAAATGAATTTATTCCAGTCCTCGCCGTTTCAATAGCAACTACTGCATTACAGGCAGGAAAATGGCAAAAAATAACCGTGGACAAAACAACCGGTACGGTTTTCCTTAACGACCAACCTCTTCCGCCGTCTCTTTTCACTATAGTACAAAATTCTTCTGTTTTGAGAGTTACCAAAATTAGCCTTGCAATGAAAAACTGGGAAAAACCAACAGGTTCAAACCCTCTATATGCCTATACAATATATGCAGATGAATTTTTTCTTTCTGACCCTATACCTGCATGGAATATGCAAAATGAAAATGTGCTCACATATAAAAAAAATGGAAGCATTCTCAATTTTGGACCTACTCCTATTATTTCGAACCCTTTTGTGGAACTTAGACTCAGAAATGCACTCGATCCCACTTCACAAGAAATTGATATTTCATCTTCTGGATTTGGGGGATTCAAAATTTTTGGAGCAAGCGTAGAAGGCAGTTTAAGTGGTTCAAATTCTGCTCCCCATGTTATAGAAACACAGTCTCACCGTCTTATTGTTCCTGTAGGTATCTTTGAAATATCAGAAGTATTTTCTACTCGATTTGCAGACCTTCAAATGTATAGAAATAATAAATTGAGTATATCAGGAATATTAATAACAAGTATTGACGCAACTAATGAGCAAACAGGAAATACAGAAAAACAAGGTATAACGCTATCTCTTAAGCCTCAACTACCCCAAGGCAAAAATAACAATTTTAAACTAGAAACACAATTAATTGCAAATCAAAAATATCGAAGTGACCCACACAATATTAATGCTGGAAATTGGACAGATATTTGGCTCGATTCTGCTATGGGACTTTTTTCACAAGGTCTTTCAGATGCAACTGAAAGAAATACTATGCAAAGCGTAACTTCTGCATGGATAAGAAAAAACGCAAAAGATCAAAAGCTATTCTGGAATGGAATACAGATACAACTAGATGCAAAAAATCTGTATGTTAATGGAACTGGCGCTAAAGTTACTGAATCTAGCACTATAGCTATTCCCTTTTCATTGTTTAAAAGTAGTGTTACTGGAACATGGCTTCGTTCAGCCAGCCGATTAACGCCAGAAATTAATGGCGGAACATATCTCGATGACATCGATTATATTTTTGCATCCATTAAAAAACAGAACTGGTTTTATTCAATTTTACCAATCCATGATCTCTTTGCAGATACTTTTAAAACTGACGTGCTAAACTCGAATACGGATTCTTTTTTATTCGTAAATCGCTACACTGTTATTTGGAAGCGCCCATCACCTGGTCTTTTTCGAGACCTTTTTATTCCTTCAAGCATGGAATTCTCTACAAGTAGAAATACAGAAACTAGTTTGGAATATCAAAAAGATTCATGGTCCGCAAGCGTTAAAGCTGGGTTTTCTGCCTTAAATATAGCTGGAACTAAAGGAATTATTCCATTTTTTACTTGGTATGAACAAGATGAGCTATCGCAATTATATGCTTGGACTTCTACCTGGGGAAAAGGATATTTTATATGGAATCTTGATACCTGGCAGTCCCTTACATTATTTCTAATTAAAGATGGCAGCATAGCCGCTGAAAATGCGTTTCATTACGATTCACCGCAGATTTCTGGAAAAAATGAAACGCTACGTAATACTGTGCGCTTAATGTGGAAACGTAAAGGAGAGAAAACACCTGCATCACAGTTGGTGAGTAATTGGTATAAAGGTAGTATCTCAAATTTGAGAGAAGATAGTATTGTTTTTACCATTAATTATACAGATGCAATGAAGGTAACAACTAGTTACCTTAGATTATTACAACTAAATTTAGGTAAAAAAGGTTCAATTAAAATTTCTGGATCCGCTGATGTTTTCCACACAAGAGAAACTGGTCTTTCTCTTGGATTTTCATTAGGTATTGGTGGTAAACTTACCTTTTAATACTTTTATTCAAGGGGAGCATAATAGCCAGTTTCATCTCGCCCCGAACGATTCATCAAATAGGCCTCAACTTCTACAGGCAAATATTTCTTACCAAAATCTGTAGGAAGAATTGAAGTATAGGAAAGTTGATAAAGACCATTTGGAGAATCTCTCAAAGTGCTTACAACTTCAGAAAGGCCTGCGTTTCTATATACATACCATGAATTTCCACCGGTCGATGAAGATAAATATTCATATTCTCCTGCTGCACTTGATCTATTTAAATAAATAGTAGAAAAAATAACACCATTATTACTCATATATGCTGCAAGATCATTTAAACCATAATTTTCGAAACCGCGAGGAGCAACATCTCCAGTACTTAAAAAGATAACAGCTCGTTTTTTTTCAGCATGAACGAGATCGTTAACTGCAAGTCGAAGAGCCATGTCAAATTTCCAAGATGAGGAAGATGCAGCTTTAAGCTTAAGGGTTTGATAATTACCTGAATTTGGGGGACCTGAACCCTCTTGAACTGGTACTGAGCCAGCAGAAACGAGTCTAAGTGTTCCTTTTCCATTCATACCAGCAGCAATTTCGGTTATAGCAGAGCGAATTTCAGTCATATATGTATCTGAGCCAGAGGATCTATCAATAATTATTGTAATGTCAATTACATCATTTAAATAACCTGCTCCTGAGAATGAGAAATCGCTTACAGGTCTTTTTTCTTCAGTTACATGAAAATTGCTCCCTGTAAGACCTACTATCGGATTTCGATTTCTATCTTCGACTCGAACATCAAGAATTATTTTAGGAAATTTGTCCGAGTAAATTCTATCAATTTGAACAAACATACCACCTACAAGTTCACTGGTACGAGATACAATTTGAATTGCATTACCGAGATAATCTGTTAAAATAAGATTTCCATTAGCATCTGGAATGGCTCCTGTTATTCGAACAGGAGCATTACCCAAGCGAGAAGCATCGAAAGAGGAACCTGTAATAGGATCTACTAGTAAAACTTTATTTGGTAAAGCAATTAAAAGATAGTTATTCCAAAGACGAATAGATTCTGAAGAGACAAGAGAACCTGAAGGTAAAAGTGTATGTTTAAAATTTCCATAGGTATCGAAAACATGCAAGGAACCTGTTGCTGTATCGGCAACAAAAACATTATCAGCAAAAATCGTAATTCCACCTGGTGCAATAAAACCTTGGAAATCTTTCGATTTTTTACCAAATACAAAAAGAGGTTTACCCTCTGGATCGAAAACAACTATACGAGCATTTCCATAATCTGTTACAAAAATATTACCAGAGTCAGAAACGGCAACAAACTGAGGTCCAAGAAATTCGCCATTTCCCCGTCCTTTTTTTCCAAATGATGAAAGATAACGTCCATTCGAAGAAACTATTGAAACTCTATCGGAAGCCATTTCTGTTATCAACATTCTACCGTCTTTGAGGCGTAAAAGATCAAAGGGTCTATCAAATCCAGCAACAGAGCCACGAACTTTATTTATAATTAAACCATTTACATCGAAATGCAAAAGCTCATTTGACCCGTAAGCTGTTACCCAAAAACTACCATCGGGTACAGCAGCAACAGAAACTGGCTGGCTAAAAAGAGTTCCATTTTCTGTTTTAGAGGAAATATGAGCCGCTTCTACAAATGGAGCAGAGTCTGAAAAAAGAGGGCGAATAGTACGCCGCTCTCGGACAACTTCTATTCGGTTTTTAAGTAGAACACCACCAAAGCCTGCATCAAGTGCAAACTGCCATTGCTGTAGAGCAGTGCCTTCCACTCCAGTGCGATAATATGCTTTACCAAGCCAATCTAAGATAACTGGTTCTCCCGGTAAATAGGAAAGAGCTTTTTCAAAAACCATTACAGAATCATTAAAAGCTCCACGATAAAAAGATTGAACACCTCGTCTAAATTCCTCTTCTGCAAAAGCTCGATCTGAGGCAGAAGGTTCGGATGATAGGGGTAAAAGGAGACAAACAAAACAGACTGAGATTATTGCCCGAATATAAAATTTCATTTTCAGCCTCCATTTCCGCTAAAAATCGCTTTAATAATATCGTCTAAGTGTCCAACAATAATTTTATTATTAGGAGCATATTCTTTTGCTCTTCGCGTATGAGTTTTAGCTTCTGGAAATAAACCCAGTTTATAATATACCCAGCCAAGAGAATCTAAATAAGCAGGGTTCTCATGATCAGCATCAACAGCCTTTTTACAAAAGGTAAGAGCTCGAGTTAAGTCTTTTCCGGTATCTGCAAGCACATAGCCTAATCCATTTAGTGCCGTTGCATTAGAAGGGTCTAGACTTAAAGATTTATCATACCATTCAATTGCAGCCTCAATATCTCCATGTTCATATGCAATATAACCTAAGGAACAAAAAACCTGGACCGATTCATATCCTGAATCGATAATTTTCCGTAATTCAAAATCTGCAAGTCTCATACGTCCAGTGCGAGTATAAATAACGGCTAAAAGTAAGCGGCATTGAAATACACGAGCAAGATCTGTATCTGCAGTTACAACCTGTTCAAGATAAACTAAAGAGTCATCGTTGCGATCGAGTCGAGCATAACAAAGTCCAATATAATAGGCTAATTCGAGATTATTCTCAGGAATTCCTGAAGGTACAGAGAGAAATGCGGTGAGAGATTCGGTATATTGCCGATTTTTATACAGGCTAATACCTTCTTTTAATTTATTTGCCATCTTTATTCTCCTCTCACTCAACTAAAAGCACTATACCTTAAAACGCAAAGCATTGTCCGCTTCTGAAATTACGCAAACAGGTTGAGACTTAACACGTGAAATTGACACAAGGCCCTCTTCAACAGCCTGAAAGTCACTGTTTTCACCACCAAAAGTTTGAATTTGCCCTCCCTGAAAAAAACTGTATTTACATCCATCTGGTCCATCATGCATGATAATACTATCCCTATAATTTCTTCGGGAAATATCAGTCACACGGGCGCCTTTATAGGAGAGAGCAGAAGGTGCGTTGATATTAACAAAAACATCTTTTTCACAAAGGGATATAAGAGTTTGAAGGTTAGCTAAAAGAAAATCAGCCAAGGGTTTCCAAAGATATTCATCAGTTTTAGAAACAAGACTCAAAGCAATACCAGGGATTCCAACAAAAGAGGCTTGTCTTGCAGCAGCTGCAGTACCAGAATAAACAATATCGGTGCCGATATTCGCACCACGATTAATACCAGAAATGACAACATCGGGGAGACTCGGCATAATTCCCTGAGAACCTGTAATGGAGCAGTCCACGGGTAAGCCTGAACAAGAAAATTCCTTTTCTCCTTCAATACGAAATCGCAAGGGATCATTCATTGTAATACCGTGTGAAACACCAGATCTATCCATAGATGGAGCAACAATCCATACCTCATGTTCTGTTCTTAAAACTGAAGCGAGAGTTTGCAAACCCTCTGAAGTACGTCCGTCATCATTTGTAACAAGAATTTTCATAATACCTAGTATATCATAAAATGTACGCACCGCCAGAGGGTAAGACAGTATGGAGTATAGGTTTAAATCCAAAAATCCTCTCGTATTCTTCTATACGATGAGCATAGAGTTCTACATCTGCATTTGGAACTATTGCGTAGGTGCAACCACCAAAACCTCGGCCCGTCATGCGGGAACAAACTAAATCTGGAAAATCAGGTTGTATAAACTCAAGAACTCGCTTTACAAGCCAGTCTAGTTCAGGGCATGAAATTTCAAATTTATCACGAAGGCCTTCATGCGAGCGATTAACAATACGGGAAAAAGCAAAAAGATCTCCATTATTGAGAGCATTTACTGCATCTCGAACACTTTCCGTTTCTCTAATTATAAATATTACTCTTCTACGTACAGATTCAGGTATAGAAGAAATTTCTTCTAAAAGACTTTCTGTAAGTTGATTAAAATCTGAAGGAGCATCTGGATCAGTTTTAACTAATTCATAGGCACGGATGCATTCATGAATACGGCGGGACAAGTCTTCACGGGCGAGCAAGCGAGGAACCCGGGAATCTGTAAGAACAATAGAATAATCTTTAGATGGGAATGGAATTATATCTGAGGTAACACGATTATGATCTGTTCTGACGCAACAACCTTCTTTTGCTGTAAGTGCACATAAAATATCAGCGCGGTGAGCATAGGTTTTTAGAAAATGAGTATTTGCACGCTCTAAAATTGCAACTAATATAGATTCATCTAAATCAGGTGCATACAAATTTCGTAACGCTAGCCCAGTTGCAACTTTTATTGCATTTGGCGTGCCTAAACCAGCATCTGCAGGTATCTCAGAAAGGATGGTAAAATTAAGTCCTGGTATCTGAATTCCATACTCCATAAAAGAAGAAATAACAGCTTTGACAGAATTAGCCCAGCGGTCTTCTTTTCGATATTTTAAATTTGAAGCGGAAATTTTTTTTCTCTCATTTAATGATACAGAAAACAACCGATAATTAGGATCGGATCTTTCTGAGGCACAAAGAAATAAATTATGGTTAATAGCCATTGAGAGCGTATTTCCGCGAGCAAACCAGGTATGCTCTCCGAGTAAATGAAACCGTCCTGGTGCAACGACCACTATTTTAGGTTCCGATTCATATTCTTCACAATGAAAGGGCACAATTTTCTGCATACAACTATAATAGAGTCAATATTGAAACAATTCAACAAAAATGTATAAAATGAGAATAATTATGAGCATACCACTATCATTTCTTTTAATGTTTCTCTCAGCCATCCTTGTTTCGCTTGCTGGACCAAACGAATTTATGCACTCAGGTTCATCTTTTCTAGGACTCATTGCCTTAGCACCTATCTACGTTGCCCTTGTAAAAGCGCGCAACTGGAAAATATCAGGTCTTATTGGTGGTTTTTTGTTTTTTTTTATACATCTTATGTCCAGTTTTTGGCTCGCTTATTTTAAAGAATTTGCAATTTTCACCTTAGGTGGATCTGCCTTAGCTTATCTACTCCTGGGATTTCCTATAGGATGTATCTTCAGACAAGGACTTAAAACACCCTCTTGGATCAGACCTTTTGTTTTTGCAGCTCTTTGGACTGTGTGGGAGTGGTTTAAATCTATTGGTTTTCTAGCGTATCCTTGGGGAACCCTCATTATGTCTTCATTTAAAACTCTTCCTCTTATTCAAATAGCGGATATTACTGGAACATGGGGAATTTCTTTTATTTTATCACTTTTTTCTGCCCTCTGTGGTGAAATACTACTTGCTTGTCTATCTGGTAAATTTCTTTTATCTTTTAAGAAAGGCTCATCTCTTCGCCGTTCAATCCTTTTTTCCACTCTTTTATTCTCCCTGACACTTTGCTACGGTTTTTGGAATCTCATAATGCCACCAAAAGCAATTAAGTCAATAAATTTAGTTCTTGTGCAACAAAATATTGATTCGTGGGAAAATAATGGTGAAAATCAAGCCATCCCTATTTCGCAAAACCTCACCCGAAATGCGATTGCAGAAAGCGGTATAAGGCCAGATCTTGTTGTATGGAGTGAATCAATACTTCCCTACCCCTATCTTGAGTACAAGAATAAATATAGAAATTTTCCACAAGGTGACCCTTTTTCCTTATTTCTAAATGAACTAAACGCCCCCCTCTTGGTTGGCTCTCCAGTAATAGTTAATCAAGAAAAGTGGGAACTTTCAAATTCGGCTATCCTTATTTCACCTACAGGTGAACAACTCGACTTTCATTCAAAAATACAACTTGTCCCATTTGCAGAGTACATGCCCTTTACTGAATATGAATGGGTTCGTAATTTTTTTGACGCCCTCGTTGGTTTTTCCCGCGGATGGATTCCTGGAACCAAATATAAAACTATGTCTATAACTACTTCATCCGACCAGGACATCTCTTTTATTGCTCCCATCTGTTTTGAAGATGCTTTTTCTTCTCTTGTTGCACGCCTGCACAATACGGGAAGTGAACTCATTATAAACCTCACCAACGATTCATGGTCTAAAACTGCAAGTGCAGAATACCAACATCATGCAATGGCTTCTTTTCGAGCAATAGAATTGCGTACAACTCTTGTTAGATCTACAAACGGAGGATACACCTCGGTAATTGACCCTGTTGGCCATATTTTAGCTGATTTACCCCTTTTTAAATCAGCGGCTCTTGCAGTTGCAGCTCCTATATTTCCACATAGAACCACTTTCTATGCTCGTTTTGGCGATTGGTTTCCGAAACTCCTAGCTTTCCTTTTGCTTTTTAGTTTTTTTATATTTAATAGAGGTAATTGCAAAAG
>DATFIA010000178.1:0-5135 GCA_035270545.1 Treponemataceae bacterium
AGCTGTTTCAATTTCATCAGCGAAGGTTAGACTTTTGTCTGGGCTTGCAATTACAAGGGTTCTTTTTGTTGTCAAGCCGAAAACGCCAACGCGGAATCCATCAAAATCTTTAATAATGTAGGCTTGATCGAGATATTTTCCATTTTTCCTCGTGATGTTAGCGGAAAGAAAAGGAAAATCTGCTAATGCAATTTGTTTTTCTATTAATGCAAGATCGTTGTCAAATTCATGATTTCCGAAAGCAACTGCATCGTATTTCATCATGTTATAGGCTTTAATATCAATTTCACCTTTAAACATATTTGACAATGCTGTTCCGGTATTAATGTCTCCTGCATCAAGAAGTAGTACGTTTTCGGTTTTAGCACGCATTCCCTTTACATAGGTAGCTCTTTCAGCTAAACCTGCCTCTCCACCATTTGGCATAATCGTTCCATGGTGATCGTTAGTGTGAAGTACGGTTAGAGAATACGTTTTTCCTGCGTCTCTCTTTGGTGCTGGAATTCCTGCGCAACTGACTGCAAAAAAAACTGCAGCAGCGAGGATTAATACTAATGTAGTCCTAAAAGTGTGTAACCGTTTCATTTGTATCCTCCATACAAAAGCATAATTATAATAAAGTATAACATATTTCATAAAAGTGAGATCTAATTTTCTTACTCTCTTTTTTTTTCACTCTCATTTTAGTATACTTTACTAATATAGGAGCTAAATTCATGATTAAAGTTGCAACAATTGCGGGTTCCGATGCATCTGGCGGGGCAGGACTCGAAGCCGATCTTAAAACATTTCAAGAATATGGCGTCTATGGTATGGCTGCCGTTACCCTTGTTGCCACAATGGACCCCTTGTCCGACTGGTCACATTCTGTTTTTCCTCTTGGTGAAGACGTTTTGCGCTCTCAAATGGAAACCATTTTTCGCGGTGTTGGCGTAGAAGCGTTAAAAACAGGTATGCTCGGTACTGCCTATGCAGTTGAGCTTGCTGCTCAGTATATTTCGGAATTCCAGATTTCAAAATACGTCCTTGATCCTGTTATGGTTTGTAAGGGCGCTACAGAGGCTTTGCAGCCTGAATTGAATACTTTGATTGCACAGAAACTTCTTCCTCTTTCATTGATCGTTACTCCAAACTTATTTGAGGCCGGTCAACTTGCTGGTATTGAAACACCTAAAACCATTGATGAAATGAAAGAAGCAGCTCGGAGTATAGTTTCTTTAGGTGCGAAGAATGTTTTTATAAAAGGTGGGGCTAAACTTCTAGGTCAAACTTCTGCTATAGATATTTTTTACGATGGAACTGCCTTTAATCAGGTTGAAAGTGCACTCATTGATACTAAGTGGACTCATGGAGCAGGCTGTACTACTGCTGCTGCAATAACAGCAGGGCTGGCTTTTGGTCTTGACCCATATGAAGCAGTAAGCAGAGCTAAAAAGTTTATAACTTTTAGCCTTCGCGGAAGTTTTGACTTGAATAGGTGGGTTGGTCCGGGAAATCCGGCATCCTGGAGAAAAGGTTTTAACTGATGCCTAATGGGTTATAATATATACGGTTGTGTTTGTGAATAAAGCAAACACAATCGCTACTATAGAAAATATTTCATACACGTATCCGGGTTCTGAGAAACCTGCTATTTCTTCTCTTAGTTTTGCCCTTGAAGAAGGCGGATACCTTGCGATTTTGGGAGAAAACGGCTCAGGTAAAAGCACTCTTGTTCGCTGCATTGCAGGTCTTTTAGAACCAGAGAATGGAACTACAGTCATTCAAAAAAAAGAAGGATTTGTTCCTTCTGCCTTGGTTTTTCAGTCCCCAGGGGATCAGCTCGTTGGAGAGACTGTTGAACTTGATATCGCTTTTGGTCCAGAAAACTTGGGCCTTTCACAAGTTGAGATGAATGAACGAGTTAATTCGTCTTTAAGTCAATTTGCTCTCTCTTCCTTTTCTAATGTAGCCGTCCAGGATCTTTCTTCAGGTACAAAGCAACATCTAGCTCTTGCTGGTGTAATTGCTTTGAATCCATCTTTACTTTTGCTCGATGAACCGACTTCAATGCTCAGTCCTCAGGCACGAGTATCTCTTCTCGATTTTTTAGATCATTTCCATAGTCTTGGCGGAAGTATTATTCATATTACCCACAACCTTGAAGAAGCATGTAGGGCCGACTCTGTTTTAGTACTCAACGACGGTGTTTCTGTTTTTTCGGGGACACCTAATCTTCTTTTGTCTTTACCCTCAGTACAGATGTTAGAATGGGGACTCGCAGGAGAAGCAGTAGAATCAGGAGAAGCAATAGAATCTGTTTTGTGTGTAAAACAAATTGATTTTTTAAAACCGCTTGTTTCATGCAGTAAATTAAATTTTGGTCCAGTGCAAGATCTCTCTTTCAACATTATGCCTGGGACAATTACAGCGGTTACAGGAGAGTCTGGTTCCGGAAAGACGGCCTTGCTTTCTGTTTTGGCAGGTTTAACTTCCGCGGAGGCAGGGTCCTGTGTTCTTAGCGAGGGAACTTCCGTCGCTCTTGCCGTTCAAGAAAGCGAAGCCAGTTTATTCGCAGAATTTGTTGCAGACGATGTAGCCTTTGGCCCCCGTAACAAAGGGCTTCGTGGAAAGGAATTACAGACTCGCGTTCGTTGGGCAATGGAAATGGCTCAAATTCCGTATGAAGAATTTGCAGAGCGAAATACCTTTTCTCTTTCAGGTGGTGAGCGTCGAAAAACAGCGCTTGCAGGAATAATTGCAATGGACAGCGATCTTGTTCTTATGGATGAGCCCACTTCTGCCCTTGATACTCGTAGCCGCTCAGCATTATTGTTTTCCCTTAAAAAACTTCGAAATTCAGGTAAAGCTGTAGTGTTTACAACAAACAGGATGGAAGAATGTGATATTGCAGATTCAGTTATACACTTACATAGTACGACTACAATTCCAGAAACCTACCGAATAGAAACGCCCTTGCAAAAACTAGTCCCTCTTTTGCGTTATATCTTGACCCTTATTCCAATTACCACAGCCTTGTTGTTGCGAGGGTGGCTTTCTCTTGTTTTTTTGATTAGTATCGAATTAATTCCTGTTTTTATTTCTCGCTATTCAGTAAAAAAACTTATTAAAGGTATTGTTTCTATATTGCCCTGGTTAATTATTCTTGCGGTTTTGCAGTATATCTTTTTTCCAGAAATGCATAGGGCTATAACCTTTGTTATTCGCTTTATTGCTCTTTATATTCCTCTGGTCCTTTTTATACATATCTGTTCACATACAGAGATAATGTATGGTATGGAAGATCTTTTGTTGCCTTTACGAATTGTGCGTTTCCCTGTTCAAGATGCTGCCCTGGTAACAGGTATTGTCTTTCGTTTTGTTTCCCTTTTACAGGAAGAGTCTTCACGTATTATTGCTGCTAGAAAAATGAGGGGAGCGGGGTTAAAGAAAAAAGAAAATATTGCAGAAAAAATTACAACTTTGGCTTCTCTTTTTGTTCCATTGGTTATACGAACTCTCACCCGTGCTGAGCGACTTGCTCAAGCAATACAAGCGCGTTATTACGGATTCGGTAAGAAATCCCGGTACATGCATTGGAAGGTGACCGCTTTACATATTGTGCTTATTTTAGTGGCTGCTCTAACAGCAACCGCATTGGTATATCTGTCTTTTAATTCAGGATGTGCATTATTATGAAACCTGCCTCGTTAAAATATTGTCCCCGTTGTGGGTCTGTCGGCTATCAGTATCGGGATCATAAATTCTGGTATTGTCCTGTCTGTCTTTTTACGTATTTTCACAATGTTGCTACTTCTGCAAGCGTAATTGTCGAAGTAGAAAATTCGATCCTCACTCTTGTGCGGAGTAAAAATCCTGGGATCGGCATGCTTTCTCTTCCAGGAGGCTTTGTTGATTCCGATGAGAGGGCAGAAGATGCCGCTCTTCGAGAATGTTTTGAAGAGACAGGCCTAAAATGTTCCATTAATTCTTTTGTAGGTTCATGGCCAAATGACTATATACATAAAAACGTCTTATACAAAACCTGTGATTTTTATTTTAGTGCAAGTCTTGAAGGTTCTTTTGAAATGATTAAATGTGATCCAAACGAAGTATCAGAATTCGAACTACTCCCGTTTTCTGAAGTTCAAACAGCACCAATAGCCTTTGAGTCACATCGCAATGCTATTCTTAGGTATCTGGAATTAAGAAATAAAAAATGATAGATCTCATTGTTATAGGAGGCGGCCCTGCAGGTCTTTTTTGTGCCCAACGAGTAGCAGCTGCAGGTTTACAGGTTCTCGTTCTTGAAAAAAATACGCGAGCTGGGAAAAAACTTCTTGTTGCAGGCTCTGGGAAATGTAATATTACCAACACAGGGAGTATCGACCATTTTTTAACTTCCTATGGTAAAAAAAGCCGGTTTGTAGCACCTTCTTTGCGTAGTTTTTTTAATACAGATCTTATCTCTTTTTTTGAATCTCATGGACTTCCCTTAATTGAACTTCATTCTGGAAAAATATTTCCACAGACCTTACGCTCTTCGGATGTGCTTAAGGTTTTGATTTCTGCATGTGAAAAAACGGGCGTTTCGCTTAATTATAATTCTTCGGTTTCAGAAATTATACATAAAATTGAAAATGAAAATTCTTGTTTTTCAATAGTTGCAAATTCAGAACATTATTTTTCAAAGTATGTTCTGGTTTCCTGTGGTGGTGTTTCTTGGCCTGTAACTGGTTCTACCGGCGATGGTTATGTTTTTTCCCAAAGTTTGGGCCATTCTATTGTCGAGCCCAGGCCAGCCCTTACGCCAGTAATTCCCGCTCACTATGACTGTGCCACTTGTGCGGGGTTTTCTATACAAGGCGCCTTTATCTCTTTATGGCGAGATGGAAAAAAAATAGCTGAACGGCAGGGTGATGTTCTTTTTACACATGTAGGCCTTTCAGGTCCAGGCATTTTAGATTTCAGTAGAGATTTTAAACCAGCAGATGAAATCTCCATTACATTGCTTTCTTTTATTAATGGCGTATCAAATGGCGTTTCTGTTTCTACCACCAGCAATGCCGATTCACAGCTTTTATCCTTGTGCTCCTCTTCTCCAAAAAAGACAGTTAAAAATATTCTCTGTAGTCTTGGGCTTAGCGAATCTTTAG
>DATFIA010000179.1:0-9976 GCA_035270545.1 Treponemataceae bacterium
GTTTTAATGGCACCAACATATTCTTTCCAAAAAGCTATTGCTTGAGGCTGAGATTCCTCGTTGGAGGGTATTTTGGCAGCATTAAAGATATGACCGGCCGCATCAAAACGGAAGCCATCGACTCCTTTATCCATCCAAAAATTAGCTATTTTTTGAAATTCTTTACGTACCAAAGGATTCGCAAGATTAAAGTCTGGCATACCTCTTTCAAATAAACCTGAATAATAGGAGTCTCCTACCTTATTCCAAAGCTTATGGCCCCATATTTGCTGATTCAAGTTGAAACGTGGATCATCAGCTTTAATCCACCTATACCAGTCCCGATACGGGCTTTCTGGGTTTTGTGATTCCATAAACCAGGACGTATATATAGAAGAATGATTACAAGTCATATCGATAATAACAGAAATTCCTCGCTTATCTGCTTCTACAAGAAATTTTTCAAAATCTTCCATAGTGCCATAACCGGGATTTATTTCGTAATAGTTATCTACATTATACCCATGATACGACTGGCTCGGAAATATGGGCATGAGCCATATTCCAGTAATTCCTAAGTCTGAAGAAGTAGCGTCATTACCATCATTTAAGTAGTCAAGTTTAGCGGTAAGCCCTGCAAAGTCACCAATACCGTCTCCATCTGAGTCTGCAAAAGAGCGAACAAATATAGAGTAATACACCCCTTCGCTCGGAGTAGAGGCAACTCGCTCTATGGGAGCGAGTTTGTAGACTGCTTTTTCAGGATTCAGCGAAACACGTGAAGACGTTACACAACCAGTAAGGCTAAATACGACAAAAAAAACTACAAAAATAAATCTAGTTGAAAACCTTTTCACAATACTGAACCCCTTAAAGTACGTTATTCTTTGACTCCATCACCTGCAAGAGATTGAAGCATTAGTTTTTGACCAGCCATAAATAAAATGGCAAAAGGAATAGCAACGAGCAAAGCGCCTGCGGCAAACATTGTAAAGTTATCGTTAGCTCGTCCGTTTATCAATTCAAAAAGACCTAAAGCAAGCGTTTTTTTATTATCACTTCGCAAAATAAGACGGGGGAAAATAAAGTCCATCCAAGGACCTGTAAAACTGGTAAGAGCCAAAAACATGATCATCGGCTTTGCCATAGGAACAAGGATTCGCACATAGGTTGTTAGAGGACTCGCACCATCTACTCGAGCGGCTTCGTCAATATTTCGTGAGACAGTGTCAAAATACCCTTTCATAAGCCATGAACTAAAGGGAATACTTCCGGTCGCATAGACCAAAACAAGCCCCCAATGAGTATTTAAACCATTAATTCTCCACAATATAACGTAGGTTGCAATCATCCCAATAAAGCTGGGAAACATTTGCAATACGATCATAGAGGCCATAAGAGGTTTACGAAATTTAAATTTGAACCGTGAAAAAATGTATCCAGAAGTAACACAGATAATTAAGGTAACAAGAGTGTTCAAAATTGCTATTTTTAGCGTATTTCTATACCAAACGAGATAATTTGTTCCACGCACATTTGTTGTTCCTTTTACAATTTCACTCGATGGAGTCAAAAGGCGTTGAAACTGATACAAAGAAGGTTTTGATGGCCAGGGAACTATGCTTGTAGAGGCGAGTGAGTTCGTCTCTGTAAAGGCAGCTCCTATTGTAAATGCGACTGGATAAACAACAATAAGCACCGTAATAGCGAGAATTATGTACAAAAACACGGTTACGACAACAGTGCTAGATCTCGAATGTTGTTTGTGTACGTCCATAGAAGTTCTCATATTTCACCATCCTTGAAGGACTTTGTTCGGGTAAAGTTATATACCGCAAACGGAACGAGTACAATAAATACCAAAATAGAAAGAACAGAGGCAAGGTTATACATATTCGGGGTATTGTACGTCAGTTTGTATATCCACGAGATTAAGAGGTCCGTAGCCCCCGCTTGAGTGGTAATAGTATCGCTGACTTTTGGGTCTCCTCCGGTAAGGAAGAAAACGGCTCCAAAGTTATTAATATTACTTGCAAATTGCATAATTAATATTGGCATTGTTTGAAATAATACAAGAGGAAGTGTAATATTTCGAAACTGTTGCCACTTATTAGCACCATCAATTATAGAAGCTTCATACAACTGAGAAGGAATAGCCGTCATATTGCTGGTTATAAGAATCATGCTATAAGGGAAACCTATCCAAATATTCACAAGGATAAGCGTTACACGAGCCATATTTGGATCTGAAAGCCAGGGGATAGGATTTTGAAGCAGACCGAGCTGTATTAAGGTTCTATTTATTGGACCAAAGGTTCCATTTAACAAGTTTTGCCAGATAAATAGGCTTAACATGGTAGGAATAGCATAAGGTAATATAAAAATTGTACGGAAAATATTTGGCATTTTAATTCGATGATCCACGAGAATAATAGCAAAGAGCATACCCACAAAATAACAGGTGAAGGTAGAGAAAAAAGCCCAGACAATAGTCCAAACCGCTACGCGGCCAAAGGCACTAAACCAGGCATTCGTTTCTGAGGCATTAAACATTGTTCTAAAGTTTTCTAATCCGACCCAATCTACCTGATTATTCGGCGGAATATGATCTGGCGATGAGTAGTTGGTAAAGGCTACTAAAGCAGAAAAAACCAAGGGAATAATCGTAAAAAAAGCGATCATGATTAGGATTGGCGTTAGTCCTACATAAGGAAATGA
Source organism: Treponemataceae bacterium (assembly GCA_035270545.1). Classification (GTDB taxonomy): domain Bacteria; phylum Spirochaetota; class Spirochaetia; order Treponematales; family Treponemataceae; genus Teretinema. Next base: position 2,698 of record DATFIA010000179.1, read on the forward strand.
AAATTCTTGTATATGATTTCGAGTTTCCTGATACGTAGGAAACCGTTGTTTTTCGACAATACTAACTGCAGATCTTTTTGCATCTACAATATTAAAAAAATAAATTACAGCAAAAATTATCACCAGAATTAAAACAATTAATCCAGTAATCATAATAAAAATTGAATGATCTCGAAGTTTTACCGGTAATTCCGGGTGGTGATCTCCAAGTGTGATGAGGCCAATAAGGCTTTTTATGACTGGACCTTTGAAGTTTGGTACTAAAGTACCAGCTTCAAACACACAAAAAAACAGCATAAGAAACTCAATGAGTGCAAACATAATCCCGCGCAAATACTGTTTTAGGTATACAATTTGGCCTAAACCCATAAAACAACTCGATGCAACTCGAGCTTTTCTAATTATGTTCTCATTTATAACAGTGTCCTGTTGGCTCATGTAGCACACTCCATTACAGATTATGAAACCAGAAGCACCAGTATACTGGTGCTTCTGGAAAACAGGTTATTCAACCTGAACGGTAAACTAAATTATTTAGCGGCTTCCATTGCAGCAGCTGCAGAGTTTAGTTCTTTTTGAACGGGTGCTCCGTCCCAAATACTAGCAAAGGCTGCGCCCATTGCGGACCAATAGGTTCCCATTTGAGGGATAGTAGGCATAGGAGTTGCAAATTTTGCTTGAGCGAGAATACCTGCGCTTAAAGGATCAGAGATAACGGTGTCCTTGCGAGGAGGAATTTGGTTAGTCATTTCATAACGTTTTGCAAGAATTTCTTTTGAGCAAAGGAACTGCGCAAATGCAGCAGCTTCTGCTGGATGATTAGTATAAGCACTTACGAATGCAAGGCGAATTCCTGAGAAAGATGCTGGAGGATTTTTCTGGCCTGGGAATACAGGAAGAGCAGCTACACCATAGTTCATGTTCGCTTTGGTATAATCGTTAATTTTCCAAGGTCCTGTAATAATAAGAGGAGCTTTTCCTTCAAGGAAAGAAGAGTTACAAAAGTCACCACTCATGTCTGCAGAGGGTACGTCCAGAATTGTCTTGCGAAGCTTCTGGAAATACTCCAAACCAGCTACAGCATTAGCGCTGTTAATATTATGCTGTGTTCGGTCGTTTCCGTTCACTCCAAATAAAGGAGCACCAAAACCAGCCATGAAGATATAGTCGAAATAGGCATTTGCTACTTCCCATACAATGGTGTATTTATTTTCACCCTTGTTGTTCCATGTTTTTGCAAATGCTTCAATTTCATCCCATGTTTTGGGAGGATTTTTCATAATATCTTTGTTATAGAACATTGCATAGGTTTCAATAGCCTGTGGATAACCCCAGACTTTTCCATTATAGGTAGAACCAATTACGGCAGCATCTACATAGGTATCCTTAAAGTTTGGATCTGTATTTTCAAGAACATGGCCACCATTAATAAGAGCACCAAGATGATCATGAGGGGCAACGAAAACGTCAGCACCTACTCCAGCAGGACCATCAAGTTCAATTTTTGCACGAGAATCTACTGAACCAACGGGTTCATATTCTACGCTCACATTTGGATACAGTTTTTTGAATTCTGCTCCGGCCCATAATACGAAGTCTTTTTCAGCACCTTCGGATTCCCATACTTTCAAAGTGATGTTTCCACCTTTTTTCGCGTCTGCCTTGCCTGCTGCAAAAACTGCACCAGTTAACAAAGAGACCACAACTAGAACAGAAATTAATTTTTTCATTCTTCTCTCCTTCTAAACCCTTCTATTAAAACCGGATTAGTAAACCGGTTAATTAACTTTTAATACATTTAGTAAACCGTGTCAAATTTTGTAGTCAAATAATCGTTATTTCTTAACTCGAAGCACAATTCCTGTAAGAGGAGCTACAGAAACTGCTTTTCCTTCTATAGATAGACCTTCAGGTTTAGCAATTCCTTTAACGCTTCCATAGTTACTATCTGCAAAAACCGTTGCGCCACTTGCATCTACTGGTAAGCTAAATGTCATTGTTTTGTTTTCTGCATTAGCAAGCACAAACCATGTCCCATCGGTCCAGTCTAATGAATAACCCAAGGCAAGCCTGTTTTCTTCTGGACTAGAAAGCAAGGTTGCGGCAGCATTAATTTTCGCCATATCACCAATGCGGAACACATCAAAAGCACGTCGAAGAGCAATCATCCCTTGCATATGAGAAAATATCTTCGTTTGCTCAGAATCTAGTTTCCATATAATTTGATTAATTGAATCTGATGAATCGTAACTGTTACGAACAAAATTCCCAACTGACTCATTTTGGCTATTCTTGAAATTAGGCTTTGTTCTCCCTCTTTCCTGACCACCGTGCATAAAAGCCACACCTTGGCTGGTCATAAGCATAAAGTTACCAAGTCGTATTCTTTTGGCAATTTCAATTTTTTGAGCAGGGTCTGATGGGTCAAGTTTTGCGTTATGAGTAATACTATCGTGCAAGGTCAAACCATCGTGAGCGACTAGATACTGTAAGTTATCGCCTGGATCATCGGCTTTGTAATTAGCCTGGGGCTGTCCAAGTAAATTTTTGAACAATTTGTTCGTATCAGGTCCTTGTTTAGTAAGGAATCCTCTACCAGCCTCATTAAAACCACCAGCTTTTAAAAGATCGCGGATTTCGTCATTAAAAACAGATACAGAATCTGTCTTGGTCATATAGGCTTGGTCCATACCGACAGTACCAATTTCACCGTTGTACATTTTCCAGCCTTCGCCTTCAAAAAGCACATCCGGATTCAAAGTCTTAGCGACTGCGTATGCGTCGAGTACGGTTTTACTATCCATGAGACCCATAAGATCAAAGCGGAATCCGTCTATTTTATATTCGGATACCCAATGATGAACAGAATCTACAATAAGTTTTCGAGCCATTCCGCGCTCTGTGGCAACGTCGTTACCACAACCTGAATTACTAGTAAATTTGCCTTGTGCATTTGTTCGGAAAAAATAACCTGGAACAATATCATCAAGGAAGGTTGTATTTGCCATATGGTTATACACAACGTCTAACAGAACTCCAATGCCTGCTTTATGACATTCGTTAATTAATTCTCGAAGTTCAGCAACACGAGAATAGGGGTCTGTTGGATCAGAAGAAAACCAGCCTTCTGGAGTAAAATAATTATGAGGATCATAGCCCCAGTTATAATTATTATTGCTTACCGTTCCAGAATCTTCGTAGCGCTGGTCTGTTTCATCTGTAAAATAGAAATTAACAACAGGCATTAATTGAACATGTGTAATACCGAGGCTTTGTAAGTATGGTATTTTTTCAATAAAAGCCTTGTATGTACCTTTGGGCGCCATCACGTCAGAATCAGGACTGATGGTGAAATCGCGAACAGACATTTCATAAATAACGGCATCTTCTCGCTGTTTAAGAGATACATAGTTAGCATTCATACCCGCAGCAGGAAGAGCTCTAGGACTGTTCATATCTATTATAGCAGCACGACCCGAGCCACCGGTATTTCTATACGCAGCCATAGATTTTGCATAAGGGTCAAGAACCGTAACTGAACCTTTTGCATTTGCTAGAGTAAAGTCATAAAAGAATCCATCAGGATCAACATCTTTAAACGTTGCAGACCATACTCCTGTTTTAGAATCTAAAATCATTGGAATGCTGTAATCTGGTTTAGTAGCAAGATCTTTTTTATACAAGTTTACCAATGCAGAAGAAGAGGTTGGAGCCCATAAGGTAAAAGAAACAGATTTTGAAGCAGATGTGTATTCTGCGCCAAGAATGGCTGTTTTTGCAGGAACAGTCGAATTTGCCATTTCAACAGCAAGTTGAGTGCCATCTATCTGCTTGTCGCCTTCGAACACTGCGTTTTTTAATAAAAGAGCGTCAGCGGCTTGCACTGGCTCGCCCAAAGTAATAATTACCCGTCGAGCATAATTATAATTTGTGTTATTGGGGCTTTCTGCATTTACGACACGAGCTATAGGATATTTTTTGCCAGTCAAAGACTCCACAGTAAACCCAGAAGAGCCACCATCTTTGTCGAGCCCATAACGACCACTTAAAAGAACTTGAATTTCTGTTTGAGAAGCTAGCGTAGCACTAAGCGCTTTTGGCTTATATTCTTTTGCAGCGTAAGTATTGTCATCGCCAGAAAATATGGCAATTACGTTGGAAACGTTACTATCAAATACGCGATCATCATCACCATCTTTTGTCCAACCACCTTTTTGGCGAACAATAAGGCCTAGTTGACCAGAACTACCCACAGGAGGCGTTCCAAGATCCGAACCGTCAAGTTTAAAGCGCATATAGCCAATGCCATCTTCTACTTTCCAGTTTTGAGTATTTGGCCAAGCAGTTGCTCCGTCTCCGCCAGGAAGAGCCCAAAGCCACAAAGCCCATGGTTCATACGCTTTGTCTGAGCGAATATAATAGATAACGAGCTCATCATCTGAAGGATTTAATTTATTATTCAATGCAATTACTGCCGGAAGCCCTGCAGGTGCTGCATTTTCAAATGTTCCAGGAACTCCGGAAACTAGGCCTTTCGCAGAAACAACGGATGCTGCAGGAGCAGTCCCACATGATGTAGCTACTAGCAAAAAAACTGCTGCCAGCATACATCCTGTATAAATTTTATTTTTTTTCAAGTTTATCCCCCTCAAAACTAAAGCGGTTTAATTAACCGGTTTAGTAACAGTATAACAGCACATTCAAGAATAACGCAATGAAAATATTACGTTATTCCCAATTATTCGAGTGTTTTATTTAGTAAACTGCACATTTATTCAATTTTCTATTTTATACACAGAGAATGAGTGTGGCATAAGCCTTCCCAAATTTAGCTTAGAGTCTTCAAACTTTACTGAAGTGGCCTTTGTTGTATCTGAATCAAGCAAATTACGAATTTTACTTCTATCTTGATTATCTGGAACGCGAACAGAAGTAGCTGTGGTTTCTGATCCAGAGACATTAAAAACACAAATCAAAAGTTCATTCCCGTAAGAAAGAGAGTAGGCCGCAACAGAAGCATCGCCGGTTACTTGAAGACGAGTATATGCTCCTCGCCTTAATGCAGTATGTTTCGCTCGTAAAGATAAAATAGTTTTATGCAATGCAAGAAGCGAATTAGACTCGCTCATTTGCTTCTCGATAGCCGCCCAGTCTAAGGGATACCGAAGACGAAGATCTTGCCCTATCAGTTTTTCCTGATCTTCCTGACCAACTTCATTTCCATAATACACAAAGGGTGTAGCAGGAAAGAGCAAAGAAACTGCAGTAGACTGACGGAGCAAAGGCTCTGTTTTATACACTGAACCCGGTCTACTCGCAACATTATCATGATTGCTCAAAAAAACTGCAGAGCGAGAAGGAAGACCTCCTGTTACCGATTCTGTTTTGCGATAATCAAATAATTGTAAATTCCGAGAATGCAAACCCATTGCAACTTTCCCTGAAAAATCAAAATCAAACAGCATATTAAATTCTGGCTTTTCTTCAGACCCATAATAACGATCAAGACGCCTAGGATCGTTGTTAATCCAAGCCTCGCCAACCATAAACTTTGGAGAGCCAAGTTCTGCATATTCGTCTATGACACTTGTGCGCAATTCGCTATAAAAATCGTGAGAGCTTTCTGTATCAACTAATCCGGCCGTTGTCACCTTTCCATTAGCATCCATTTCCTCTATGAGATACCGAACTGCATCTATACGAACACCATCAAAACCCTTGTTTAACCAAAATCGCACCACATTTTTCATTTCTTCTCGAACTTCATAGTTCCGAAAGTTTAAGTCGGGCATGCCGTTCGAAAAAGGAGCGTAATAATAGGCTTGTCGGTCTATATTAAAGTTCCATGTGTTTGCATTTCCCATTGGACTCCATGGAAGTTTTTGGTTATTCCACATGTACCAGTCTTTTTTGTTTTGCATCATTTTAGATGATAATAAAAACCATGGATGGTTGTTTGATGTATGATTGGGAACGAAGTCGAAAATTACTTTCATGCCCCGCGCATGAGCTTCGCTCAGTAGTTCTTCGAGGTGTTCCATGTTTCCAAAGTAGTCGTTTACATTGTAGTAATCTGTTGTGTCGTAGCCGTGCATATTGTAACTGGCCTTTGTACCCTTGCCAGAACAGTCAAAAATAGGTGAGAGCCAAATAGCATCTGTACCTACTTCATTTTTTATGTAGTCTAATTTTGCCGTTATTCCTCTAAAGTCACCTACCCCATCTCCGTCGTAATCGTTAAAAGATTTTACCCAAATATGATAAAAGGACGAATCAACATACCAGTCATCCGAAAGTCCTTTTGATTGATTAACGAGTGCTGAAGGTTCAATATCCACATGATCTGGGCTTTGATAGTCCTGGCGACCAGTCCATTCAAAAAGATGCGCTATTGCAGATTCTCCAGATTCATCTACATTTGGAGTTGTACTACTACAGGAAAAAAAGACCCCAGATGTAAAAGACAGACAAAAAAGAAACAACACCAAAATACGCAGTGTTTTTTTCATACGAAATCCTCCAAAAATAAAAAAAGAGGGAATACTAACAGTACTCCCTCTAAAATGAAGAACGCTCTTGCAAGCGGGCTTACGCCCGCGATAGAACCATTAAGAGAAAGAGTTACGGAGCGAGAGTTACAGTAACAACAGGCTTTCCGTCTGCTACATAACTTGCAGGGAAAGCAATAGTTAGAACATAGACAGTATCTTTCACTGCCGTAAAGGATATATTTCCGCCATCATCAACTAGAGGAATAGTAGTACCAGTAGTTACTACACTACCAAAGCCAACCAGTCCGTCCCATCCGGAGTCACCTTTTAACGAGATTTTAAAACCTTGTGAACCATCAGCGCCAGCAGTAAATTCATAGGTCGCTGCTGCAGCTGCAACGGTAAGAGAGGGACGTAATATAGCATCGTCATTTTCGTTCCAACCACCGGTGACGTCACCAGTAATAAATACTGACGCAGGTACTTCAAATGCCCAGTCTTCAGTTCCCAGTGTTTTGAGATCTACTAGCATAGTATAGCGTCCATCAGCTACAGATTTTGCCTGGTCAATAATTATGGCAACAGTGTATACACTTCCCGATTTGGGTGTTTCTGTTAGGGAACAGTTATCACCACCACCTAAAAGAACCTTCATGGCGAGATCTTCTCCGCCTACTACCAATGAAGACACATCTAGACTACCACAGCGGATGAAGCCGTCTAATGAATTGAAGCCAAATGAACCATTCTTATTATCAATAAGAATGTCCCAAATCATTGCAGATTCG
>DATFIA010000180.1:0-5266 GCA_035270545.1 Treponemataceae bacterium
GGCGAGACGAGATTGAGTACTTCTCGAAGTTCTTGACTTTCAATATTCGTGAACTGATACCATTCAGCTTTTCCATGTTCTATCGAAAATATATTACCGGCTTCCTGAGCCTCCTTTTTATCAGTTAGGGACTTTTCTTCGCTGAAAGGATACCTTACATTACTCAGTCGAGATTGGCTGTCGTATTCGTAGCGGGTCACATTTCCTCTTTCGTCTACGCTGTGGCTTCTTCGTCCTAAGTAGTCGTAAAGATAGGCTTCCGCGCGGATGAGTTCTCGAGTTGCTGAGATTTCTCTAATCATCACCGTGCGTCCAATTGCATCATATTGGGTTTCTTGCAAAACGCCGTTCCCATAAATACGACTTATTTCACGACCCATTATGTCATATTTGAAATTTACATACAGGCGTTGTTTATTATCTTCTACGGTAACTATTTCTCCATTTTTTCCATAACGATAGCTCACTTCCCGGTTGCCACTATCCATTTTTATTTTACGTCCTGCGCCATCGTATTTATAAACTGTTTCTTCTCCGGCTTTTTCATCGTTTTGTCGTATCAATTTTCCAGCTGCATTATAATAGTAACTAATTGTTCCTGTGCTGCCCTTGACCTGAGTAATTCTACCAGCGTAATCTTTTGTGATAACAGTAGTCGTCTGGTCTTCATATGTTGTTGTTATTTTGAGCGTGTTATCATCATAATTTGTTGTTTCTACTTTTCCAGAGAATTGAGATAGAATTACCGGACGTCCTTCAAAATCGTACTTGTAACTTCGCATATCTGAATTTCTGTTTTTTTCAGATATAAGTTCACCATATTCATCTTTTGTATATGTGTATGTATCGCCTTTTCCATCGGTGAAGTGTATTTCAGTTCCGCGTGTAGAGTATGCATATTTTTCGATTATTTCACCGCCTGAGCTTACGCTTATTATGCGATCAAGTTCATCGTAAGTGTATTTTTTGTCAATTCCTGGACGCCCAGTTTCGCTTTTGAGGCGACCAGCCTCATCGTATGTTCCCTTCCATTTTTCTCCAAGTGCATCGGAAACTCTGATTACGTAGCCTAAGTGGTTATATTCGTAGTTTTCAACTGTGGCGTCAGGGTTGGTGATGGTATTTATTTTTCCGAGTGCATTCCAGGTATAAGAAGTAACTTTACCGTAGGCGTCAATAGCAGATTTTAGTTTTCCATTTCCATAGTAGGCCCATGAAAATGTATTTCCTTCACTATCAGTTTTTTTTATTATTTCGCCCCAAGCGTTCTTTTCCCATACTGTTTCGTAGAGATCTCCTTCAGTAATTTTGATAGTTCGAGCCTCATCATTGTAATCCCACGTTGTGAATGAAGTCCCTTCTCCTTGAATTGCAGTGTTTTTCGTGTTTATCTCCAAACGTATGATTCGATCTATCTTGTCATAGATATAAATTTTTTCACCAGCTAGGGTGTATTCTCGGACAATAAGGCCGCGGCCATCATATTCATAAGTAGTAGTTACATTATTTCTGTCTGTTTTTGTCGCAATTGTTCCGTCCGAGTTGTAGGTTACGGCTATGGCCTTTTGATCTTCTTTTCCAATATTAATGAGCTGGCCAGAATCATTATATGTATATATAATAAATCCACCGGATGCTGTTTGTTCACGGAGTAGACGACCTGCAAAGCTAAACTCTCTAGTAGATCTTTCTTCAGCAGCATTCTCTACAGAGGTTATTCTATTCCAATAGTCATACTGATAGTCAGTAGCAATTGACATATTGTGTGGTCCAGGACGTGAAAGTCTGTGTATTTCACCGGTGCTATTTAGTACATTGGTATAGGTTTCAGTATACGTTTCTAAGCTTCCGTTCATACTTTTTTTTATAGTTTCGAGTCTGCCATCAATTTCCTTATATGTAAACTCTTGTTTCCAAACGCCTTCTTTGAGGCTTTCTATTTTTCCATCTTTTCTATAGGTATACTCCGTAATGTCTCCGTTTCCATTAGTTATTTTTATAGGAAGATGTCGTCGGTCATATTCTATAACTGTTGTGCGAAGTTCTAAACTGAAAGTATCTTTTTCTGATATTTTTACCAGATCTTTTCGGTTATTATATTCATAGATTTTTTCAAGTCCGTCAGGTGTTTTTTCAATTACTAGTCGGTTTGCATTTTTGGATTTCTTGGGATACTCATAGGTCCATGTTCTATTTTCACCATCAGTATATTTTTGAATCCTTCCTACCGGATCGCTTATCCAATGTTCCTTTATTGTATTTCCATTGATAACAATACTTTTTTCTTTAAGGTTACCTGCATTATCATAAGAATACGTATAGACTTCCTGATTCCCTTTTTTACTTGTCTTCAACCTACCGTCATCAAAATAAGTTGCTGTAAATACTTTCTGTTTTGATATCGGCGTTGAATATGTATAGATAAAGGTACAATTCCCTTTTGTATCATAATCCCACTCAGTTCGAAAACCATCACGGTCGGTATATGATGTCATCTGGCAGAACTCATTCCATGACCAATTATCACTAGAATTATCACTGTAGAGTGCCTTCGTTTTATTTCCAATATTATCATAGGTGTAGATAATAGTATCATAGTGATAGTTTGCACTGAACTTAGATTGAGATTCCAAATAACCAGTTACATCGTTATATACATAGGTAGATGAAGTCCCGTCCGAAGAATCTTCACGGATTGTTCGATTAGAGCCGTCGTAATAATAAATCGTTACGATTCCTGAATGATTGGTATATACAGTTTTATTTTCCTCTGGATAGTAATCGAATTTTTCACAGTCTCCCTCTTCATGACTTGTACGTGTTGCAAGTTTTCGTCCATTGGATCCAACATCATTATAGGTTAATGTAATGAAACTGTTTAATCCTGGCTTTATTATGCGACTCATTTGCCCTTCTATATACTCATAGTTAACAGTGTCTCCATCTGTATCTGTTACGCTTGTCAGAAATCCGTTGGTATATTGAAATAAAACTGTCTGATTTCCCGGTCCAGAAATGCTCTTAAGATACAGTCCATCATAAGTGCAAATATATTGCCCTTGTTTTGTGTCAACGGATTGAATAACTCCGGTAGACTGATTTCGAGTAAAAATTATTTTGTTTCCATTTCTATCTTCAATATAGTTTAACAATCCATATTTATCAAAATATTTTTTTACTCCACCTTTTTCGGATAAAATAAATCCCTCAGCGCTTTCCGAATTTTTTCCATTAACACTTTTAAGTAAAGTGGTTTTTGCTAATATTGTATCTACGGGTGCCCATATTCCATAACCAATATATTTAAATAATATTGGAGAGCCATTCTCAGTGATAATCGTTATTGTTCCATTACCAGTCTGTTCAAAACATATTGGAAGTCCATGTAAGCGAACTTTTATATTCAATGACCTAAGTATATCGGCTTCATCTGCTGTTTTTTTTAAAGACTCCCATTGTTGGGTTGCTTCTTCAAGAATCGTCTTTATTGAATTGACAGATTCCATTACACCAGAGTTATATTTAGCAGAATTTAGATTGCTATTATATGATGCAGTAATTGGTACAATAGCTGTTTCATGTATTATTTGTACGCTTTCCCGCGCACCGCTTGTAATACCTCTAATCAGCCTTGAATCCAGACTACTGCTCCAGTTTTTTCCAAGGGAACCCGCCTCTTGTTGCTGACTCGTGTAAAGACGGCTAAAGATAAAATCTGTTTCTTCAACGATAAATTCACCAGTCGCTATCCGAACCGGATCACCACCTTTTTCAGACTTTGTAGTATTTGTTTTATCAGCTGAATTTTTTTTAGCACTTTCTAGAATTACTTCTAATCTTTCAATTTCTGATTGCGGTATTTTTTTTACTTCTTTTGCTTTTTCCAAGTTTGCCTGTGCATTAGCGACACATGTACAAGATTCATGTCCACAACCACCACATTTGGAAGGAGGTTTTGGTGTCTCGTGATTGCCACCACCGCCACCCTGATAGGATGAGCTTGATGAACAAGATGAGGAATGACAGTCAATTTTATACTCATGTCTACCTGTATTATCATAATTTACACCGGTTGTGCAATTATGAACCAATAAACTGTCAAAGAAATAATTATGATTATCTGCGACATTTCTATAGGTCTCATACAGGTACACATTGCCAGTCAACATGCTGTTTTGTATCTCAACAGCGATTACTTTATTCGCTACTAATACAAGTGCATGGTTACCTTGTTTGAATGCTTCGGGTTCTTCCGCAAAGGTTGCCCAACCGTTTTCAATAATATAAACTTCCTGGCTTGAACTCCGCTCTATTCGTTTTCCGTTTTTGAGTTCAAGAATAAAACCAGGATCAGAATGTTGGTGTATATCCTGATATTCCTTGTATTCCATTGTGTTTTTCTCAAAATTATAGGATTCTACAACCTTAGTGTCTTGTGCAGTAATAAAACCGCTTGCAAAGAATAAACCAACGATGAACAACAGCCTGATTAACCTTGTATCTTTTTTCATTGCTATAACCCCTTGTTTTTCAATTTTCTTTATTTTATTCATCATATATATCCTCACCACGCACTACAGTAAAAGATCTTGTCCAGAAAACTGGTAGACTTCGGAACGGAATTTGGAACCCAGTTAGTGGAATCTGTAACGAAACGGCTTTGACTCATTGATAGGCTTCCTTTGGTATAATCTATATGATGCGGCGGGTTTACCACTCCGGGTTGCAGAAGAGGTGAATAATATATTCCTATTTTTCTGCTGGTATCTCCGTCTTCTCTTGACCATGAAGATACTACAGCCGCATTGACGGCAGCCTGAACAGCAGCAGCAGAGGTTGGAACAGTGTTTTTCATTTTTTCAGCAAAATCATATATATCGATGTACATATCGCTTTGTCCCGAAGGGAAGCAATACGATTTTACGGTGGTCATGATCGTGGACCTTACTGAATCCCGGATTGTGGAAGTGGTAATAGTCGATGCGAGTGTCGCGGCAAAGGATTCAAAAGAAAGCTGTAATGCTCCAACCTTTGAAAGATCAATTTTCGAAATTGTTGAGTTTGGGACACCGCTGTATTGTGTGCTAAATTGATTAAGAGCTGAATCACAAAAAGCAGATGAAGAAAGTGAACCGTTTAAAAAAATGTTAAATAAAGTCGTGTAATCCCAACCATTTGCAGGTGTGATTCCTTCAGAGCCTATAAACCAGCTGGGTGTCGTAGTTTTTAATTCATATGCCACTTCAAGAATTGCCCCAAAGCAAGT
>DATFIA010000181.1:0-3617 GCA_035270545.1 Treponemataceae bacterium
TACTAAAAATGTTAGATTTGAAAATAATGGATGGACTTTAATAAAAGGGTTTGGAAAAACCTTGTCTGGTATGAGGGCTTGCGGGGCTTTAAGTTCTTCTAGAGTGAACACAGAAGAACCAACGAGAAATTTTGAAATGCCCTATCTCGAATATAAAACATGGTTTTTTCATACAGGAGAAGCACATCTTATTTTACGACTTTCACCTTCACTAAATTTTATTCCAGGAACAGATGTTTCTATTGGAGTTAGTCTTGACGAAGGAAATCCACAGATACTTGTTGTGGTTCCCAAAGAGTATCAAGTTACAAATGGAAATGAAGACTGGGAACAAAGTGTTATAGAAAATGAAAGACAGGTCTTTGCGGTTATGAAAATTTTTAATCCTGGTCCTCATGTGATACGGGTCTTTATGATTAGTCCGGGATTAGTTCTTGAGCGCATTACTATTGATCTGGGTGGACTTCGCCCGAGCTGTTTGGGCCCACCAGAAAGTTGGAACGCAGGATCTTAAAAAAGATAAAGCCAATCCATTGAATGGCTGGCTCCATTTTTTGTGTTTATCTATCTTGTAAAGAAGCCCTATAGAGAAGCTTATCTATAATATCGGCAAGAACAGGGCCGAGAATTGCATAGCCTTCATGATTAGGATGAAGACCGTCGGGCTGCAGATGTTCTTGTACCTCGCCATCTCTACCAAGGAGATAACTACCGATATCTGCGAAAAAAAAGCCCCCTGCAACACATAATTCGGCAAGAGCTTTGTTTATTTCCAATATTTTTTCACTATAATCAATTCCATTTTCATCAGGCCCGCGAGGATAAATAGCAAGGCAAAGAACCTTTGTTTTGGGAAGTTTTTTTTGCACAATCTCTAGCAATTCTCCAATACCTTCCACAATTTCGGAAGCTGTATTGGTGTCAAGATTATTCGTTCCAGCGAGAAGAATTAGAGCCTTGGGGTTCATGCCGTCAAGTTCACCATTGAGTAATCGCCATTTTATATGCTGCACACAATCCATTCCGACACCGAAGTTTGCAGGGCGAAAAGATGAAAAATACGTATTCCACAGGTCGATATTATCTTCCCATCTTCTTGTTATAGAATCTCCTAGAAAGACCACGTCAATGTCTTTATTATTTGAAAGTTCCAAGAGTTGTGCGTGCTTAAATACATGATGTTCATCAGTTCTCATAACGGGTTCAAAAACCATCTTATTTTCCCTCATGGTTTAGTGCGAAATCTCTTACTATAAAATAGGAAGATTTTGGTTTCCCTTCAACATCAAAAAGAAATGGAAAGTTCACATATTTTGTAAAATCGGTAAGCCATGTATGATCATCTGCAACTCCCCAAAAAGTGACACTTTCAATATGGTCTGCGTTCGCTCTAAAGACCTCAAATATTTCGCGATAGCGTTTTTCGAGAAGACCTTGTTGGTTTTCTTTTGTTTTAATATCGAGTTCGGTAATGTGAACCGTGAGACCCATCGCTGCAAATGTTTTTATGGTCTGGTCTATTGTGCTAATAGAGGGCCAATCAAGATTCCAGTGCGCCTGTATTCCTACTCCATCAATTAAGCCGTCTTCGATAAGTTTTAACTCTTTAATCATTGTAACAATGTGATTTCTTTTTGGCTGATTTACAACGTTATAGTCGTTGTATAATAGTTTAACCTTTGGATTTGCCGAGCGTGCAAAAATAAACGCATCTCGAATAAATTCAGGCCCGCCATAGACTTTGAACCAGGGACTATCATTTCGGTACACTTCTGCCGCTCCGTCGTTAATAGCTTCATTAACGACATCCCAACAGTAAATATCTTTTTCATCCCATTTTTTGAGAATTGTTTCTATGTGAACTTTCATGTTCTCACGTGCTTCTTCTTTTGAAGAGGCATTTTTTGCCATCCAATCTGGAGTTTGATTGTGCCACACAAGGGTATGTCCTCTTAGGCGTTTATTGTTCTCTTTTGCATAATCTACGAGACGCTGGCCAAAACTCCAGGTAAATGAGCCTTTGGTTTTTTGCAGAGCGTCTGGTTTCATACAATTTTCTGCTGTGAGAGAAGAAAACTCAGCTAAAAGAGAAGCCGGATAATGAGTGAGAGAGTCAAAGCCCCATTCACCAGCTGTTACAGCGGCTCCAATGTCGAAGTAGGTGGAATACGCTGAAGAAAGAGACTTAGCAGGATGAGAGACACTTTTTGATTTACAAGATGCACAAGATAAAACTAAGGGTAACATAGCAATCAAGGCTCCTTTAATAAGAGGTTTCATTATGACTCCAAAGGATGATATTCAAACTGCGAAAATATTCCACTGCCACAACAATATGAGTCACCGTAGCAACTTGCACCATTGCCGGAGGCATACATGCCTAGAGTGGTTCCAACAAAACCGCCTGCAATTTCGGTACTGAGAATCGACGCGTCGGCTTCGAGTGGAATGCGTGTAAGATTTATTTTTGTTTTTCCAACAAAAAAAGAAAGAGATTGATTAATCTGTGAAACTGAAAGGACTGGAGTTGTTCCCCAGGACTCATCGAGGGGACCTTCGAAAAGAATTTCAGCAGCCTTTCCTGCAACCTTCACTATCCGCAGTTTGTCAGCAGTGCCGTTTTCTTTAGAAGCGAAGATTTCAAAGCGATACTGAAAGGTTTCACTTTGTAGTATGGCAAGTCCGGCGCTGTCTCCTTGGTGGGAAGATTTGAGAGAAACCCTAGCAGAAAGTCTCCAATTAAAGTGGCATTGACGTACTCCTACAAAAGAGACTGGATCGTTAGAGGAGAGATCTGCAGCTTGACAAGAGAGGTCTAGTGTTCCTTTTATAGGATTTAAAGTCCAAGAACCTTCGACTGGAGTGCGAAGAAAGAGAAAGTAAGGAGGAAGTTTTTCGTTATCGAAGTATTCTATAATGGATTCCCCAAAAGATTCTTGAGCAGCAGATAGATCGAGGTTTAGCCCCTCATAACAATCTTCTATATGACCAGTTTTGGCAGAAGCAAAAGGCCATTCCTCTTCCCAGTGTATTGGAACGATAAAGGTCTCCCTTCCTAAATTTGAAACGCGTCCAGTTCCATCGAGAGAAGGGCGAGGGCGAGAAGCGAGACAGACCATCCACCAGTTACCCTCACAATCGTCGAAGAGATCTCCGTGACCCACGTTTGTTATCTGTGCACGAGAGCCAAGGTTCCTGTGGGTGAGAATTGGATTAGAGCGTTTTCCTATCCAAGGACCAGTTATAGATGAAGAGCGTGCAACAGACACTGCATGGTCAAGTCCGGTTCCTCCCTCTGCAATAGTAAGGTAGTACCAAGAGCCTACTTTATAAATATGAGGAGCTTCGGGCCAAATACAATCGCGTAGGGCTCCTCGCCAAAGACCAACGGATTCTCCAAAAAGGCAGAGCTTTTCGGTATCAAAAGGCTGAGCCCAGGCTTCCCAATTACCGTCGTAAGAGGGACCCTCTGGAGCAGGCCGAGTTCCTATGTACCAAGCGGATCCATCTGTATCGAAGAAAAGGGAAGGATCTATTCCAGGAGCATCGAGCCAGACGGGATTGGACCAAGGGCCTGTGGGGTTTTTAGCAGTGACAACAAAGTTTCCTTTTCCCCC
>DATFIA010000182.1:0-7725 GCA_035270545.1 Treponemataceae bacterium
ATAGGCTTTTCGAGAGGGTATCCAGGCCATAAGAGGCAAACGGGGAAAGTTATATCCCGGTAAAAACCCTTGCCCTGCAAGATAGCGAAAGGTGTAAAAGTCTGAATTCTGAGATGCATATTCGCTTTCTAAAACCGCTAATTGCCTTGTAGCATCGTGAAATCGTCTAAGCGCACTTGCTTTGTCACTCGCTGTATATCCGTGTCCAGCGCTTATCTGTGCAGCTTGGTTTATCTGAGTAATTGTCGCTCGGTGAAGATTTCGCCAGCGGTCAAATGCTTTATCAAATGAATCTGGAGCATTTTTTATAACGGTTTCTATATAGGCCTCAGTCAGCCAAGGCGCCTCTTGGGCAATAAAAGGTTTGAGCTGTTCAATCATAATTTTTGCGTTTTCAAGAGCTTCAGTTGCAATATGGGGATCATGTATTCGCACCTCTAGTTGAGGAATTAAGGGATAGCTTTCATTATCCCGTTCAATAAGAGTTGAAATACTACTGTTTAGTTCAATTTTAAGAGATGAAATCCAGATTGCATGAAGATGGCTTTCTATGAGCTCACGATTTGCAAGATCAAGAGATGGAGGCTTGACCATACCATGAACCATTTCTCGTTTGTGATTGAAAAACCACTGATCGTGAGGGCTTAACGACGAACAGTAAGTCACTACGAGAGCAGGTTGCCCGGAACGACCTGCTCGACCACTACGTTGGGCATAATTAGCAGGAGTTGGAGGCACGTTGCGCATATACACGGTATTAAGAGATGAAATATCAACTCCCAATTCCATTGTTGGCGAACAATATAAAACAGGCAAGCGTTGCAGTTCGCTTTTTCCCGCGTGATTTGCTTTCCACCACTCTTTATCTTCTGCAGTAAAGCGAAAGCGAGCTTCTAAATCCATGCGATCAAATGAGTCTACTTGAGCCGTATGTTCATGAGATTCATACTCAAAAAGAAAATGAACAGGACTCTGAAGGGTATCGGCAATACTTTGATATAATTCTCTATAAAAAATATTTGACTTATTTTCTTCTTCTGCAGGTAATACGTTTGGTAAGGCCCACTCCATTCCACTCGAATTTAACGCCCATCCAACAGTAGTATTATTGATCTCGACTTGAGTGACATACCCATATTCCTGAGCTTTTTCAAGAACAGTTTCTACAATTTCTACGAGATCATCTCCTTTCCACCGTAAAATGGCTTCACCATAGGGTGTCGTTTTCCAAAATTCTGCCCGCTTTAAATTCCGAATAAGTCGAGAACGAGTTCCTCCGCTTACAAGAATATCATCACCATGGCGGGTATTTTTCGGTATTGGGTTTAGCGTTAAATAACGAGTAGTAGTAAGCTTTTCGTCGGCACCAAAGCTCCAACGCTCTAGCAGATGATTAAATGCGGTATTCTTCATTTGTTCCTGTTCTGCTTGATTAAGATAGCGGGAATCAATACACAAGTTCTTACGCATTTCAGTAAATATAAGAGTAAACAGAGCCTTCCGTGCAAGCGGAGATAACAAGCCGACAATTCCGTCAGTTTTGGAAAAATACTGTTCATCTGCAGTATATTCTGCAAGACCGGTATAACCAATTTCGAGCAAACCAAGCTGTTCAAGGGGAGGGTTGTTATGTCGCCAGCCTTTACGAAGGTCTCGTAATAAACGATACCCAAGAACAAATTTAACGGCACGGTGCGCATCGCTCAAATTGATGCCAATAGCTCTCGAATTCTGTAGGTATTCAGTTTTAACTGATGGATCATTGCTATCAAAGCCAAGGGCAAGAAACACTCGTTCTGCAAGTTGTTCTTCATTAAGAACACCACGGCTTTCTTTCAGGGCAGCTAGCAAAGCACTTCTTACTAATACAAGAAAAACAAAGCCGTTAAAGTGCCCTGATTGTAATGCTGCGTCTTGGCGATTATCTGTAAACCCGAGCATTTTTCGTGGGTCATGCGAACTTCCAGAAAGATCTTCACTAAAGAGTTTCTGTAAAATACTGAGCGTAATTACAGTGGTAGCAGAAGAGCGCCCTTCCCCCGAAAGACCTGTAAGACGGTTTAAATCCTTCCCAGAAGATTCATGTACCATCCCACAACATGGGCAAAACCGAATAAACCCAGGAATATACCAAAACGGAACAGAACCTCGTTCACCCCGTGCATTGAGTTCATAGGAAATAGGAACGGCTGTGGCATAATTCTTTTTTACTCTTACAGAAGAAGCATTCCAATCAATCCAGAAATCTGGAAGGGTTTCTATGTTTCCGTCATATTCAAAGTTCTCTTTTTGAGGAACTAAAAAGCCAAAATCACTTTCCTTTCCTTTTGGAATGGGATCGTCAATAGCCCGAGGCAACCAACGGGCATGCATTCTTTGAACAGGAAAATACTCTAGCCCACACTCACGACAAAAATAAGTCGGGTACAGGCGAACATCTTCTTTTTCACGTCCAGGAACATACCTTTGTGCGTCTAGTGTAACAAAACGGTTTCCGGGTTCCTCAAGTGTGCACAAAACCTTACCAGGACCACTAATATATTGATGAAGCTTAAAAGCGAATGGTTTTCGACCATGAGCATCCGCTTGAGCATGAGCGCTAATCAGAAACTTTTGCAAAACTTCTTCTGCTTCACTTTCACTTACACCTGCATCCGAGGCAAGAATCTTAGCAGCCTCGTTGAGCGAAATAGGATGAGCTCTCTTTGGTGTTCCAAGCCCATCGAATTTAATACCAATAGTTCTTTCGACCCAAATAGTTAAAGGATCTGCGAAAAACTCTTCGAGAGAGCCCCAAGATGCTTCACCCTGAGCTATTCGTCCCGCCAGTAGAGGAGTAACCCTTTCAATACTCGATAGAGGATCTGTAGCTGTTTGGAGAGTCTCGCCAATAACATTCTGGCGGGTTATATTCGCACCAAACAGGCGGCTAGCCACTTGAGCTACAACCGTTTTTTGCTCGTCTTCGCTACCGATGCTCGACATAGTCGCCGAAGTTCCAATACATATCAAATTATCTGCGTGAAGCCGCTGTCTAAGTCTTCTAACAAGCATAGCCACATCGGCACCCTGTCTTCCCCTATATGTGTGCAACTCATCCAGCACAAGAAAATCGAGCAAGTCACAATTACTTATAACCTTGAAGTCTCGCTCCTGATACCGTGACAGGAGTAATTCCAGCATCATAAAATTAGTTAATAAAATATCGGGAGGGTTTTGCGCGATACTATCGCGCTCTTCTGTGCGTTCCTGCCCCGTATACCGTCTGACAGTAAAGGGCTGAGCGCCCTTTTCGTAGCCATACAAAAACTTTTCTAGTTCGTTTAACTGACTATTTGCAAGAGCATTCATAGGATAGATAATAATTGCCCGAGTCCGTGGCTTAGGGTCAACTTCTTTAGCACGTAAAATGTGATTAACTATTGGTATAAAAAAGGCAAGACTCTTTCCAGAACCAGTACCTGTTGTGACCACATAACCCTGTTTATTTTGAGCCATTACCAAAGCTTCTTGCTGATGTGTAAAAAGCGTAAGCGGTTGAGGATTTCCCTCAGGCTTACCGGACATAAAAATCTGAGCACATTCAGGATGCAAAAGACCTTCTGCGCAAAGGCCGGGTATGGTGGCAGCTTTTTTATAGTTAGAATTAAGTTGAATGAGAGGATCGGGCCAGTACCGACCCAGTTCATACTCTTCGTCTACAGCTTTTTTTATATCTGGTGCAGAAATTGTGGTAAAACTACGTGAAAAAGTCGAATAATCGTCAATTACAGAATCACGAAATTGAAAAACATCTTTCATTTTTGTTCCCTTAATTTATTTATGATAAGAGTATATCACGAACAAAGCAGGGGAACTAATAATATTCTACAATCCTGCGTTTTCATCGTCCCACATTCTTATAAGATGATTCACTGCTGTCCAAGATAAATAAGACTTTTTAAAAACCCGGTTTCCGTGATATATTTTTGTTACGACGCAAAACCATATCACAAAAGGAAATCGGGTATGAATAAATATAACACACTACTTGGGCAACTACTATCACAAGTTAAGAGACCTGAATTTGATAAACTCTGCAGGACTATGAATTCTGATAAATTTCGCAAAACTTTTAATACCTGGGATCAATTTGTTGTTATGGCATTCGCGCAAATAACAGGCCAAAATGGTCTGCGTAGTATTGAAAATGCTTTGAATGGGCAGATACGTTCTTTCTATCACTTGGGTCTTAGTAATGAAGTTAAGCGCTCGACAATTTCATATGCAAATAAAACTCATAGTCCTGATTTTTTTGAGGCTTTGTATTATCAACTGTTTTCTGGACTTGAGCGGGGAGCGCGTAAATTAACAGAAAAAAAACTGTATGCCATTGATGCAACCACAATTGGACTTAAAATGAATTTAAAAAAAGGCGATTTTGTTACCTTCGATAGGGGATATAATAATTACACTCAGTTCTCAGAATTCTGCAAAGATACTATATATTTCGTTACTAGGCTTAAAGATAATGCAAGTTACAAAGTAATAAAAACAAGAAAAACGTATAGCAAAAAAATAACAAGTGATCAAATTATTCAGTTCACCGGATACACAGCTGAAAAGAAATGTCCAAATGAACTCAGGCATATTCGCTCTGTTGATAGTGAAACAGGAAAGGCCATTGTACTTCTTACGAATATGAGAAGCTGTACTGCGAAAAAAGTTGCAGAAATATACCGAAAGCGATGGCGCATAGAATTATTCTTCAAAACAATAAAACAAAACTTAAAAATCAAATGTTTTTATGGTACGACAGAAAATGCAGTTAAAACACAGATATGGATTGCGATGATTGTCTACCTTCTCTTTATGTTGCTTAAAAAAGCTACTGGATGCATTACAAAAAGTTTTACGCATTTTATTTCTGAAATCGCTGTTTCTTTATTCCAGCGGATTGATCTGTCTGATTGGTTATCCGGATCGTCGCCGCCAATCGCTGTCCACGATCCGAGTATTAGTCATTTGCAAAAAGAGTTATGGGCGTGAAATTATCTTGGACAGCAGTGTCCCAAACTAAAACATCAAATAGAAACGTAAATTGTTAAAGAACTCGCGGTAACTAACCCGCAGTTCAAAAGAAAAGCCCCCCGTTCCTTATAAGGAACAATTAATTACCGGAAGTACATGAGAGGAGCTCCGCAAGGTATGGAAGGACTGTGTCTTCTTCGCCGCAACCATAAATGCTTCTGACACTTTTGGGTCAGAAGCTTTTTTTTAAAGACTGAGGCAGAACGATTCGGACGGAATACCGTCCTAGGGTGGGAGAAAGTCAAAGGCCGGAGCCATCAGGACCGAGTACGGTCCTGCCGGCGAGGGAGAACTAGGAGAGGCGAAAAGAAGAGTTATCGCGCTCACTTACGCAATTATTGAAAGAATATATTTATTGATAGAAACCCCTTCTTCTGCGGATTTAATAGCAATATTTTTGTGAACTTCTGGAGGAACTCTTAAAGTTAGATTTCCTTTATATTTTTTTAACCCAAATGGTTCAGGAATGTCTTCACCATCCTCTTTCATCCAGTGTATTGTTTCAGAAACGACAACTTCAATTTCTTTCAATGCTTCTACAGAGCTACTACCATGCGCCATAAGAGACGGGAACTCTAAACATCGAGCAACATGAGCTTGATCTTCTTGGGACCACTCGAGTCTATAGGTATATTTATCAATGTATGAATTATGTGCCATTTCCTTCCTCCAATTTCTCGATAGCATTTAAAACCATTTTAACCTGATATGGTTTTGCGTTCTTTCCATCTTTCTGGATATTTATTCGAGGATCTCCTTTCCATGGGGTTTTAAAGATATGATGACTTCCACGGATCCTTGGATTTCCAAATAATTTCGTACAAATCTTAAGCAAATCGTTAAAATTTACATTCTGCGGATTAGCCAATTCTTTATACTTCATACTAAATGATAGCTCATGCGATAGCATCAGTCAAGATGAATTTACTTGTTTTAAATGAGTGATTTTCACTATAATAATTACTGCAGTAAGAATCTGTTATTGGAAAAAAACGAACTGCATACGCGATAGGTAAACCTTTAACATAAAAATATATATCACAATACTTAAACGTTAAAACGTAGGATGCACCGTATTTAAATCTCAACCGAAAGCACTGTTGTTTTAAGTAACGAAAGGGATTATGTCCCGTACATTTTGTGTTGTATGTAGCCTTTATTAAAGAGGTTGCATAAGTGAAACAGAAGCGTTTACCGGTTCTGCTCATTCTACTCAACCACGTAGTAAATGTTTTGGTGAAGAGATTCAAATGGATGCCTCAAATCATCTGTGGTTACACCATAGGTTCCTTGTGTGCTAGATTTCTATGTGCTATACTTATATAGCAGACTGGAGGTTTTTATGTTAGCATTGCGATTACCACCAGAAATTGAAGAGCGCTTAACAGTACTCGCTCAAAAAACTGGTCGGACGAAAACATTTTATGCGACTCAAGCCGTAATTACACACCTTGAGGATTTAGAAGATTACTACGCGGCAGAATCTGCATATTGTGAATTCGTGGCGAGTGGAGAAAAAGCAATTCCATGGAGTCAAATAAAAGATGCCATTTCGGATTGAATTATCCCCAAAGGCTCATAAACAGTTTTATATTCTCGATAAACCAATTCAACAACAAATAACGAAATACATTAATACGCTCGCTGAAACTGAAAACCCTCGCCAAAGGGGTAAACCTCTTATTGGGTCTCTTGCTGGTATTTGGCGTTATCGCATTGGAGACTACAGAATTCTTTTCCGTATTGAAGATGACATTTTGATAATACTAGTTCTTGAAATAGGACACCGCAAAGAAGTTTATTAATACTGAATAATGCAAAAGGGTGAGCGAAGGCGTCTTCGCCTTTCGTAATGCTCACTTCGAACTGCTGTGAGCTTCCCTCCCTCGCCTACGTGACTGGTGTTGCAATAGCAACACCTTAGGACCAAAGGTCCTAGTCGTTCTGCATCAATTTGAATTCCTGAAGAAAACTTTCAAATGCCGGAAATGACAGTGGTTGCTCGTTTTTTTGTTTCGGTGTTTTAAAATTGTTATTTTTAAATTCTGTTCCAGTAATTTTTATGCCTCCATCAAGCAGTTGAAATCGATCGATACGATTATTCTGAATAGAACCGCCGGTTATGGAAACGTGTGTGCTTGCAAGATCTACGTTGAACAGGACGTTACCCGTATTGGCTATAAAGTCGCAATCTTCCCAGCGGACATCTTCGCTTGATGTAACTGAAACAAGATCAAATTCAGCTGTATCTTTAAAAACGGTATTTCTGAAACATTAGTTTTGGTTTCATTCTATTATTTTTGATTCAAATTGAAGCGACTGTGTCGACAAAAATACTAATGAGTGAGATTCTTGTACACACTGCTATTAAAACAATATGTGCTTTTGTGATATCTTCTTTGTAGACTTCTGTAAACTTTATGGTGTTAGAGAATATTTTTTTATATAAGGCGCTCCTATGAAATTTATTACTAAGCTTATTAGTAGCCACTTAACCTTATTTTTTATTGCTGTATTTTTTCTTATAATCGAAACCATGGCCGATTTAATGCAACCTGCCTTTATGGCTCATGTTGTGGACGGTGGCGTAAAGGGCCAAGACATACAGCTCATTTTATTTTATGGGGCCATTATGCTGTGCATAGCAGCTCTTGG
>DATFIA010000183.1:0-6243 GCA_035270545.1 Treponemataceae bacterium
GCTCCCCCGCGGTGAATTGAACACCGGACAGAGTGGTTAACAGCCACTTGCTCTACCGACTGAGCTACAGGGGAATGTTAGGTGCGCTTGCGCGTTCCTGACAGAAAATAAAATATACTATTTCAAAAAAAATGTCAACTCTGTATGAACAAATAAAGGTTGCTAGATGTTTTATTCTTCTATGCCGGCGGCTTCGCGGACTCTAAAGCGAACTTCAAATATTACGGCTTCGAATTTTTCGTCGAGCATGCGGGTGTTTTTATTTCTCTCTGCTATGTATTCGCTGTCTTGGTAGAGATTTATGGGGACAGATTGGCCGTATCGGGCTTCCATTTCTTGCTGTTTTGCTTTGAGTTTTTGGGTAAATTGTTGTTCTAGTGCTTGTAATAGGTTGGCTTTTTCTTCGACGTATTGGGTAAATATTTGGGAGATTTTGAAGAATAGGTCTACCATTCCAGTTTCTGGCACAAGCACGTCTAAGGCTGCTCCGGTTTTTTCTAGTTGCACAATATCCTCTGCTGATGTGGGGAGGTGTAAACCGGCGAGTAAGACGGATATGGCGCCTTCTGCAATGAATGCGCGATGCTCTGCAGATACAGTTGAAAGTTCTTTTGAAAGGTCGTCTAGTTTTCCGCTTGTTACAAATTCACTGGCGAGTTTTTTGCCTTTGTTTTTCATGTCTCGAGCATCAGCTACTGTTTTATCACCTACAATATCTGCTGTTCTTTCAAGTGCTATGTCGAGGGCTGAACGTATTTCTGCCATTCTTTTATTCTCCTTTTGTTTTATGTGGAGAATTTTAATTATTAAAATTCTCCGTGCTAATATGGCAAGTTACCACTTGTCATATTAGTAGAATATAACACCGCTACTGGTCAGAAGGCAATCAACTGGTATGTCGTGGCTTTCGGTGTATACAGAAGGCAGTATTTGGAAGTCGTGACAGACTCCTATTAACCGGATTTCTTCCCTTTTATCGGCATAGGTTGTTAAAAGACGAGAAAGAAAGCGGTCATAATAACCTTTGCCTCTCCCGAGTCTTGAACCATCACGCGCAAAGGCGAGTCCTGGGACGAGTACTACTAGCGGGAGAAGGTCTTTTGCTTTGAAGGTTTCATAAAATGGAAAAAGTTGCTCTGCATTGGCGTCTGGCTCTCGTATTCCGTAGGCTCCACTTGTGAAGGGACCCGTTGCTGAGAGTATTTGGTGAAAGATGAGATTTTCTTCAACGATCCGTGGGGCACCCACTTGTATGCCTTGTGAGAGGGCTAGTTCTGTGAGCGGTGTGGGGTCTATTTCGTTGTCAAAGGGAAGGTACACAAAGAGTGTCTTCGTATTGTTAGGTAATACCTGTTCGTGTCTGCCAACAGGACGCCACACGCCTTCTGGGAGGTTTTTTAGTTGTTGGTGCATACTGCGTCTAAGTTCGTTTTTCATTTTTGTACCACTTTCCACTTTTTACTTTTTATGAGAATTTATGTTTTTATCTTTTTTTGCAAGTAAGTCTAAGTATTCTTCTTTAAGAATAAAAACACAGTCTGTCTTTTGTGCATTTCCTTTTACAATGTCTTCGGCAAGGGCTCGGCAGCTTGGGGCTCCACAGCACCCACAGTCGAGTCCGGGGAGTTCTGCTTTTATTACTTCAAGTTTTTCCATAAGAGACACGGCTGTTGCATAGTCAGGATCCAACTGAAGGGCGGGACGAGGGGGAACTCTCTCTGTTCGAAGACATTTTTCGCAGTTTTCAGGTTTTTTGCGGGATACGCCAGATGTACCAGTTGAGCCATCAGTGGCAGACGCGCCGCCACGTGTGTTACCTTTTACGTCTGTGCTATCTGCGCCGCCACCTGTGTTATCTTTCACGTCTGTGGCGTATTGCGCAGCTAATTCAGCGGTAAGGGCTTTTTCTCTTTCGTGTAATATGTGCCGGGCAATGGCTTGGTTTGTTGGCGCGAGTGGGCCTCCCACGCAGCCGCCAACACAGGCCATGAGTTCAAGAAACTCTATAGATTCAAGTTTTCCGTCTTCAGCGGCTTCAAGTATTTTAATACATTGATCCATTCCGTCTACCGATAAAATACTGGCATTTATTTTGTCGGTTGTGTCTTCGGCTTCTCCGCCACGGCGACCCCAAGCAATTTCGGGTGCAAAGGTTGGAATGTCGTCAAATGCGCGCGAGCCTTTCGAGCTGTGCGAGACGCCACCCGTAAGGTGTTCTCTGCCACCGACTGCTCCCCGTGATCTTTCCTCATCTCGCGCGCTTCCGCCCTCGTCGCGCAAGCTTTCCGGGTTATTTAGCGCCGTCAAAAGCGGCAGGTATAACTCTGTCATGCTAAACACGCCGTCTACAGATGATATTTCATCTCCAATTGGCGACTTTGCTTCTGTAATTTTCCCAGCGCAGGGAGAAATAAAGAACACCCCAACTTTTTTAGCCTCTGGGTAATGGTTTTTTGCCATTTCACGTGCAAGCCTGCCAGCTAGTTCCATGGGAGCAATAACGGGAACTATGGATCCTAAAAGGGAGGGAAATCGTATTTGAATTAATCTCACAATAGCTGGGCAACTAGAAGATATTAAAGGCCTTGGTAAATCGGGGTATCGACAGCGGTCAAGAAATATCGCAGATGCCGCAGCAATTCCGCCCGTTGCTGCCGTAACTGGGAAAACAGCGTCAAAACCGCACTGGCGTAAGGCCGCATGAATGGAAGGAATACTAAATTTTATCGGAAACTGTCCATATAAAGAGGGAGCGGGAAGGGCTATCGTAAAATCAAACTCACCTGAACCATTCTTATCTATCACCGACAACGAATCAGTTCTGGCTTTTTTTGCATGGTGAGGGCATCGTCTAATACATTCACCGCAATCTATGCACCGCTCTTCCATAATGCGCGCTTTCCCGTCAAGAACGCGAATTGCCTCTGTGGGGCACGTTGTTACGCACACAGTACAGCCTTTACAGGCCTCTTCATCCAGATACACTGAGTGCCAGCGCTTGTCCATTAGGCCTCCGGTATCCGTATTTTCATAGTAACGGTGGTACCTTTTCCAAGACCAGTGTCTATCGAAATTTCATCAGCGTTATTTTTCATGTTAGATAAACCCATTCCGGCACCAAAGCCCAGACCCTGAATTTTTTCCGGTGCAGTCGAATAACCGTCTTGCATAGCCAGTTCAAGGTCTGCAATTCCCGGACCCTCATCATGCATCACAATTGTAATGAGGCTCGGTTCAATAAAAATATCAGCTTCTCCACCGCCTGCATGAACAACCATGTTTATTTCGGCTTCATACATAACGACAGCAGTTCGCTTTATAATATCTCCGGGAATCCCCAGACGTAAGAGTATCTTTTTCATTTCAGTAGACGCATTCCCTGCGCGGGAGAAATCATCGCCGGGAACAGTAAAGTGGTAGTTCATCAGTTTCCCTGCTCTCTTAGTCTATTTTTCTCACTCCACCCTGTGTCACACCAGCAGCATAAAGTTTGCCACAGGCAAGAAAAAGAGGGAGTTTGGTTTTTAGGAGTACAATGTTATTTTCTACTGCCATATCGATCATAGCTTGGTTTGGCGATTTTCCTCTCACAAAGCAGATCGCCTCAATATCCATCAACGATGCCGTTCTAATAACCTGCACATTTATAAGGCCAGTCAGCAGTAATACTTGGTCTTTCACAAAAGCCATTACGTCGCTCATCAGATCGGCACCACAAGCAGACACAATAACGATATCTTCCCGTCTGGTTTCTTCGACCATTTCAGCTTCAAGGGCTTTTTGTACTTCTGTAATTGTCATATTTGAAAGAATAACACGGATGCGCTATATCGTAAAGTAAAAGGGGAAAAGCCTTTCCCCTGGCGCGCACTTCGGTTGCGCGCACACCCCATTCACCGGGCACCTCTAACACATTGTGGCCCGGACCCATGTAGCACAGCATTTTGCTCGTAGAAGAACTCTCTGTATAAAGCGAGTGTTTCTAAAGGCCCTCTTTTTTAAACGCTTGTGCAGATTGCCCGCGCAGGTAGAGGTCTAAAATTACTATAGCTGTCATTGCTTCTATTACCGGAACTATGCGTGGGCACAGGCACACGTCGTGGCGGCCCCTAACCTCAATTTCGCATTCTTTTCCATCAGAATCTATTGTTTGCTGCATAATGCTTATAGAAGAAACTGGCTTTACTGCGGCCCTGAATACAATGTCTGCACCGCTGGAAAGGCCCCCGAGAATTCCACCCGCATGGTTTGTTAGAAATTCTGGTTTTCCCGTTATTGCATTTATACGCATTGGGTCGTTATGCTCACTTCCCTTAAGTTTTGCACACTCAAACCCAGTACCAAATTCAATGCCCTTAATGGCACCAATAGAAAGGATTGCATGGGCGAGGGTAGCGTCTAGTTTGTCAAAAACAGGCTCTCCCATTCCAACAGGAAGGCCAAGCTCTCCGCCACTCACGCGGCAGGTAATAATGCCACCACCAGAGTCGCCTGCACCTTTTAGCTCTATAATGCGCTCCATCATGAGTTCTGCTGCTTTATTATTGCAGGCTCGCATATCGTTTTGCTCTATATCGGCTTCTTCAAAAGTGGTACAGGCAATGCCTACTGCTTCACTTGTCCAGGCTTTTACAAAGATTCCCTTTGTTGCAAGCACCTTTTTTGCAACAGCCCCGGCTGCAACGCGGCCAATAGTTTCACGCCCAGAAGAGCGTCCTCCCCCCCGGTGATCCCTCACACCATATTTAGTAAAAAAGGGGTAATCGGCATGTCCGGGGCGGAATTTGGTTGCAATAGAATTATAGTCTTCTGGTTTTTGCCCAGTATTACGTACAATAATTGCTATAGGAGTTCCAGTTGTAAAACCCTTATAGACTCCAGAAAGTATTTCTGCTTTGTCATCTTCTTTTCGACTTGTTCCAGCAGGGTTTAGTTTAGGTGAGCGCGGTGTACCGTCGGAATCTTCTGTATGTGCTCCGGGGCGCCTTCTATCCAGTTCTTTTTGAATATCAGCTTCTTCGAGGGGAATTCCAGCAGGGCAGCCATCTATAGTAACTCCAAGCCCAATTCCGTGACTTTCCCCAAAAGTAGTGAGTTTAAATAAAGTTCCAAAGGTATTTCCTGCCACTTATTTCTCCCCTTTTTCTCTTTTTTTGCGTGTATCTTCTGCTTTTCGGCTAATTTTTTTCCATACAGAGGCAAGTCCCATGGCTTTTTTTGCTAATTTAAGGGTTTCGTGGGCTTCTTCTCTCATACGAATGGTGCCGTTGTAGATAATTTCATCTACCAATCCAGCCTGGTTTTCAAACGTCTCTCTTCTCTCGCGTATTGGGTCTAAGAAGTTGTTTATTGCTAGGGCTAGTTTTTGCTTTACTTCTACGTCGCCCACTTTGCCACTACTGTAGCGCTCTTTTAAGTCGGCTATCTCAGCTTTATTTGGGTTAAAAGCGTCGTGATATATAAATACAGGGTTCCCTTCAACTTTTCCCGGTACTTCTGCACTGGTTCTGTTGGGGTCAGTGAACATGCCATTTACTTTCTTTTGCACGGTTTTAGCGTCATCTGAGAGGAATATAGCATTGTTAAGGCTTTTCGACATTTTTGCTTGACCATCAGTCCCAACGAGAGAGCCAAAGTCACTTACCATAACATCTGGAACGGGGAACACATCTCCGTACATAAAGTTAAATCGTTTTGCAATTTCGCGGGTAAGTTCAACGTGGCTTTCATTATCTTTTCCAACAGGGACTAAATGAGAGCGGCACAGTAAAATGTCCGCGGCTTGAAGAACTGGGTATCCCAGGAGACCAAAGGGACAGTCGGTTAGGTTCGCATTTTTTGCCATTTCTTTAATGGAGGGCACTCGTTGTAAGCGTGGTACTGTTACAAGGTCGTTAAAAAAGAGCGCTAGTTCTGCAACTTCGGGAACAGCAGACTGTAAATAAATAGTCGACTTCGCTGGGTCTATCCCACAGGCGAGATAGTCCAATACCATGAGTCTCACGTTATCAGTTAGTTCTTCTATATACTTTTTTTCAGGTTTTGTCGTAAGGGTGTGTAAGTCGGCAATTATAAAAAAACATTCATATTCGTCTTGGAGTCGAACACGGTTGGCAATTGAGCCTACATAATGCCCAAGATGCAATCGTCCAGTTGGTCTGTCACCAGTAAGTATTCGTTTTCTTTCGTTATTATTCATAGTAACGAAATACTACCACTGAACCCTTCAATAATTCAATACTC
>DATFIA010000184.1:0-29776 GCA_035270545.1 Treponemataceae bacterium
CATCTTAACTTATGGATTTATCAAGGGAAAACCTATAATCTTATAAAAATTGTAGATAGAAAAAATTCAGACGCCAAAGATATTTCTCGTGCCTTATCTCAATATATAAAAGCAGTAAAAGACAATAATATTTCTAGCGAAGCTACAAAAAGATGGCTAAAAGTTGAACTCATGCGTCTTTTTTTGCTAGATAATCCTAAACTAATAGATAGAATTCACCCCTATATTTCTATTGAATCATTTTCTAAACTCCTTGAAACATTTATTTCATCGCCAAAAAATATTGGTAAAATAGGCGGAAAAGGATCAGGGCTTTTTATTGCAAATCAGATATTAGAATCTTCGGTTAAAGAAAACCCAGAACTCGCAGATATTAAAATTCCAAAAACCTGGTATATCTCGTCCGATGAATTAAAAATTCTTATTGAAGAAAATAATCTTGATGAATTAAATGAACATAAATATATGGACATTGTTGACATTCGCACGAGCTACCCCAGGATTATTCAACTTCTTAAAAATGCAAAAATGTCTCCCTATATATTAAACGATCTCGCTCATATTCTCGACCATAGCCAGGATAAACCCTTAATAGTGAGATCCTCGAGTCTTCTAGAAGATCAGCTAAACTCATCTTTTTCGGGTAAATACAAAAGCCTTTTTTTAACTAATACCGGAACAAAAGCAGAGAGGCTTACAAGTCTAGTAGAAGGAATTCTCGAAGTATATGCCTCTATGTTTAATCCAGATTCTATTCAATACAGAAAAGAGCGAAATCTTTTAGACTGTTCAGAGCAAATGGGTATCCTCGTTCAAGAAGTTGTTGGGAATCGTGTTGGCCCTTACTTTTTTCCTCTTTTTGCGGGAGTTGCCTTTAGCCATAATGAACTGCGCTGGTCAACTCGCATAAAACGAGAAGATGGTTTATTACGCATGGTTATGGGTCTGGGAACCCGAGCAGTCGACAGAGTTGGAGATGACTTCCCTGTCCTCCTTTCTCCTGGCCAGCCAAACCTCCGGGTTAATCAGTCTTTAGAAAGTTTACAAAAATATTCGCCTCAAAAAATTGATGTTCTCGATCTTGAAAAAAATCAGTTTTTAACACTTCCAATATCTCAAATACTAACTGAATACGGAAATAATATTCCACACATACAAGATATTGCCTCTGTTGTAAAAGACGATTTTATTACCGATCTTCTTCCGTTGTTAACAAACTTCAAAAAAAATGAAATTATTATTTCTTTTGACTATCTTATAAAAAAAACAACAACCATAAAGCGACTCAAAACGATATTATCTGTTTTACAAGAGAAACTCGGCTACCCAGTCGATATAGAATTTGCAAGTGATGGCGAAAATCTGTACCTCCTTCAATGTCGACCTCAAAGCAGAACGGTAGATAATGCTCCAGCTGCTATACCTTCCAATATTTCACTTCAAAACACTGTTTTTACTGCAGACAAATATATTTCAAACGGAACAGTAACTGGAATTAAAACCGTAATCTATGTCGACCCCTCAGAATATAGTGCGTTAAAAACATACGATGACCTCATGAATGTTGGGCGAGCTATTAGCGCATTGAACTCACTCCTTCCCCGAAAAAGTTTTATACTCCTAGGTCCCGGTCGATGGGGAAGTCGAGGAGATATTAAACTGGGAGTCCCTATTGCGTACTCCGATATTAATAACACAGCAATGCTCATTGAAATTGCAAACAAAGAATCTCGCCACCAACCAGAACTCTCTTTTGGAACCCATTTTTTTCAAGATCTCGTAGAAGAGAACATAAAATATCTCCCTTTATATCCTGAAGATGAAAACGTTGTTTTTAATATGGCTTTTTTCTCACAATTAAAAAATACGCTTTCAGATATCTCTCCACAATTTGCATATCTGGAACATGTGGTAAAGGTTATTCAAATTCAAGAGAATTATTTTGGACATGAACTGATAGTCCTAATGAATGCAGATCTTGAAAAAGCTGTTGCTTATATTGATAAACCTGTTGTGGTTACTTCAAACATGGCATCAGATCAAAACGCGACACTCATAGAGCCAGAACAGCAGTTCGATGAAAATCCAGACCACGGATGGAAGTGGAGACACTACATGGCAGAACAAATTGCTGCTCAACTTGACTTCGAAATCTTCGCCGTACAAGGCATTTACCTTTTTGGAAGCACCAATAGTGGCACTGCCCGACTAAATAGCGACATTGACTTACTAATTCACTTTACAGGGACAGAGGCTCAGAAAACACTGCTCGACACCTGGCTTTCTGGATGGAGTCGTGCCCTCTCTGAAATTAACTATCTAAAAACAGGGTATCAGTCAGAAGGACTTCTCGATATCCACTACGTAAGCGATCAAGATATTGCGCACAAAACCTCTTATGCCATTAAAATTGACTCTGTCTATGATCCCGCATTTCCACTTAGGGTGCGATAAAAAATAAGAGTCTTGCATTTCTTTTCCCGCTCGAAGATTTCTCAAGAAATACAGCAATGATACAAACAAGCTATGAGGGAAAAACTATCTTTTGTACATCACAAAAAATCTTCATTGATAATGGATGTGTATAGACCGTAACTATATATATATCACGTTGTTGAAAGATCGTTGAAAAGGAAGGTAGAAGATGACTCTGTTAAATAGACAAAGTAAAAAGATAAGAATCTCTTTGGCAATCTTTTCTCTTTCTCTTTTTATTTTTGGATGCGTTTCTAAACCTATTACGGTAGAAAAAATTAATATTGAAGAAAACTTGCCTCTCTCAACGGCTCAGCTTACAGAAATTAACGCAAAAAGCCCTGATGAGATTGAACTCGTATTTGAGGTTACGACCAAAAATACGGATACAGAAGTATATCAACTAAAACAAGTCGAAGCAATTTTCCAACTCGATGGCGTACACTTTGGAACACAAATTTTAAAACCTGATCTATTATTGCCTTCAAATTCTACTTCTATGCAAAAGCTGTCATTTCCAATGGATCTTAGAAAGATTCCGGCTTTAATTTCGGAAGATCTCCAGTATAATCTGGATCTCAGCTTAGATTTCCGTAACAATGAGGGAGAAGAGCGGACTAGCACTGCGTCACTTAAAGGCAGTTTTCTCCGCGTTAATAAACCTCTCTTTCGAATCAGGTCTATAAAGATACATCGAGCTGAGCTAATCAATACGAGCATGAAAGTAAGTCTTGAGATTGAGAATCCTAATGAATTTCCACTTGAGCTTGCCTCTCTTACATATGAGATTTTTGGAGAAAATCGTTATTGGGCCGAGGGCCTTCAGAAAGGCTCATTCCAAATAAACGCCTATGATAAAATTGTCGTCATTGCACAAATCTCTATGAATTTTATAGACATGAAACGAGAACTCTTAGATCAATTTATAGAGATGCAGGATGTAGGGTATCGCTTTAAGGGTCATGTTCAAGTCCTAACAGGCATACGATATTTACCAGAGTTTATTATGAAATTCGATGAACAGGGACGAACAGAGGTTATTGAATAAGGGTGCCGCCAAAATTAACCGCACAACACCATATAAGTCAAGATATATAACCCCTTCTGTTGCTTTAATTTGTAACAAGAAAGATGGATACCTCTTATAAATAATTGCGTTTACAAAATTTACGACATATACTCTTAAACATGGAAATTCTTACAAACAAAGAGAGTTGGCGCAAAGCTGTACAAAAAATAATAACCTTTCGCTATCTAGAAGACAATGAGCTGGATCATGTACTTGCTGCAGGAGATATACTCAAATACGACGGAGAAGAGCCTATTATTGAAGAAGGCGAAATAGACCAATGCATCTTTGGAGTTCTAAAAGGAACAGTCTGTGTAAATGTAAAAGAAAACGACGGTAAAGACGTTTTTATCTGTTCTCTGGGAGCTGGAGAAATATTTGGCGAAGCCGGATTTTTCCTTAAAATTAAAAGAACAGCTAGTGTTACAGCAAAAGATAAAGCAGTTGTTTTTAAACTGAGCAGAAACGAGTTAATGAATCATATAAGAGAATTTCCCACAGCAGGAAATAAAATTCTCCTTATTACCATTTATGGCCTTTTACGAAAACTTCGTGGAGCAAACCAAGAACTCGCATATGAGCGGAAGGGCGATATGGAACAATCTGATATTGACGATATAATAAACGATCTCTTGGTGAGTAGCCCTGAAAACCCTTGAAATAGAAACAGCTTTTCAAGTAAATACTTCTTTCATACATTTACTCTATAGCTTCCGGTTTTGAATAAAAATAGCCCTGTATTACATGACAACCAAGCAGACTAAGGATATCTCTTTGCTCAATTGTCTCAACGCCTTCTGCGATAATCTCTAGATTTAATTCTTTTGACAAATGTATGATAAGTTCTAATAAAAGATTTATATTAGGATTCGCACCTATTTGGTCAATAAAAGATTTATCTATCTTTATCTCCCCTATTTCTAATTGAGTTAAATAATTTAAAGAAGAATAACCGGTTCCGAAATCGTCTAACGAAATTTTAACATTAAGATTTTTCAGTTCTGCAAGCTGTAACTTCACTACTTCTATATTTTGAATAATTATTTCTTCTGTTATTTCAATTGTAAATTTATTTCCAGGTACATTATGCTTTGAAAGAGCTTCTTTAACGACATTAATGATACTTGCATGTATTAAATGCGACGGTGAAATATTAATCGAAACAGCGACATCGTTATGATATTTCTTTTGTAATTTCTCATAATCACGGCATGCCCTATTAATAACAAAATTACCAAAATCTATGGACATGTTTAACGATTCTATAATGGGTATAAATTCATAGGGTAAAATAAAACCAAGTTCCTTGTTATACCACCTTGCTAAACCTTCGACTCCTATAACAATATTTGTTCTTGAATCTACCTTTTCTTGATAAAACAAGGTAAACTCTTCTTTCTCTAAGGCATTACCAATTAAGTCTTTAATTTTTTCTTTACGACGAAGATTTTTTTCAAGAGTATCATTATATGCAACTAATTTTAGTATGTTATTGTCTTTTGCATACGTTAAGGTTAAGGTTGCGTGTTGATAGCATTCATCTAGCGTTTGTTCATTATATTTAAAACTTGCATATGACGCATAAAATTCTAATTTTTTTTTCAAATTAATGCACTGTTCATTTAACTCATGCAAAACAGAATCAAAACGAATGCAGAGGTTTTCTTCTGTTATATCATCGATCCAAACTGCAAATTCATTTCCACCTGTTCTAGCGACGACAGAATCTACCATTCTTATACGCTTAAAAAGAGTTGCAACTTCAACAAGTGCTTGATCCCCGACTTGGTTTCCTAATGTGGAATTAATCAAATTCAAGCTTTTAAGATTTATGAATACAATAAAACCATTTTTCCTATTTGTTTTAATTTTTTCAGCAACATCTATTTTAAATTTAAGAGCATTTGGTAATTGCGTTAATTGGTCATAATAAGCTAATTGATTCGAGCGTTCAATTGCTTTATTTAAGTGTCCAATATTCTCCATTAGAAATTTTTTTATGGCAAAGATAGATATTTGAAGAACCATTATTAAAAGAACATAAGCAATAATTTGGGTTCCCCAGGTAAGCAAAGGATCTACAATATCAGTGTTTTCTTTTATAAAAACAGAGTAATAACATAAGACAAATAAAATGCTTATACAATAGATTGATATAATTATGTTCTTTCTACGTCGAAGAAAAAGTACCGCAAGAACATTAGATAAAAGCAATACAATATTAAATGCACTATAAAAAGAACCACCAATAAAAGATGCCACTGCAATAAAGGAAGTAAGAAAAATCATTAACATAATTTTATATGATGTTTCTATTTTATTAGCGAAAAGAGAAAATAATAAAGCAATAAGACCTGTGCCAAAATTAAGAATTGCATAAGCCTTTGGAATATTCGCAGTAAATAAAATAAAAGTCGCAATAAAAGCGAGTGCTGATGATATGCCTAGTATTATATTAATACTTTTGTCGACTCGTTTTTGAATTAGCTTATTATAATCTTCCAAAGATGTATCTCTCCTTGTAGTAGATAAGATTTTTCATATTTTGATTTTCTCTTTTTTCTATAACTAAATCTTTCTATTAATTCAATTTCAAGTTTCGTCAATAAATAATAAAAACGCAAATTTATGTAATTTGGATTTTGAGTATTAAACAAAAAAAATATATTAATTGCCGGTTTTTATCTACTTCAGGTGTATAATTACATCATTAAAATAATAAAAAAGATGAAGGGGATACGAAATGAACGAAAAGGTCATTAAGGCTTATCGGAGCAATAATATTAAAGTCTATGCATTGGTCTATTCGCTGGTCGCAATCCCAATGGCATACTACGGACTTAATTATATAGAATTAATCAAAAACCATATTTCTGTTACGCTTCCTCTTCTAGCTCTGGTTATGACTCTCTCTGTAGTAATCGCCTTCATTGTTCAAGCAAAAACCAACTATAAGATAATGCGATTCCTGCACGGCAAAAATGTAATCGAATCTGATTTAAGTGGCCTTAAAAAAAGCGCAGCCCTCTATCCTATTCGACTCGTCCTAGTAATGGCTTTTGGATGGATCGTTCTTCTAAACCTCATGGTCTTCCTTCCTGTCTTTTTTATCTTTGGGGCGAGCTTAACTGATCTGATAACCTGTAATTTGCTTGTTTTTTCATGCGGACTAACGTCCGCTCCCATGACATACTATATTTCAGAAAATACTGTAGGCTCTTTTTTGGCTCTTGATACGATAAAGACTATTCCTGAAGGAGATGAAATAATACGGCTCTCGTTAACCACGAAAGTTCTGTCTGTCTGTCTCGTAATAATCGTTGCACTTATTTTAAATACAAGTGCAGCAATGCTTCTCAGTTTTTCCTGCGCTCTTTCACAAAACGCGACTATAGTTAATCTTGCAATCATTAGTGTGCTAGGTGTTATAGACGCGGTTATTGTTTCTCTTCTTTTCGCCAAATCTCTAAAAATACCAATAGCTAATCTCTGTGCGGGTACCGAACAGATAATGGCAGGAAATCTTACGGCCTCTATACCTCGGTACACTAACGACGAACTTGGAGATTCCTCCTCCTCTTTTAATGCGTTTATTACTCATCTCTCTAGTATAGTGCGCGATATCAAAACAAGCGTTGATGCCACCATTGGAAATGTCGCAGATCTTAGGGGTGCAATGCGTGACACCGAACGTTCTGCCGTCGATATACATCGATTTTCGGCAGAGGTGAGAACATCCATTGAAAATCAGGCCTCTATTGTGACCGAGGTAAGTACAACAATGCAACAAATAACCCGCACAATAGAGAATCAAGATCGCCGTATTAATGATCAAACCACGAGTCTGGGGGAAAGTTCTTCTGCTATCGAAGAGATGATAGCAAATATTCAGTCCATCTCTACAAATCTCAATAACAGTGCCCGAGAATTCGAAACTCTTCAATCCACTATTTCTGTAGGAAATTCAAATGTAAACGAGTTAAAGGCAAACGTACTTGTCCTTAGTCAACAATCAGATAGCGTTTTTGAAGCAAATACGGTTATAAAAAATATTGCAGCACAGACAAATCTTCTTGCAATGAATGCTGCAATAGAAGCTGCGCATGCGGGTGAAAAAGGAAAAGGATTCGCGGTCGTCGCCGACGAAATTCGTAAACTTGCCGAAGTTTCTAACCAACAGTCAAAGCTAATTTCAAACAGCTTAAAAGTCTTGCGCCGTACCATTGGAGAAGCAGTAAGAATGACTGCAAATACAGGTACGTCCTTTGATGCTATTACCACCTCCGTACAAACGGTTAGTAACCTTGAAAATGAAATAAAAAGTGCAATAGATGAACAATCGAGCGGTGGGAGTCAAATTCTTTCCGCCTTGTCGGGTATGAACGAAATCAATACGGAAGTACAAGATGGTTCGACAGAAATGTTGAGTGGAGGAACTATGATTCTTTCAAAAATTACAAATTTACTCGATATCACAGAGCGAGTCAGAGATGCAGCCGTGAATGTTGTAGAAAAAGCTCAGATAGTAAACGACAACACCAGCACGGCTGTTAACTTATTGATCAAAAATGAAGAGAACATGAAGCAAATCAATGAACAAACAGGTTTCTTCACTGTTGACATGATATAAAGGGTCTCTTTATATCATGGTTCGATATTTTCTCCAAGAGAAAAATAGCATAGCAAGAACAATTGGAATGATGGCCAAGGCGATAATATTTCCTTGGAAAAGCCAGTAAAACCAGTAACGCAATTGACTTCCGCCATCCGTGAATGCGGTAATTTCTCCAGCGCCCGCTCCAAAATCCATGCCAGCGGCAAGAGCTTGACTAGTAAAAAGAGGTGCTAATTGCGACGAAAAATACAGAAAAGTTGCCACAATAGGAATACCAGCAAGAACGGCTCTAATTACATTGCCCCTCATTATTAAAACAATGAGAGACATTATAGAGATAAGATTAGGTAGATCTCCAAGCGGTATAACACGGTTTCCAGGAAGAATAAAGGCAATAATAATTGAAATAGGAATGAGTAATAGACCAGTGGCAATAACCGATGAATTTGTCAAAAGGATTCCGGTATCCATTGCAATAGAAAGACCTTTCAAATTCGTAAATTTGCTTTCCATTAATTCTTTAAATGCAATAGATACAGCACCCATGCCCTCTCCTATGAGACCGCCACAACGAGGTAAAAGGAACATTACCGCACCAATATTTATTGAAGTCTCAAGAGTCGTTTTTAAATCGTAACCTGCAAGAAGAGAAAGAAAAACACCAACGAGAATTCCTATAACCATTGGCTCTTGCAACAAGTTCGTCTCTTTTGAGTCATCTTTGTTTTTTCCCGGGTTCCAGTCAAGTTTACGAAAGCCAGGTATTTTGTCAAAAAAGGCATTCATAACGACTGCATAGGGTAAAAATCCCGTTACGGAAAGAGGACTTATTGCAATTCCATCTAAATCCATTTCTCGTTTAACATAGGGTGCAGACCATTCCGCCGTTTTTATTATGTACACAGCTATTAAAAGACTCGCTGCAATTGCGAGAAAAATATTTTGAGTTACGTTTAAAATAAGAACACCCATGAGTGCAAAGTGCCAGTAATTCCATAAATCTATATAGAGGGTTTTCGTTGTTCCTGTTAGAAGCATTACAAGATTCAAAATCATAATGATAGGGATTAAAAGAGGGGTCAACGAAGACGACCAAGTAATAGCCGCGAGAGGGGGCCAGCCCACATCTGCTACTGGATAGTTTAGACCACGAATCTCTATAATTGCGTTTATTGCTGGACTAATCTGTGTAACAAAAAAAGTAAATACTACAAATATTCCAGCGAATCCAACGCCAATTTTTATAGTTGAAAGAATAGCATCTCGAATTTTCATTCGAGCAACAAGTGCTAAAACAAGCATAAAAACAGGTAGAATCACATACGCTTTGAAACTAAAAAACTCAGTAAATGCCGCCGAAAGAACCGAAATAATTGTTTGCATAGTTGATTCTACGGCAAGTTAATCTTACGGTCAATGAATATAGATAAAATTAAGGCCAAAACGAGAAGCTCTTTTAGTTATTCCTCAGGCGTATGGCTGTTTTATAAGAGAAGTAAAACTTTATTGACCAGAACTCCGAATGCCCACATACTAATATGAAACAAGGAGTTATTGTATGAAAAAAACTATTATTTTAGGTCTCTTCTTTGCGGCTACAGCTTTGCTCGTTGCTGAGCCAGCGACAACCTCAACCAGTCTAAATTTTGTAGCAGCTACTACCTTGGAGGCAAAAGTTACTCTTACAGAAGCGGTAAAGATTCCTCTTTTACAAGGAAGTAGTCCATTGACCTCTGGAAATAATCTGCGCCTCAGTGGAGGCATTGAACTCTCTCCTGTATCTGTAAATGGCATTCTTGGAGCAACGTTAACCCCTATAGCTTTTCTACAATTCAGTGCGGGAGCTTCTGTTGGTTCTGGTTGGAATATTCCAATAGCAAATGGATTGAGAATGAATGAACCTGTATTAGACGGTTTAGGCGTTCATACGGGAGAAAGAGAGCTTACGGGCAGCGCATTTGACGGTATAGTATGGAGCGCAAAGGCAGGAGGAACCTTTCAATTTGATTTTGCTGCCATATTTCCAGGAGACTGGAATCATGTTGTAATACAAAGTTATCATGGCGTTAAATATCGCGCAAATACGGCTGCAGGAGCCGACGATTCATGGCTCTATGAGGCTGATGGAGGAGAAAATCGTAACGGACTCGCTTATTATGGTAACGGCTTTCTCGGCTACCAAATGCCCCTTATTGTAAGTATGGCGGGTATTCTCTTAGAATATGATCTTAAACTTTACGGAACAGAGGGCAGTGATGCCTGGGGCGAAAACCTTGGAACCTATACTGTGGGACCAATGGTTAATTTTAGTATTACAGATCGCTTGTCTGTTGCAGTTCTGGTCCAGATGCAAAGCAGTCGCAAATGGACAGAAGAAACTGCAGACTATAAATTTTATCAAGATCGCCGCGTAGTCAAAGACAACCCTTTAGAGTTAATCTTTTACCGCGCAGCTCTTAATGCAACTTGGCAGTTACGTTAAAAAGTAACGGTAATACCGGCTGTAGCGTAATGGAAGAGCGCGAAGGTATAGACGTTTCCACCTCCATTCGAGCCACCTTCCAGCACCCTATAGCCTAAGCGAAAGGTTGCACTGTCTGAGTAGCGCCAAGCAAGGGCGAGCTGAACATCTTCTGCTCGTCCAAATGGAGTCACAAGGGCATCTCCGTCTAGGACAAGGGAGACGGGCTCGATAAAGCGCCAATCAATACGAAAATTGATGAGGGGTACGACACCGAGATCTG
Source organism: Treponemataceae bacterium (assembly GCA_035270545.1). Classification (GTDB taxonomy): domain Bacteria; phylum Spirochaetota; class Spirochaetia; order Treponematales; family Treponemataceae; genus Teretinema. The sequence continues at coordinate 10,904 of DATFIA010000184.1, forward strand.
TTCGACTAACGTAACCAGCATTGCCTGCAAAGGCAATGTCTGCACTACGAACTTTTCCGGTGAGACCAATTCCAAGATCGATAGCTTCATTTTTGAAAAAATCCCAGCGGTAGGTTAAACGGTAGGAGTCGAAGCGATAAATTGAAGTAATATCCGAGCCAGCTGGAAATACGATTCCTTGGTAAGTAATTTCAGATGAGGCTTTGCCGCTTCCTTTTGCAGTGAGCGGTGCGGCTAGAACAGAGACCGTGTGACGATCTGCAAAAGTATAGCCGGCACGAATTCTAAATATTGGAATAGCTCCTGAGGGAGTCTCGTTTGCAAGAGAGACTTTAGTTCCAGTGTCTGCAGGAATTGCAACATTATTATAACCAGTAAACGCGGCACCAGCCTCAATGTCTACAAATGCCTGTGCCACCAAGGCTACCGGCGAAAGAAGAAGCAATACAGCAAATGTACCTACTGTTCGTAAAAATTTATGTGTCATGAGTTTTCCTTTTAACGTTGTTCTAGAAGTTTAATAATATCACCTTCAATTTTATCTGGTGTAACAGCCGGAGCAAAGCGTTTAAGAACGTTTCCTTCTCTGTCTATGAGGAATTTAGTAAAATTCCACTTAATAGAATTACCTAAAAGACCACCGGTTTTTTTGCGAAGGAAAGAAAATAGAGGGTCGGCAGTTTTACCGTTTACATCTATTTTATTAAAAATTTGGAAGGTAACGCCAAAATTTATTTTACATACGTTAAGAATTTCTGCGTTATCATCTAATTCCTGTCCAGCAAATTGGCTACAGGGAAACCCTAGTACAACCAGCCCCTTTTCTCCATATTTTTTGTGAAGTTCTTCGAGCCCGGTAAATTGTGGTGCAAAACCGCATTTTGTTGCAGTGTTTACAATAAGGAGAACCTTGCCCCGGAAGGATTCCAGCGCAACCTTTTCTCCATTTACTTTTGTAGCAGAATATTCATATATACTCATACGTGCCTCCTTCGAATTCTTTAATGTAATACAAGACCAACATCTTGAATCTAAGAATAAGTGTAAGGAAAGGCAATATCAAACGAATAAGAATAACAAAAGAAACAGGAGTAATTCGCCAACCCAAGACTCTCTCGCCGGCGGCTCCGGCGAAAGTATCTCGCTACCCTTAGTCTTTCTGCCTCAGTCTAAATTAAAATTTTCCACTACCTAAAATAAAAGCAAGGCTGGCAGATGTTCGCACTGGTTCTTTGGTAACAAAATTTCCGGTTTTAATTATCCATTCGTCTGAACTTCCACCCCAAGAAAAAGAAAGACCTGTCTCTATTGCAAAATGCTTAAAAGGAGAAAGCCGTATTTTTCCATTTGTCGTTCCCGAACGATCCACCCAGTTTTGGAGCCAGAGGGCAGAAAAGGAAAGCTTGTCTGTGCCAAATAGTTCTGACCATGAAAGGCTCAAAGCTGAATTATGACGGGAAAGAAAGCCACCAATGTCTGAAGGGTTCAGGGTTGGAGGAAGGGTTGCTCCGGGACCATATTCTGCCGCTAGGCGTTCAAGAAAAAGAGCATACACGTCTTTGTCGGTTGAGCCTGGACCAGAAAATAAATATTCTCCGTAGGCGGTAAAGTGCCAGTCGTTTTGAACATACATGGAGCCAAGTGTTGCACTCCAAAAAAGGTCTGAGTCTCGTTTTGTAGAATCACCTACGCGTACAGAGTCCAGCCCCCATGTGAGAAGTTGGTCGGTAAAAATCTGGAAATTTCCAATTCCAGTTGAATAACCGGCTACGAATTTTGGAGCAAGATTTTTTTGATACCATGCACCCAGAGAAAGTTCACCGTTCGAAATAATAGGGTTTTTAGGAACTGAAATAAGAAAGTCGCCTTTTATTCCAAAGCCGAGATCTCCCACAGAGGCAGGCGTTCCATCTGTTGGCAGGTACGAGTCTTTTAATGCAGTAACTGCATAGAGGGTGTGAACACCTAAGGGGTAGGATATGCGCAGAGCAACGGGCCCTTCAAGATCTTCTGTAGGATTTGCAGGGTCTTTGACTGCAACGCTTAAGGGATCTCCAATTTGATAAAAACGGCTCAAGCCCCAGCCAGAGGTTTGTTTCCCAAACCGGAAAAAGACTGTATCTTCCCAGTTGAAGTCTGCAAAAATTTCAAACACAGAAATATTTGGAATATTTGCATTTGAAAATCCTGTAGACGATGTGGGGTCGACAGTCAATATAGTTTGGCTAAAAGGCCAGCCAGTTACAAATTTTCCAAAGACTCGAAAATGTCGGTCCGGTCGAGCATCGAACCAGAGGCGAAGTTTTAAATCTGCAGTAAGAGCGTCGTCAAAAGAATTAAGGTCACTAAGAGATGAAGGGGTGCTCTCCCAACCAAGAATAGTTCCGGCTTTTCCGTAAAAATCGCCAGCCCAGGTAAAACTGTTTTCTGCGAATAATCTCGCTTCGGGGTTTTCGATAACTTCACCTTCATCAATTTCTAAAGCACTCTCGTCCTCAAAAAGAGAGTCCAGATCGAAATCGCCAAAATCAAAATCGTCTGCGGTGGTCTCAGCTGCGGCAGATGTGTTAACCGCGGCAGCTTGCCCAAAAATAGTGGTAGATTGAAGAGCAAAAGCCAGTGCAAGTAAAAATACAATAAGGGAGCGTGCAATCCTTGTATTCATATTATTGATTTACCTTTTGAAGGTATTCTTTATTGAATACTGAATCTGGAAGACGACTTACCGAAGGGGCCTTGAACGTTAACTGAGTTCGCTCTCCAACTTTCAAATTATCCACAATCAAAATTGCCTGCGGTACAAATTTTCCTTCAACTGTTTGGTACTTAGGATACGCAAGGGTTCGCATAAGTCGGTTCGATACCGAGTAATGTTCTTCTTTTAACACAAGGTAATTATCTACTCGAACCCAGAGTTTTCGCTTTGCTACTGCAACGGTTCTATCCTTTGCCACAAGAGTTAGTGCCCAAGTGTCGGCGGCGCCTAGTTTTTCTGCAATAGCAGACTCAACGGTATAATCGGAAGCAAGAGAAGAAGAGCTAAAATCTGAATTTTGCGCATCTGAACCTTGGAAAGAATCTTTGAGAGACGAATACGCAAATTTTCTACTTTCTGGGTCGTAGAACCAAAGGTCATTATTGGAACTAAAATAGCCCTGACCCTTTTGAATCGCAGGCTCAAGAAGTACCATGGTAAATTCTTTTTTACTGTCGCGCCTAAAATAGCGAACTACAATAGTAGAATCATCTTCACCGGGTTTTTTACTCACAATAGTAATTTCAGCAGAAAAATCATTATTTTCAAAATCGCCTAATTCATCTATGCGAGCTAAAACTGTATACCAGTCTGGCTCTGCAGAACTAAGTGGAAAGGAAAAAATTAAAACAAGCACCGCAACTGCGGCAATTTGGAAACGATTCATTCAATGGCTCCTTCATAATTACATTAATTTAATAGTTTGTCCGTAGCGCAATGGCTGGATCGAGTTTTGCTGCACGACGGGCAGGCATAAGAGCTGCAATAAGAGTAAGAATTATGACAAAAAGATATGAGGCAAGAAAAAGACCTCCATTTACGGTGTAGGTGACATGACCGTTATCGAGAAAAACTGCTAATTCTGTAAATGCATCAATTTTTAAAAGGCGTATGACATTTAACAGAATAAATCCAAGAACTGCACCGGGAAGGGTTCCTCCAACAGAAAGGAAAAGAGCTTCAAGCACAAATAGACTTCGCACTTGCGATTTTTGTGCTCCAAGAGCTCTCATGGTGCCAATTTCTTTTGTTCGCTCATACACAACTATACGGAAGGTATTTACGAGACCTACCATTACTACCAGAACAATAACGAGGAAAAGACCAAAACTTCCTGCCTGCACAGCGGTAAGAATCTGAACAAAACTTCCCAGTTCATTATTCAAATTAGTAACGATAGATTTTGATCCAATAAAATCTTCTTTATCTAACTCATCTATTATTGAATTAACGCCTTTACCAAAAAGCTTTTGCAAAGGCACCATATTGTAGCTATCTTTTGAAAGGTTGTACAACGAGAGGGTTTTTACATCGAGATGCGACCAGTCTTCAAGCACAAGACCTAAAATATTATACGTTCCTTCATCCATCGCGAGTGCTTCATTTAAAATTTTGCGATCCACGTACATTTGAGAATCCATTTGTGTGCGAAAAACACCTTGAATGGTAAAAGAGGCAACATTCTGTTGTCCGTATATCGTAGGTAATTCAGCTAAAAGCTCCTCCCCTATAAGATTAGGGACGAGAAGGATGCGCTCTTTTTCACGATCTGCTTCTATTTTTTTTACTTCTTTTTCTACAGCTTTGCTTAAGTTAAAAGACTGACCTTCGCTTTTCCAGCGAATTTTAACATCTCTTTGTATAAGAGCTTTTTCTGCATAGCTCACTTTTTTACGAGGTAAGAGGCCTAGATTTTCGGCAAGGGTGTCGGATATAAGAATACCGTCGGTTCCGGCCATGCCTACGGCTGAACCAGAAACAAAATCTATTTTATCTGCAAATGACGTTTCATTATTCCAGTCGACACCTGTAAGAGAGCGAACTGCACCCTCTCCAGAATAGATAAGTGTCGCTTGAGCGGTTGTCTGGCGAGTCATGGAACTATATTTGATTCCAGATTTTTCCAAAGCATCCAAAAATGCTCCGTCATCAGTTATTACATTAAGAAGCCTACCATCCGCACTTTTTTCAAGCTGAAGAAAAAAGACGTGGCCACCAAGGAGCCCCGCAAAGTTTTTTTGAAGACTCGCAACCAGACCTCCGGTTAAGCCATTAACTAAAACGAGAATAAACATTCCAAAGGATAAAGCACTTCCAAGGAGGATGCTTCTCCGTTTTTGCCTAGTTAAATTCCTAAGCGCTATTTTTGGCAATATCATTGCTAAACTCCTTTTTAATCTGTCGAAATGGCTTTAAGAGGACTAACCTTGAGTGCTATAAGCACTGGATAAATCCAAGAAAACAGAGCAATTACAGCCATGAGAGAAAGAGATAAAATAACCGGCTGAGCACTTATGGTTGGGCGAAGTATGCCGCCGCCTCCAAGATACCTCAGAGCATCGTTATCTGTAGGAATGCCGAGTCGGTTCAAAACAAGAATAAGAGAACTCCCTGCAGCTAAACCAATGGCGCCAAACACGAGGGTAATAAAAGAAGTTTCAGCAATAAAGAGTTTTGTAACAAAAGCTTTTCTCGCACCCAAAGCCCGCATTGTCCCAATTTCACCTGTCCGCTCCATTACAGAAATAACAAGCGTATTCATAATAATAATGATAGAGACAAACCCGAGTATAAAAATTGCTACGTTAAAAAGAATTTTTACGCCTGAATATATTAAAGAATCGGGCATAGCTGAGACCCACCAGCCTTGAGCTCGAGCAAGAAGATCTCTCTCTTCAAAGAGAGCATTTAATTCCTTAATTACTGCTTTTGAACTAACGCCTGGTTCTAATCTCATAACAATAAAATGCCAGTCATTCGAAATCACTTCAGCATCCGCTACAGCAGTGGGAGGCGAAGTTTTTCCCAATATATCAAAAACATTCGATTCAGTAACTTTTTTTGCCGCAATGCCAGTTGCCGCACCGCCAGTGTCAGAACGAACTATCGAACTCATATCTTGGTCAAAATCGAAGGAAAAATCATCAGAAAAAAGATTATCTAAATCTGTGTCGAGAAGAGCTGTTGCATCTGCAGAAACATCCACTTTTTCTACCGTTCCGCCCTGCCCGCCCATAATATAGCGAAGAGACACAGCATCTATAAAACTCAAAGGGAAAAGCCTTGTGTTTCCTAGAGGGAATTCAAAAATTCCTACTATAGGAACTTCAAGAATTTTCATTCCTGCAGAACCAAAACTATTAAGTTGCAGGGTATCACCAATTGCGAGTTCAAGCTCTTTTTCGTCGCGGAATTTTTTCCACATTTCATACTCAAGCATTATACCTTTTTCTTTTGGCTCAAGAAGCCGGCCCTGAACGAGGGTAATGCCAGTCATAGCAGAATAGTAGGATTCCGCCTCTATTCCAAAGAAAAGGCTGAATTCCATACCTAACTGTTCGTTATTTATAAGAGCATAGGCAGAAATTTGATGTGTTATTGCACGAACACCTTTAATCTTTGAAGCCTCTTCTAATACTTCCGGATAATCGCGAATAAGGGGAATAACAGGAAATCCATTTACATTATCGCTTTGAGCCCCAAAGACGCCGGCTCCCAATGTTTCTGTAGAGGTTATTAACACATCGCCCGTATAATACTCAGTAAAGATACCTTCAATATTGCGAATCATAGAATCAATGAGAGCGTTTCCAAAAAACGTCATCATAATACCAATACTCACAAGAGCGCCAATAATAAGTGTTTTAGTCCTATGCTGGAACAAGTTCCGTATAGCTATCGCCCAGATCATTACGATCTCCTTGAATTTTCAACCACAAGACCATCTTTTAGATGAATCACATGGTCAGCAAGAGACACAATTCTTGAATCATGAGTCGAAAAAACAAAGGTTGTTTTTAGATCGCGGTTAACCTTCTTCATGAGTTCTAAAATCTGCTCCCCAGTAACCGAATCAAGGTTAGCAGTAGGTTCATCTGCAAGGACAACTTCGGGCTTGGTAACAAGAGAGCGGGCAATAGCCACACGCTGCCTCTGCCCACCAGAAAGTTCATTAGGCCTATGCTTTAAATGCTCAGACAAGCCAACTTGCTCAATGAGATAATCAACCCATTCTTTATGTTCTTTGGTAATCCTAGGTTTTCTTCCCAAAAGAAGCGGGAACTCAATATTCTCACGAACCGTAAGAACAGGAATAAGATTAAAACTCTGAAAAACAAAACCAATAAAGTCGTGCCGCAAATCGGTAAGATCTCGATCTTTCTGGTTAGAAGTTGTTACACCATTAATGAACACTTCACCGTCGGTCGGAGAATCAATGAGACCAATCATATTCAAAATAGTCGACTTCCCAGACCCACTCGGACCCGCTATAGAAATAAAATCGCCCGCTTCTATACTTATATCAACGCCTTTTACAGCCTCGACCACCGTTTTTCCCAGCATATAATTCTTTTTAACTCTCTCCAGCCGGATGATGCTCATCTAAACCTCCGTTAATCACAAAAGTATAACACTCAGAGTATAACTTTTTGTTCTCATAAAAAAAATATATTTACAATGTTACAATATTTTGTATAATTTTTAAAAGGGGGGAGCAGATTACTCTCGCATAAAAGATTTCACCCATTTTGCGCTATAAACACAGGCTGCTCCGCCCACGCTCCAAAATCCTCGCGCGCTTTATTAAAAGCGCCCTCCGGGTTTCTCCGCTACCCCCACTTTTGTAAGGGGGAAATCAGACCCGCCGTTTTAAGGCAAAAGAAGCAAGGGATTCCCAATCGGGAATGCCTATTTCTCCGCGTCCAGTTGAAACTAATCCGAGTGTTTCAAGATCTTTTAGATGACGATTTACTGTTTCTCTTGTGAGCCCTAACGACTCAGCGACGGCACTCTGCGTTACCCGTATACAGGCACGCTCCATTCCAGACTGAAGAGATGTTTTTTTTGAAAGAAGAAAAGAAATCACCTTGCCTTGCGCATCATCATCTGCGAGAATCCCGGTGAGGCGCCCAGCCTCACCGCTTAAAACACCAATAATACACCGCGCGAGATCGACGTTTTTCACGGCCCGCTCGAGATTTTGTTTACTAAAAGACAGGGCACTACATTCAACTTCAGCGACTGCATCGAATAAACACAAGCTCCCTGAAAAAAGTTCCGCAAGGCCAAACCAATGCCCACCCGTAAGAAAGGGAAGATCGAAGGGCTTACCATCTGGAGCAAATTTTACCGGCCTAACACGCCCCTCAACCAGATAGAAAGCCGATTCGCATACATCATCCTGATAATAAAAAGCTCGCTTTTCTCTGATAACGACAGGACGTCCGTAACGCGCTAACTCAGCAGAAATAGCCATATTTCAGCGTCCTAAAGCCGGAAGGAACGGCTCAAGAAGGCTCTCACTATATACAATATCAATTGTTCCACCACAATCTGAAGTAAAAGTTGCAACAAGAATCATGTTCCACCGTCCAGCCTCATCGCAGGGAACCGGAAGTTTTGAAACTACGGCAGGGTCAGCACCTGCAGAAAGGCCAATACGGAGGTCAGCAGCTCCGAGCCAGCTATTCCGTAGGCATGCTAAACCAACTTCAAAGAGAGGATCTTTTTGAAGAAGTACTGCAGAAGTCGTATCAAAGGCAATCTGAAAAGGAAGAACAGATACGTTTTCAACCCGCCTCCGTGCCCACTCCCGCATACCTTCAACACAAGTTCCACCCAACGGAATAGATGGTTTTTCTGCTTCAATTAAAAAAGTTTTAGGAAGACAAAAAGTTTTATCCCGCTGATACTCCCGAACACGCTCCGCCGGACGAAAAGAAAGAAAAGTGCTTTTTGAGCAGGCTCCATCGTCGAGCCATTCTCCGTAGTTAAGTTGATCTACGCACGTAAGGTGCCATGCCCCGGATTCTGGAAACCGCGAGTTGTAGCCACGTAAAAAATTTAGATGAATCTCTTGAGTCTTTATAATTGCTTTTTTGGTAAAACAATCAGGCATTCTAAAATTGAAGTTCTTTACTGGTTCTGAGTCATAGAGAGGTGCAAGAACGGAACCTGTCGTGCGTGGGAAATTTCCCTGGGGAGGTTTGCAAAGAATCTTAGTTATTCGAATCCCAAGGTTTTCACCAATAACTACGACCTTCCCGGTCGCAACGGGAATCCCCGAAAGGATCAAATCTGCATCCGTTTCTCCATCAGCTTTCCGGTCGAGATTTACAAGAGTAAAAAGCCCAGTGCCCTCAAGTGTCTCCATAGGAACAGTCACACTTCCTATACGAATCGCAAAGGGAAGAAGCTCTGTTGTCTCGTCGCCACGAACGGGTTGAAGTACTATATTTTCACCAGCATCTAAACTTTCAAGGGTTGCTCCAAAACGCGCCTGACTCGAACTACCCGAAATATCTAGAATATTGACAGAAACCCGTGCAAAAAAATCCCCGTTTAACCGCGCAACAGCAAGCGTTCCTGCTTCCGCCAAAGAGCGAATGACACAGCCTTCGTTCAGCCCCTCAAATTCGTACCGGGAAATCCAACCGGTTCCAATATCAACAGTTAAAACCGCTTCTTCCTGTGACCATTCTCTCATATTAATCCCCTTTGAAATTACATTTTGCAATTTCTCAATTCGGAGTATAGGACACTATATTACACAACTCTGTGATTTTTTTGTGTGAGACTCATCACACAAGCACCTTTATCAGTTCTTCGTACGCTTTTTTTATTAACAAAAACCGCCGTCCTTCGCCCCCTGTATCCGGGTGATGCTCTTTGCTCAGTTTTCGAAACTGACTTTTTAACTGCGTTTTTGACGGCATTTTCCCTGAGTGAAAATCCGGAAGGCTTTCTAAAAGCATACAGGCCAGCACTTTTTCAGTTCCGATTTTTTCAAGAACTCGATGTTTCTTCATTAGAGTGCTAAGAGTACTGGTAAACCACGACAGCCATTGAGCAATTGTAAAGGCAGACATTTCGTTTATTCGCTTTTTTGTGTGAGGATACAGTTTGCCGTCGAGTGTAATGAGATAATTAAAAAGGGAGAGAAAATCGCGGGGAAAAGACTCTACCTGCAACGCAATATAGGTTTTACGGGCAGAACGATTACTTGCCCGTTTTTGTATCTGCCCCCATTTCATAGAAAGAAAGAGCGTAAAAAACTCACTTTTTGGAACTCGGTAGGTTCTGTAAAAATTCTCAAGATACTGAAGCTCAAGGCGAGGTTCATTTAACAGGCGATACGCTCTTCCATTAAGCTGAACACATTTAAGCGCAGTTGATTCCCTAAAAATTCGCTTTATTTTGAGAAAATCGGGATGCTTTTTAATTCCAGGACTTTGCACTTTCATCAAATGTTCAAGCGAATACGTCATGATTCCTCGCATCATTCTTTCTTAAAATCGATAAAATTTCGTTTCATTCATTCTATAGATAATAGATTTACTCAATAAAAATTATTATAATACACTCTTACTATGACTACAAACATAACAATAACTGTTCTCCCAGGCGAAGAACAAAATGAAGATCTCATTCGAACCAAGGTTGCAAAAAATCTTGGAATAGCAAAAAAAGATATAACGGCATTAGTATTCAAAAAGAAATCTATAGATGCACGTAAAGGTAACATTAAAGTACACCTTGCCTATACAGTTTGGATAGGTAAAATACCACCAAAACAATTTGCGGCCGAAACTACCCCTTTTATTCCCACATGGAAAAAAGCAAATAAAGATTCTACCGTCATTATTGTAGGGTCTGGCCCTGCAGGTCTTTTTGCAGCCCTTCGTCTCCTTGAAGACGGAATCAAACCTCTCATAATTGAAAGGGGTTCACCAACTCAATTACGAAAACAAGACATTGCACTAATAAGCCGTGAACAACTAATAAACGAAAATTCAAATTATTGCTTTGGAGAGGGAGGAGCTGGCACCTTTTCCGACGGAAAATTGTATACCCGCTCAACAAAAAGAGGCGATCCAAAACGCATCTTAGAAATTCTTCATTTCCATGGAGCACCAAAAGAAATACTCACCGACGCTCACCCTCATATTGGAAGCGATAAACTCCCCTCAATAATAAACGCAATGCGAGCGACTATCTGCTCTTATGGAGGAGAATTCCGTTTCCATACACGGTGCACAAATATACTTATTTTCCAAGAAACCGTATCTGGCATTACCGTAGAAACAACAAACCCAGAAACAAAAGAAAAAACAGAAGAAAAAATTTTTGGAGACAGCGTTATTCTTGCGACTGGACATTCAGCTCGAGATATCTATCAACTTCTTTCTAATCTTGAAATTCCAGGACTTTTGGAAGCAAAAGGATTTGCTGCTGGAGTTAGGGTCGAACATCCTCGAGAAGTTATTGATCAAATTCAATACCATGGACAAATAAGTTCAGCATTACTCCCAGCTGCGACATATAAACTAACAACACAAGTAGAAAATCGCGGAGTGTATTCTTTTTGCATGTGCCCAGGAGGACTTATTGTTCCTTCTGCTACCGCCAACGACGAAATTGTAACAAACGGTATGTCCCCTTCCGGGAGAAACACCAAATGGTCAAATGCAGCCATAGTTGTGGAGATTCGCCCAGAAGATCTTCCCGAAGAATTTTCACAGGGAAAACCTGAATTAGCGGGACTTGCTTTCCAGCAATGGCTAGAAAAAGAAGCAAAAAAACAGGGCAAAGGGCAGCAAGCCCCCGCACAAAAACTAACTGACTTTTTGGAAGGAAAAGAATCTCTTCAATTACCTGAATGTTCATACAGCCCCGGAATCATTCCCTCAAGACTTGATTCTTGGCTTCCTCCTTTTATGTACAAAAAACTTCGCTCTGGATTTATCGATTTTGGGAAATCCTTAAAGGGCTTTGTATGCGATGAAGCAGTCCTCGTTGCAATAGAAACACGTACATCATCTCCTGTTAGAATTGTTCGAGATCCCAAAACACTTTGTTCTATAGGCTTACACGGATTATTTCCTGCAGGAGAAGGATCCGGTTATGCGGGGGGAATTGTTTCATCCGCTATGGATGGAGAGAGATGTGCTCAATCAATAATAGAGAGTCACCCACACGACAGCCCTATAAGCGACGCAGCATGAGAGATGTTACATGAAATAGGAGACATCAGGGGTCAACTCTATTTTCCCAGGCACTATGGAAGGGAACTCAATATTTTTTATAAAACAACCGTCGTACACAACTCTCAAAAGCAAAAACCCCCACGTTGATTTTATTGAACTATCATCACGTGGGGGCTTTTAATTAGCATTTTATAAAAATTTCTAATCAATGCTGTAAAGCAGGTTTAGCGATCTGTGCTAAAAGAATCCTTTACTTACATTTTAATCTTTCTTATTTTTTTACCATTAGAAGAGCCGCCTTTCTTACGAATTGTAAGAATTACGCTTTGCAGCAAAATAAAGAAACATAACATAAGTCCAGTAGTAATACTTTGCCAATACGGTTCCCTGAGACCGGAAGCAATCACAATATTGTTGATTGTCTTTAGAGAAAGGACCCCGAAAAGAGTACCAATGACACTACCTACACCACCGGTTAATAATGTGCCACCAATAATAGAAGATGCAATTGCCTGTATTTCGGCAGAGGTTGCATTTGATGCATTTCCTGCCCCTGTGTGCAATAAATAAATATATGCACCAATACCGGCTAAAACTCCGCTCAAAACATAAGAGAAAAATTTGGTGAGCTTAACATTGATACCAAGCATTAAGGCACTCTGACTGTTTCCACCCACCGCATAAAGATTGCGTCCGAACCGTGTCCATTTTAAAAGAGCCCATATTGCTACTACAATAATCAGTGCGACTATTACTCCCGGCTCTATTCTAACAGGAATAAAATTTCCAGATTTACCGTAGGAACCAATACCTGGAATCACAATACGTAGATCCTTAAGAGCGAGAAAGGCTTCATTCGTTGCAGTACGCGGAATACCACTGACAATAGTGGTCATTCCTTTTGCAAAGAACATCCCTCCCAATGTGACAATAAAAGGTTGTATTTTCAAATAGGAAACTAAAAAACCTTGAATAAGCCCCATCGTTAAGCCTAGGCCCAACGCCAACACTATTGAGCCCATAACGCTGCCGTTATAGTCCTCTAGGACAACAACACAGGTCATACTTATGAGGGCTATCATACCTCCCACCGAAATATCAATACCGGCAGCAATCATTACTACAGTCAAACCACAAGAAATCACGATCAAATACGCATTATTGTTAAAAATATCAAAAAACTGCTGAGGATTTAGAAAACCTCCGCCCCAGATAATCATTGCTCCCAAGTACATTATAACAAAGGAACAAATTGTAATTGTTAGGAGGAGCGTAGTACTTGAAATAGGCTCTCCCGGGTTTTTTTTCAATATCCTGGAAAACAAAGACATACTCTTGTTAGTTGCCATATCAGTTACTCTCCGTTACTTTAATCGGTTTGTTAAAGAGCCTAACGCGCAGTTGACTAAAATATTTTTGTACAACCGGCGACCCTATTACAACGATAGCTATAATAACGATAGCTTTATACGCTTTCACCGCCGTTGAAGAAACCTTCATGGCATACAGCGTAATAGTCAACGCTTGAATGATATACGCACCTATCACCGATCCTGCTAATTTAAACTTACCACCACTGAGGGCATTTCCACCTATGGCAACTGCTAAAATAGCATCCATTTCAATATCAATAAGAATGGTCTCATGGTTTATAAGGCCTATTCGACAAACATTGATACTTCCAGCAATAGCGACACAAATGCCAAGGATAACAAATGACAATAGCTTTATAAAAACAGGGTTAATACCGTTTAAACGAGCAGCTCTTTCGTTTATACCAACTGTTTGAGTGTATAATCCAAGATTAGTAAACCGTAAGGCAAGCGAAACCAATATCCCAAAGACTATTACGATAAGAATAGGACTTGGAATTGGAATGCCCGGAATAAAACTTCCAATGTAGTTTAATAGCGGACTTTCAACATTAGGAGTTGCCCCACCATTTATCCAGTATGCTATCGGGCGTCCCGCAGTAAAAAGTATTAAAGACGCAATCATTGGTTGAATATCAAAGAAGGCGACTAAGGAGCCGGTAAATAATGCAAAAAGGATTGCGACGATACAGGCTGCAAGGAAGGCAAAAAAGATAACTGATATTGTAATTTCATTTCCGCGAAGTACACGGACAAAAACACTACCCGCAATTGCCGCCAACGCACCAACGCTTATATCCTGTCCTTTTGTTGCCGATGTTAACAGAGTCATGGCGATTGCCAAAACGGCAAGCTCAGAGGCTCCGTTCAGTATACTGATAATATTTCCTGAAAGAACAAGATTTCCAAAATTATTTCTGACAATGCTAATAGAAAAAAAACTGACATCCCTGAATAAATTAAAAACAATAACCAAAAAAAGAGCAAACAATGGTATAGCAAGTTGAGAATTAGATATTTTCTTAAAGTTTATCATGTTGAGCAACCTCCCCAGCGATCGTGTGCATTATCTTTGACTGTGTCATTTCTGTTCCCTTCAGTTCGCCCACAATTTTACGATCCCTCATAACGATGAGTCGAGAGCAAGTGTTAATCATTTCTTCTATTTCTGCGGAAATAAACGTGACGCTCACTCCCTCTTCGGCAAGTTTGAACACGAGTTTTTGTATTTCAACTTTTGTACCAATATCAATACCTCGTGTCGGTTCGTCCAACATAAGATACTGTGGATTTGTGAGTAGCCAGCGTGCAAGTATTGCCTTTTGCTGATTACCGCCCGAAAGTGATTTTATAGGGGTATCCGTTGAAGCAGTTTTTATCCCCAATAATTTTATATATTTATCTGCAAAATTTTCAGCCTCATCTTTGGAAAAGGGCTTAAAAAATCCTTTCTTTACTTGTAAAGCAAGAATGATATTTTCTCGCACAGACAAATCTTCAACAATACCGTCCAATTTTCTGTCTTCAGGAAGATATCCAATACCATACTTTATAGCGTCTCTTGGTTTAGATATTTTTACATCTTTACCGTTTATTCGTATTCTGCCACCGGTAATTCTGTCTGCACCGAATATAGCACGTACGCTTTCGCTGCGACCGGAACCAAGAAGTCCAACGAAACCATTTACCTCACCCTTATGAATCTCGAAGTCAAATGGTTTAGTCCCTTCAGCACTCGATAATTCAGATGCTTCATACACAAGCGGAGCATCATGGTTTGGTTGTGATAATTTTTTATTTTTTAATTCTGAAATTTTATCAAGATCTTTTCCGAGCATTTTTGAAATGAGCTGTATACGCGGTAAATCTTTTATTTCATACTCACCAACTAGCTCACCATTTCGTAAAACGGTTATCTTGTCGCATATCTCATATACCTGTTCGAGGAAATGAGTTATGAAAACAATACCAACACCACGTGACTTTAATTCACGCATAAGAGAAAAAAGCAATGCTACCTCTTGTTCATCTAACGAGGAAGTCGGTTCATCCAAAATGAGCACTTTGCAATCCATATCAACACCACGAGCTATGGCAACCATTTGCTGTACAGCCAAGGAACAAGTTCCAAGCTGCCGGGTAGCACTAATAGGTATCTTAAGTTTTGAAAGAATTTCTGTCGCTCTCTTTTCTCTTGCTTTCCAATTTATAAAAGTATTTTTACCTCGTCCTATAAACATATTTTCAGCAACGGTAAGATTAGGACAAAGACTTATCTCTTGGTAAACTGTGCTTATACCTAAGTTCTGAGCCTCTTGAGGCGATTTTATCGTAACCTCTTTGTTAATTCCACTTATGTTAATTTGCCCTGAATCTTTTTGATATACGCCTGTTAAAACCTTTACTAAAGTTGATTTACCGGCTCCATTTTCACCCATCAAAGCGTGAATTTCGCCTTTACAAAGCGTAAAATCTACATTTTGCAACGCTCGTACACCAGGAAATGTTTTGCAAATTCCACGCATAGTTAAAATGATGACATTCTCCATTGGTTACAAACCACCTTTTTTGCTTTGGAAAATATATAAAGAAACCTCGAAAAAATCCAGTTTTTCGAGGCTCACACCCTTACAAGATAAGAGTGCGGAATATGCCGGATAACACCCGCACATTCCGCGATGCAGATCAATAATATAAAGTTGTGCTCATTACGTAATGAGCACCTGTATTAATTAATCTCCAAGTCCATAAGTATCAATATCTTTCTGTGTAATAGTTCTTGCATCAAAACCTTTTTCTTCAGAAATTACTTTCTTTGTTGTAAGCTTTCCACCAGATTCAAGTGTCTTGATCATTTTGTCAATTACAGAAGCCTGGAAAGGACTGCATTGTCCATTATAGTTCCAGTTGCCAGCAAGAAGTTCTCTAAGAGCCCATTTGTTGCAGTCAAATCCCATAACAATAACTTCTTTATCAACACCGTGAGTGATACCAGCTGCATCAAGTGCAGAAACAGCACCCTTTGCCATACCATCGTTTTCAGCATAGATAACATTGAATGGTTCTTTGGAATTAATTACAGATTCAACAATTTTCTTTGCTTCAGCTTCATCCCAAGTAGCAGTCTGTTGGACTACTTTTTTCATTGTACCTGCAGCGAATTCAGCATCCAATGCACCGGTACGTCCGAGCTGTGCGTCACTTCCCATTGCGCCTTGAATATGAATAACTTTATATGAAGGTAATTTCTGAGCTTTCAACCATGCAACGGCTGTTTTGCCTTCCTCTGCCATATCAGAAACAACAGCAGCCTCATAGAGAGTATCTTTTGCATTCAACATACGATCAAAGAGAAATACTTTTACGCCGGCTTCTTTTGCATTAGTAAGAACTGAGTTCCAACCATCTGTAGCAGCTGCAGAAAGAAGAATATAATCCACTTTGTCGGTGATAAACTGACTAGCTGCATTGAGCTGTTCGTCATTCTTAAGGCTATAAAAAGTTGAAACTGCATAGCCGTTTTCTTTTGTGAAAACTTTTTCAAAGTCAGCAACATTCGCTGCACGATATCCAGATTCTGATGGTGGATTATTTATAATACCGACCTTAATCAAACCAGAATCTTTTTTTCCACCAGCAAACAGAGCAAATGGAGCGACTACAACCAAAATAGCCAAAATGCATAGAAACTTTCTGTTCATTTAATCCTCCTTAGGAATAAAGCAACTTCAAAAGATAAAATAAGCGGCAACGCCACCTTACAGGTAAGATCTTAAACCCTGCCATTAACGAAGTACATGAAGTAACTTATCCACTTTTGTGCAAAATATTACGGTATGAATAATATATTTTGAGAAATAGAGTAAAAAGATGATTATCTTATTCAGAGCATTGATTTTCTTACGATTGATAATCCTAGGAAGAAAAAAAATAGAAATAAAAAACTTTGAGGTGGGTTTAGTTTTGTTGCGGTATGATTAGGGCCTTACTTTTTCCAATTGGTTATAGAGCCTAAGTCTCTCACCTTGGTGTAACCAAGCTTAATGAGAGTTTTAGCGGCTATATCTGAGCGACGCCCCGATCTACAGTACACAACGATAGGTGTATCGAGGGTCTTTATGAGCTTTGCTGCAGAGGCTGCGTTGATTTCATCGTAAGGTAAAAGTACTGCTCCTGGAATGTGAGAATCGTTAAACTCATCTTCGGTTCGCACATCAAGAAGAAGGGCGCCAGAGGAGACGAGAATTTTTGCTTCGTCCGATTCTATTAGAATGCCTTGTGAAGGGCTAGTTCCTTTAGCCCACAAAAAACCCACTAAAAATAGTATTGAAATTGCTAATATAATCTTATTCATGCTATTCATTTTATGCTCCTAAAAATCCAAGAAACGTAACTCGGTTTCCCCTGAGAAGCCGAGTTAATCTCTCTTTATTCCATATTCTACAGCAAACGTTTTTCACCTTCGAGGGCTCGAATGGCGCTTACTTCTTGGCTAACTTCTATAATTCCTTTAAATGTATTACCTGAAAACAAGGGGAAGTATTTAATGAGAACAAATTTACCCTTCATTTGAATCCAGAATTCAGCTTCTGTTTTTTTACGCGATTTGAAGTCGTCTATAATTGTTTGAACAACAGATACACTTGATGGTGGGTGACAATTTTGAACTGTTCGACCAATTACACCGGGGGAGCGAGGAAATATTCTGCCCTCTACGTCGTTGTAATAGCGAACAATATCGTTCTCGTCTATAAACGATACATCTATTGGCAAATTCTTGAGCATAAGATCGAGTTGCTCAACAGTGAGCACTCCTGTTGCAAGATGTACATCTCCATCGGAAGTTGCATTATTAGACGCAGCAGAAGTTTTTTCTGAATTATTTCCAAAAGATTCAACTATATTAGCATCCCATAAATTTCCTGGCTTTATCCAGGAATACCCTATTGCAGCTTCGCCTCTTCTAATGGTAATCCACGTTGCTTCTGGTAGTTTTCTAAGTGCAGTTGGAAAGAGAATTTTCTCTTCCATAAAAATCATGCGATTTAAGGATCGAGCTAATTCTTTTCCTTTCTTTTTACATTCTGTAAAGTGTTGCAATTCGAGGGAAGATCTAAACGATCTAAATAGTTCTCTAATTTCATCGTGTTTTCCCCACATAACCTTTGAGGGACCACTAAAACCTACATTCTCTAGAAATGGAAATAGTTGATTTTCCTTTCGCGCATAGTGGACTTCAACAAGAGCAACTGAAGCTAAGGCTTCTTTAACATGCTCAACGTCAGAAGCTGTATTGAGGGAACGTAATTCTTTGAGGAAGTATTTTATTTCTTTTTTTAGAGCTGCATTTTCTGCTCTATATGTTGCAACAGGATGCCCTGGAATCTTAGAAAGACGAGCACTTTTTTTGTCTATTTTTTCATTTTTCTTTAGGCTATCTTCAAAAGCGTCTACATGAATTTCACATAGTTTCTGTACTTCAGAAACGGCCATGCCCTCACTAATGAGAGATTGTTCTGCTTCGGCAATTTCTTCTGGACTTATATCTTTAAGCAAGGAAGCAAAACGCTTCTTCATTTCTTTTTTTGCTTTATCATGATCTTTCGCTGTATTTAATGTGCGAATAATTTCTTTCAGTTCCGCCTTACGTTTGCTTGTGTTATTAATATTCTCCGACATCTTTTTTTCCTCCAGTACTGTTATAGTTTAGTTAACCTACTATAACATTAACTAAAACAAGAGAAGAAAGCCATTGTTT
>DATFIA010000185.1:0-10101 GCA_035270545.1 Treponemataceae bacterium
AATGGGCGGCGAACTCGTAAGAGATATTGCTCCCGGCGAAATTGTAATTATTAATGAAGACGGCGTTCTCTCTTTTAATTTTGGAGAAAAAACCTCTAAAAAATCCTGTGTTTTTGAGTATGTTTATTTTGCTCGTCCAGACTCAATAATAGATGGCATAGGCGTATTGGAAGCTCGTATTAAAATGGGAGAAATCCTTGCCCGAGAGTCAGGGGTTTCTGCTGATGTTGTTATAGGAGTTCCAGATTCAGGAATAGGATCTGCAATGGGATTCTCCAAAGCTTCTGGTATTCCTTATGCTATGGGGATTGTAAAAAACAAGTATATTGGAAGAAGTTTTATAGCTCCCACGCAAGAAGAAAGAGAAGCCCTTGTTTTTGTAAAACTCAATGCACTAAAAAGCGATGTTTTTGGCAAACGTGTGGTCATTATTGACGACTCTATTGTACGAGGCACTACCAGTCGGAGATTGATTCAACTTCTCCGTAAGGCAGGAGCGAAAGAAGTACATTTTCGTATCTCTTCTCCCCCAGTTCGGTATCCCTGCTTTTTTGGAATAGACACACCCGCTCGAGCGGATTTAATATCTGCGTCACACGACTCAGAAGAAATTCGACAAGCAATAGGTGCTGATTCTTTAGCATTTATTTCTATGGCGGGAATGATTGAAGCCCTTCAATCCTGTGAATATGAAGAAGATCATCAAAATTCTCTTGCTTCCAAGAATTCAAAATCGAAACAACAGGATGATTCAAATGGAAGAGATGGCAGGATCTCGCCAAACGGTGCAACAAACTGTGGTTATTGCCAAGGTTGCTTTGTGGGAGAATACCCCATGCCAATGATTGGAGAATTAGGGAAACGATGAGGACTAAAGTGTCCTTTCGAAAACCTTTTGGGTATTCGCAGGAGCATGAAAGTTTCTTGAGTATTGAGGAGTGTAAGAATGATCGATTACAGAAAATCTGGTGTAAATGTTGAAGAAGGCTATCGCGCTGTACATAATTACAAAGAAAGTGCAAAAAGAACTATGATCCCAGGTGTTTTAAATGGATTAGGCAGCTTTGCAGGAATGTTTGAAATACCAGAAGGTTATTCTCAGCCTGTTATAGTCTCTGGAACCGACGGGGTTGGGACAAAACTCGACATAGCTTTTAATATGAAAAAATATGACACGATTGGAATAGACTGCGTTGCAATGTGCGTAAACGATATTCTTTGTCACGGAGCAAAACCGCTGTTTTTTCTAGATTATATTGCATGCGGAAAACTAGATGCAGATGTTGCTGGCCTTATGGTAAAAGGAGTTGCAGATGGTTGTATTCAGTCTGGAGCAGCCCTTTTAGGCGGTGAAACCGCAGAAATGCCAGGATTTTACGATGAAGGTACATATGATATTGCAGGTTTTTCTGTTGGAGTCGTAGAAAAAGCGAATATTATTGACGGCTCAAAAATTTGTGAAGGCGATGTCCTTATTGGACTTGCTTCCAGCGGTGTTCATTCTAACGGGTTCTCTTTAGTAAGAAAACTAGTTAGCGATTATACAGAAAATTTTAATGGCAAACCTATTGGAGAAACACTTTTAGAACCTACTAAAATTTATGTTAAACCAATTCTTTCTTTATTAGAAAAAATTAATATTCATGGAATGGTACACATAACTGGTGGTGGGTTTTACGAAAATATTCCTCGCATGTATCCAAGTGGCAAAAATCTTATTTCTATTATTAAAAAAGACAGTTGGCCGGTACTTCCTATATTTGACGAACTTGTTCGAAGAGGAGCCGACCCTGAGCGCATGTATCATACTTATAATATGGGTATCGGATTTATATGTGCTGTTTCTAAAAAAGACGCCTCTACAGCCCTCGATTTTTTAAATGCTGAAGGTTTTAGTGCATACGAAATTGGCTACGTTGGAACTGGCTCACAAGAAGTGCAATTTAAATGAGAGTAGCAGTTTTGGTCTCTGGGAGTGGAACAAATCTTCAAGCCTTAATAGATGCACAACCAGATGCACAGGGGAAAAAAAGGTACGAAATTGTTCTAGTTGTTGCAGACCGAGATTGCTATGCCCTTGAGCGAGCACAAAAAGCAGGGATTCCTTTTTATCTCGTAAATTCAGAAAAAGGAAGCCCGCGGAATGTTGCCCGAAAAGAAATTTCGGACCGCATTTTATCTCTCTCTTTAGCTAACAATGCACAAGCAATAGTTCTTGCAGGTTTTTTAACCATTATGAGTGGGCAAATTTTAGAGGTTTTTTCTGGCAAAATCGTAAATCTTCACCCGGCACTTTTACCAAAATTCGGCGGAGAAGGAATGTGGGGCCACCATGTTCACGAAGCTGTCTTGGCCTCAGGAGATACCGAATCTGGTTGTACTATCCACTTGGTTGACTCTGGCTGTGACACCGGCACCATTTTATTGCAAAAAAAGGTTCCTGTTCTAAGTGGAGACACTGTGGAAACCCTTGCAAAAAGAATTTCAGGGATAGAACATAAAGCCATAGTGGAAGGAACAATGCTCCTTGCTCAAAGATTCGAGGAACTTTCACAATAGAAGATTCCACAATAGGAGAAAAAAAATGAACCTCCAATCAGAAATTATCTATTTTTTTGTTTACGATGCAGGACGTTCTATAGATCTTTCTAAAGCAGCAAAACTCATTCCTGCAAGTACAGAACCTTGGATAATAAGAAACCGCAGAGACACCCCGCAATCGCTTAGTTTGCCGCATCCCCTTATAGTCCAACTTGCTAAAATCATCTGTCCCCCAGAACATCCCTTTGAAACAATTACTCTCACTGCACGAATATTTGAAGACGGCGTTATATCCATGAATGCCCTTGTGACAGGGTCTTTTCTTCTCGAACAACTTCATAAAATTCGCTATACGGCCTTTTATGTGAATGACACAGAAACAACTATCGACACATGGGTCGATGCCTCCATGCAACTTTTTTTTAATGAAATACAAGAAGCAATAACCTTCGAACAATATGTTTTTAGTGCCTTTATCCGACAATGCTACACAGTATTTTGCTTAACGACACCCATACCGAAACCCCAAACCTTTGTTCAAGAAAACCGTGAAATAATTGCATGTTTGCTAAATGGAGAGCAACTAAATACACGCCTTCATGAGTCTCAAATAGAAGCGACCCTTCGAGGTGCTTTTTGTTACACTGAACACGATTTTGCGGTATTCGATCTTGACCGCTGTCTTATAATAGACCCAGAAAGAGATTACCAAGATATTTTACTGGTTATTGAACAAGTTATTTGTCAACTCGTGGCACTCCGCTCTCTCGACACCTTACTCGACCGCTGGCTCGATAAAGCAGAAAATGATATTAAAATTATCTTCAAACACAATTCCGCTCGCCTAAAACTGTTGAAAGTAAAACTCGCAAACATTCAGGCCCTTACCTTTGACGCTTTATTTATCCTTGAAAATCTCGAAAATTCATCTAAAATAATTGGAGACTATTTTCTCGGCCAAATATTTAATAATCTTTGCCAACAACTTAATACCGATGGATGGAAGCTTTCAATTGAAAGAAGACTCAAGACTCTCGAGTCAGTCTACCGCCGGCTGAGCGAACACGACAGTGAGCGCCGTATGGTATTT
Source organism: Treponemataceae bacterium (assembly GCA_035270545.1). Lineage (GTDB taxonomy): Bacteria > Spirochaetota > Spirochaetia > Treponematales > Treponemataceae > Teretinema. The sequence continues at coordinate 3,632 of DATFIA010000185.1, forward strand.
CTTGAGGTAATGTTTATTATTGTGTGCGTTCTATTTCCGGTTTTTCAAATGCTACAAACATTTTTTCTCGCTCGCTAAAAAGTCACGTTTTGTATAAATGCTCTGCTTGATTATCAGTTTTTCATGTGCTATTCTGATTGCATTAATCTAAATTCTAGGAGGCAGTATCTCATGGATACCGACCCTGATAGTTGTATCAACAATTATCTCTTTAACAATCGTAAGCCTCTTCGGAATTCCCGCATGTTCTAACCTTCGATTCCAGAACTTGAGCACTTCCCGTTGAGACCCCAAATTTCAATAATCTGGAGAGCACTCACATGATCACAATCTGGAAACAAGAAGACAGAAAACTCCTAAAAGCCGATAATTCTGATGGACGCATTTGGGTTGATGCACGCAACGTAACCCGTGAAGATATTCGCATCCTTGAGTCAGAATATGGAATAGAAACAGAAATCATAATGGATATTCTGGACCAAGATGAACTTTCGCGCATTGAGAAAGAAGATGACTACACCCTCATAATTGTCCGTTTACCTATTTTCATAGCTACCAATGAAGTTAGTTACTTTACCATACCTCTTGGTATATTACTCTTTCCAGATATGATAGTCACTATTTGTTGGGCAGACTGTGAAGTATTAGGAGATTTAACAAGTAATCGAGTTAGAGGTCTCACATTAAAGGATCTTCCAGATCTTGTTATACGGGTTCTTGCACGAGCTGACCTTATATTTTTGCGGTACCTTAAAGAAATAAATAGAAGAACGAATTCAATTGAATTGGAGCTAAGAAAATCAGTTCGAAATAATGAGCTCATACAACTTTTAAATCTCGAAAAGTCACTTACCTATTTTACCACAAGTCTTAAAAGCAACCAGCTTTTATTTGAAAAACTCATGAAAACACGTCTTATTCAACTTGATGAAGAAGACCGTGATTGGCTAGAAGATGTGGCAATAGATAACCGACAAGCAATTGAAATGTGCGATATTTACAGTAATATTCTTTCTGGAATGATGGATGCCTTTGCCTCTGTTATTTCAAATAATTTAAGCATTGTCATGAAAAGACTCACCGTTATTAACCTCGTCCTTATGATACCCACCATGATTACCAGTTTTTTCGGAATGAATGTACATCTTCCGTTTGAAAATACAGATACTAATTTGGGAGTACCAGTGATTCTTGGTATTTGCCTTATTTCATCTCTTTTAGCAATGTTTTTACTCAGAGATAAAAAACCACAAAAAACACATATAACACCTGCAGAGCGAAAACACCTACGAAGAAAAAACAGGGCGGTTCAGGTATAAAATTGCATTATGTTAACTCATTGAAGGTTTCACTTTTTTTTGGTATTCTTTTGTTTATACGAACAAGTAAGAAAGGGGTCACGGATGAAAAAAAGAGCATTGATCAGTGTTTTCTACAAAGAGGGAGTGCTAGAATTGGCACAATATCTGATAGACAACGGATGGGAAATCCTTTCTACCGGAGGAACGAAGAAACACCTGAGCGATGCTGGACTTCCTGTAACTGATGTTACCAATGTAACGGGTTTCCCCGAATGTCTCGACGGTCGAGTAAAAACGCTACATCCGAAAGTACATGCCGGAATTCTCGCAATACGAGAAAATCCTGAGCATATGAAAACGCTTAAATCCTTACAAGTAGAAACCATCGATCTAGTATGTGTAAATTTATATCCTTTCTTTGAAAAAGTACAGACAGACCTCACTTTTGAAGAAAAAGTTGAGTTTATTGATATCGGCGGACCAACTATGCTTCGATCTGCTGCAAAAAATCATGAAAATGTTCTCGTACTTACCGAAGCTTCAGATTATGCAGAAGTAATAGCAGAGCTTGATGCCGCTGGGCAAGAAACAGCAAAAGTTTCCACAGACTTAAAACGACGTCTTGCTGGAAAGGTATTTAATTTAACCAGTGCGTATGATGCAGCAGTTGGACGATTTTTGCTCGGAGAAGCTGCCGATCCATTTTCCGATAAATCCCCTATTTGGCCTGAATATTTCACCGTGCCCTATAAAAAATCTCAAACATTACGATATGGTGAAAACGGACATCAGTTGGCAGCACTCTATCTTACTGCAGACTCAAAAGGCGCTTTTGGTGGAATGGAGCAATTACAAGGCAAAGAACTTTCCTACAACAATATGAGAGATCTCGATATTGCATGGAAAGCTGCCTGTGCATATAACTCTTTTATGCACACCTTACCTGAAGAATTCCCTTCTCAAATTGAAGACGATCTTGTAATTTGTGTCGCATTAAAACACAACACACCTTGCGGAGCAGCCCTTGGCAAAACAGTTTTAGAGGCATATAAACGAACATTCCTTGTTGATCCAGTTTCCATTTTTGGCGGAATTGTAGGTTGCAACCACTGTATAGACAAAGAAGCAGCAGAAGAAATGGCCAAAACCTTTCTTGAAGTAATAGTTGCTCCAGATTTTACACCAGAAGCACTTTCTGTATTTGGTGCTAAAAAAAACCTTCGCTTAGTAAAAGCTTCTATAGAACCTAAAGCGTTTACAGAATCGCTCAGTGTTGACGGTGGAATACTTGTGCAAGAAAGAGACAATAATTTGTTTACAGACTGGAAGGTTGTAACAGATACCATTCCTACAAAAGAACAGGCAATAGAAATGGCCTTTGGTATGACAATGGCCCTTTTTGTAAAGTCTAATGCCATTGTGGTTGTAAAAGACCGTATTGCTGTTGGGTTAGCAGGAGGACAAGTAAACCGCATATGGCCAACAGAACAGGCATTGTCTCGGGCACAAAAACTTACGGACGCGGGGATTCCCTGTCTCGACGGTTCAGTTTCGACAACAAAAGCCGAAGTAATGGTTTCGGATGCTTTTTTCCCTTTTGCAGACTGTGTAGAGATGGCAGCTCAATATGGAATAAAAGCAATTATACAGCCTGGCGGTTCCATGAGAGATCAAGAATCTATAGATGCAGCAAATAAACTGGGCATCTCAATGGTCTTTACTGGCACGCGGCATTTTAAACACTAAGACGAGAGCTCTGTGACAATCTCACAGAGCTTTTTTTTTATATGTAGTATACTTATGTGTATGAAAACAATAAAAACGAACATACTAAAATTATTTTTTGTCGCTCTCTTAACCAGTTCAGTCTTATTACCAGGTGTTACCCAAAATAAAACAGCTGATAAATTAGAAGAATTTGGATTTAGAGTTTTTCCCGAACCAGTACCCATACCACCATTTAGTGTTGTATCACTAGATGGTAAAACAGTTAATTCTACAGATTTTAAGGGTTCAGTTACACTTCTAAACTTTTGGGCAACATGGTGTCCTCCTTGTCAAAGAGAAATGCCTTCTATTCAGCGGCTTCAAGATACTATGAAGGGAACTTCTTTTAAAATAGTTGCAATAAGCACTGGTGAAAAAAAAGACACTGTATTAAAGTTTTTAAAATCAAACCCTTATACATTCCCTATGTACTTAGATGAAAAAGGAAAAGTTGGAGCGTCATTTGCTTCACAGGGAATTCCAACAACGTATGTCTTAGATAAAGATGGGAATGCTATAGCCGGAATATCTGGATCTCGTGAATATGATGACCCAAAACTAATTGCATTATTTAAGGAACTTTCAAAATGATAGGAACATCTACTGCTTTGGCGGAGGAATGAAATTTTTAAGTAGTTCAGCAAGTAGTATAATTACAAGAGTTTCTGGTATTCTTCCTTTTCTATTTGGGGTTGCCTTACTCACAGACAGTCTTTCAAACACAACTCAGATATTTTTAAAATTGGGTTACGCCCTTGAAGAATCTGCAAACACTGGTCCGAATTGGTTTAAACCAATTGCTTCATTTCTAACAAAATGGTTTACCTTTCAGGGATTGTAAAAAAGGTTTTTTTTCGGGTAGAATAGAGAAATGCTATATTACATTGCCTCTTTTTTGCAACAATCATTTGGGCCATTTAGATTACTTCAATCCTATGCTGTTCTTATTATAATTGCTCTTTATACTGGCTTCTTTTTTACAATGTTACTTTTACCAAAATCATATAGATTTTTACCCAAAGATAGGGGAAGAGAATTTTCAATAAATGCCGAAGCTGCAATGGGAAAACCCACAGGTTCCGGTGTTGTTTTTATTTCAATTTTTGTATTTATTTCTTTCTTATGTGTGCCCCTAACACAATTGCAAAATATAATACTTATATGCACATGGATTGTAATGCTTACCGGTTATCTCGATGATCGATCAATTAACTCATGGGGAGAATATCTTAAAGGAGCCTTAGACTTAACGATTTCTATTGGTGCTTCCCTTATCATTTTATATCTTGGATTTAAAGGTGATGTCCACTACTGGCTACCCTTTACTGCAAGGCAAATTGCTATACACCCTGCAATTTTTGTAGCAATTTCAAGCCTCGTTTTGTGGATATCAATAAATACAACAAACTGTACCGATGGAGTAGATGGTCTTTCTGGAACGCTTGTTCTAATAGCCCTCATTTCTTTAGGTATCATCTTTTACTTTTTGATTGGTCACTCTCGCATAGCCTCATATCTTTTAATTCCTCATCTCGCAGATGGAGCAAGCTGGGCTGTAATAATATTTGGACTTTCGGGTGTTCTCATGGGCTACTTGTGGCACAATGCTTTTCCAAGCAAAGTACTGATGGGTGATGCCGGTTCTCGGGCACTAGGATTTTTCATTGGCGTCTGCGTCATTATCTCAGGAAACCCATTTCTTTTATTGCTTACAAGCGGAATGATTCTTATAAATGGCGGAACAGGATTATTAAAAGTTGCACTTCTTAGATTCTTCAAAATTCGCATTCTTCATACGATTCGCTTTCCATTACACGACCATATGAGAAAGAACCTGTCATGGTCGCCCACGCAGGTTCTTCTTAAGTTTATGATTATGCAATTTCTTATAACATTAGCAGTTTTCGGAATGTTTTTCAAAATTCGCTAAAAATTCATTTAGCGAGTGAGTTTTGTAAGAAATTCAGAAAAACGTAAACTATACTCTGATTTTATTTTCAGTTCTGTAGTACGAAGGGCTCGATTTTCGGCTTCAGAAACAGAGGTATGTCCTTCTCTTCCATTGAGACTAAAAGGTAATAACACTTTTCCCGTTTCGCGGTCTGTTAATCGCGCATCTATAATATACCGAACAAATTTATTTGCATTATTTACAAGAACGGCCTCTGTTAGACTAAAAGAAACTTCAATGAAATAGCGAGAATCAGATTTTCCTGTCTTAAAACCACTTGTGGCAAGAACTCCAGAAAAGGCCGATTTTATACGATCTTCTCTATCTCCATGCACGACAACTTCTACAGGAATATTTTGGGCAATAGATACGCATTCAAGACGAAAGGTATCTGCAGAGGAAAGACTTCCTCTTTTCGCCGCAGCTTGAGCCGGATTAATAATCGAAAGAACATTTACAAACTGAAGACTTGTATCTGCAATCGTTGCGGCCAGGTCGTATCGAGCATAGGCGTCGAAAGTTGTCTTATCTTCAATGTCTGTTAATTTGGCAATAGTTTCTTCGTTTGTTTCAAGTAAACCAGCATAGGTTGGAGACGCTTTAATTTTGTCCATAACAGATACGGCATAAAACATACCAGAGCCATCGTCCCACACATCTTTAATTTCAGCTCCAATAACTGAGTTCATTGATACAGAGGAAGTCATATCTCTACTAAGAGAAGAATCTTCTGTGACTGTAATAGTACCGTTTCTGAGAGCCTCAGTATAACGCTCATTTATTGTTGTTTCGCCTTTGATATTTTGTCCAAAAATTGAAACAAGTGCGTTTGTCGCACTTTTCTCTGCAGCTTCACGAGAAGATCCCTGTCCTACAGCAGATACAAATTGAGCTTCGTTATATTTACTTCGAGGATTATGTACCCATTCCGGTACTTTTTTTTCACCTTTTCCTGCGGAACCGGAACTACCTGAACTCGCACAGCCAACTAATAAAAAAACAGCAGCTAGTGCAGGAATTATCTTATGCATATTACCTCCGAAAGATTAAGAGCATTTGCCCTGATATTTTGATCTAAAAATCTACTAGAATGTATTAAAGTACCAGAAAGGTCATAATATTCAACGTTGTAGGAATACACTCCTGGATCAAGATTAATTCCAGCAACAGAAGCCTTAGAAGGAAAATAACGAGACATTCGTAAATCTGCTTGTTCGCTTGCTTCCGCATATATTTGAGTTCCAATACTTAAAACACTTAAAAGAAGAGCAGTGTCAGAATTACTACTTTTATTTGATTGATCATCTAAAGCCACTGAAGAAGCCGTTTTTAACACAGAACGAAGCACGGTTTTTAAATAAATGAGGGCCGCTTTTTGCTTAAAGGTTTCTACGGCAACCGCACCCATATCTTCTATAAGTTCAAGATCAAACGATTCTCCTGTATCGAAA
>DATFIA010000186.1:0-3563 GCA_035270545.1 Treponemataceae bacterium
GGAGGCCCACTCAGGTCTCTCAGGACTCATTATTGAGAACATTGCTGTAGAAAAAGATGATGGTTTCCATACCTACGACGGTATGTGGTCGTCTAGCCTCACCGATTCAACGTGCAAGGGAAAACCTGATATTGAAGCAGTTGATCTTACTACAAGGCTTCAGGACCTTACCAATATCCTAGAATGCACCACTAAGCCCATCATTTATGATGGGGATACCGGTGGTAAAACCGAGCATTTTGTATTTACTGTACGAACTCTAGAAAGAAATGGTGTTTCAGCAGTCATAATAGAAGACAAGGTTGGGTTAAAGAAAAACTCATTATTTGGTACCGACGTTTTGCAAGAACTTGCCACAATCGAAGAGTTCTCCGAAAAAATTAGCGCGGGCAAAAAGGCACAAGTTACTAAAGATTTTATGATTATTGCCAGGTTGGAGAGTCTTATTGCAGGTTATCCAATTTCCGATGCTCTTGAGCGTGCTTTTGCCTACGTACGTGCTGGAGCTGACGGTGTTATGATTCATAGCAAAGAAAAAAATGGTGAAGAAATAAAAACCTTTTGTCGTGAATTCCGTAAAGAATATACAGAAATACCCATAGTACTCGTACCCACAACCTACAATCAATTCACCGAAGACGACTTCCGAGACTGGGGTGCAAATATTATAATTTATGCTAATCACATGCTTAGATCATCATATCCTGCAATGTTTACCGTTGCTAAAACTATTCTTGAAAACGGTCGCTCTCTTGAAGCAGATCCCCTTTGCATGCCCATAAAGCAAATACTAGAACTTATACCCGGAACAAAATAAGGAGACGTGAGATGATTGAACCTGCTTTTTTTCATGAACAAGTTCGTAAGAATGGAACAGATTTTTTTACCGGAGTTCCTGATTCACTTCTCAAAAACCTGTGCGCATTTATAACAGATAACGAACCGGAAGAAAAACATATTATTCCTGCAAATGAAGGAAGTGCCGTCGGTCTTGCAACTGGGCATTTTCTTGCCACAGGAAAGATTCCTCTTGTCTACATGCAAAATTCAGGAATGGGAAATACTATTAATCCCCTGCTTTCTCTTGTTGATCAAGATGTATATCGTATACCAATGATCCTTGTTATTGGATGGCGTGGGGAACCGGGAGTTAAAGATGAACCCCAACATATAACACAGGGACGACTCACCTGCCCTCTCCTCGATACAATTGGTATTCCTTGGAAGATCATGGCAGAAGATCATGACGAATTAAAAAAACAAATTGACGAATGCTACAACACTATAAAAAAGACCGGAAAACCCTTTGCATTTGTTGTACGAAAAAATTCCTTTGCACCGTATACGCTCAAAAATAATCCTCCAGTAAAAGCAGAGCTAAGCCGTGAAGCAGCTATCGAAACAGTCATGCTTGCTTCTGGAGACCGCGACATTTTCGTTTCTACTACAGGGATGGCTTCCCGTGAATTGTATGAATTGCGAGTAAAACACGGTATGCACCATGACCACGACTTTCTTACCGTAGGATCTATGGGGCACGCTTCTCAGATTGCCCTTGGCATTGCTCTTGAAAAAAAAGATCGCACCATTATTTGTATTGACGGAGACGGAGCCACGCTCATGCAAATGGGTGGTTTGGCAATTATTGGATCAAAAAGACCGAAAAATTATGTGCATATAGTTCTCAACAATGGCGCACATGATTCAGTTGGTGGCCAACCGACGGTTGCTCTTTCCATTGACTTAGCCCAGGCAGCTCGAGCATGTGGTTACGCTGCTACAGTTAGCGTTACTACTAAAAAAGAACTTGATATTGAATTACGAAAAGAAGTATCTGGCCCTCGTTTTATAGAAGTACGAGTTTCTAAAGGTGCTCGTGAGGATCTGGGGCGACCAAAAGAAAGCCCTCAGGAAAACAAAAAAGCTTTTATGCAATTTCTCCAAAACTGACAAAGGAATAAACAATGATACGACAAGCAGTAATAATGGCAGGTGGGCTTGGTTCTCGCCTCAAGGGAAGAACCGAAACTATGCCCAAGGGGTTTTTAGAAATAGGCGGAGAAGCAATTGTAAAACAGTCTATAAAAAAACTCATCGCAGCTGGTATTGAAGAAATAATCATCGGAACGGGGCACTGCAATGAATGGTATGATGCTTTGGCAGACGAACTCCATTGTATTGTCTGTGTAAAGAATGACGAATACGCCACAACTGGTAGTATGGGGACCCTCCTTCGGTGTGCTCCCCATGTAAATGGAGAGTTCCTCCTTCTTGAGTCTGATCTTATATTTGACGAAATAGGTCTATCGATACTTATAAATGAACAGAGAAAAAATGTACTATTAGCCTCAAGCCCCACAGCTTCAGGTGATGAAGTATATCTCCAAGCAGATGAACTTGAAAATTTAGTACAGCATTCTAAAAAACGTAAAGAGCTAGATTCTATTATTGGAGAGCTCATAGGCATAAGTAGGCTCACTAAGCAAACGCTTAACTCAATGGTAGACTACTGCAATGCACATTTAACCGATCAGCCACGCATGGAATATGAAACTGCGATGAGCGCAGTTAGTGCGACCGCAAAAACAAAGCAAAAAATTGGTATTAGACTCCTTAATGATTATGCTTGGAGAGAAATTGACGACGAATCCCATCTAGCAATGGCGGAGCAAAAAGTATTTCCTGTAATTACTGAACGTGAAGCTATGCGAAGTATTCGCCGCGAAGTCCTTTTAAATCCAGGACCAGCCACTACTACCGATAGTGTAAAACGCTCCCAAGTCTGTGCAGATATTTGCCCCCGAGAGCTTGAGTTTGGCGATGTTATGGGATGGATATCTAAAGAACTCTCCTTATTTGCTGGAAAACCAGGAAGAATTGAAACCGTTTTATTCGGTGGGTCTGGTACAGCTGCCGATGAAGTTATGGTTTCATCTTGTATACCTGATGGATCAAAAGTTCTCATCGTAGATAACGGCGCATACGGAACTCGACTCGCAAAAATTGCATCGGTGTATAAACTCGATACCGACGTATGGAAATCAAGTGGATACCTACCGATAGACATTCCTGCACTCAAAAAAAAGATTCTTTCCGACAAGTACACACATTTTATTATAGTTTATCATGAAACAACAACAGGGCTATTAAATCCTGTGCCAGAAATTTGCCGGTTTTGTAAAGAACACGGTATTACCACAATAGTCGATGCTGTAAGTGCTTTCTCGGCAATAGACATAGATATGGACCGCGACGGTATTGATTTCATGGCATCTACCTCTAACAAAAATATTCAGGGGATGGCAGGTGTCGCCTTCGTATTCTGTAGAAAGGAAGCTTTAGAAAAAACAGCCTCCTATCCCATGAGAAACTTTTATCTTAACTTATGGGATCAATACCAGTATTTTAAAAAAGCACATCAAACGCGCTTTACCCCACCTGTACAGGCTATGTACTCTCTGCGACAGGCAATTATTGAAACCAAGGTAGAAACAATAGCTAGTCGATATAAACGCTATTCAGAATGTTGGGAACTATTAGTAAAAGCAGTTGATGAACTTGGG
>DATFIA010000187.1:0-12190 GCA_035270545.1 Treponemataceae bacterium
TTACAGGATATGCTTAAATGAAATACCAATTTCTTAAAAAGGGGGAAGTCTCCCCCTCGCTCCGAAAGTTCGCGAATACGCAAACGTTTCTCCGCTACCCCCTCGAGAGGGCTGTGAGGGGTGATATGAGAAGTGAAAAACAAGAGCTTTGTTTGCTCTTTTCAAGAGATATTGAAAATGAGTGTTAAAAATCTCGGTGAAATTGTAGAAATTGTAACAGGCAAACTCGATGTAAATGCAAGCGATGAGAATGGGCTTTATCAGTTTTTTACATGTGCTGAAAAGCCCTGCTTAATTAATACTTATGCTTTTGATAATGAAGCAATTCTTGTTGCGGGAAATGGTGACTTAAATGTTAAATATTACACAGGAAAGTTTAATGCATATCAAAGAACATATGTAATTCAAAACAAGAACGAGAAAGTACTTTCAATGAAATACCTTTTTTATTTTATGCAAACCTACATGGATCACCTGAGGCGAAATGCTATTGGTGGAATCATTAAATACATAAAAATCGGGCATCTCACTAAAGCGAAAATCCCTCTTCCTCCTCTCGATGACCAGAAGCGGATTGCGCATTTGCTTGGGAAGGTGGAAGGACTTATTGCGCAACGCAAGCAAGGACTGGAGCAACTCGATGAACTGCTCAAGAGCGTCTTTCTTCAGATGTTCGGGGACCCGGTACGGAATGAGAAGGGGTGGGAGAAGAAAGTTTTTTCAGAATTACTTCAAGAAATTGAAAGTGGAAAAAGCCCAAATTGTGAAACAAGGCCAGCTGAAAATAAAGAATGGGGTGTTTTAAAACTGGGTGCAGTGACAAGTTGTATATATAAGGATCATGAAAACAAAGCTTTACCTATGGGTGTTTCGCCTTCACAGCAAAATGAGGTAAAAGCTGGTGATTTGCTATTTAGCAGAAAGAATACATATGAACTTGTTGCAGCCTGTGCTTACGTTTTTTCTACACAACCGAGGCTATTGATGTCAGATTTGATTTTTCGCTTCAAGTTTAAGGAAGCATCAATTATAAACCCGATTTATTGCTGGAAATTGTTATCTTCACAATCTCAACGCAAACAGATTCAATCTCTCGCAGCAGGAGCAGCTGGCTCGATGCCGAATATTTCAAAGACAAATTTGAGAGAAGTTTTACTTCCAGTCCCCCCGCTTCCTCTTCAAAATAAATTTGCGGCCATTGTTGAGAAGGTTGAGGGGATTAAGGTTCGGTATCAACAGAATCTTGGTGATCTGGAGGCGTTGTATGGGGTGCTTAGTCAGAGGGCGTTTGCGGGGGAGTTGGATTTGGCGCGAATTCCTGTGGGTGAGGGTTTTGAATAATGTACCTGATGTATGTTGATGAAAGCGGGAGGCAATGGAATGAGCGACGACACAGCACGTACCGTTTTCGGTAACCATAACATACAAGTATCCGGACGCATTTTTATAGGAGGCGAAGCATGAAATCAAAAAAAGAAAAATCAATCATTCGATCCTCTGCGTCTGAATACCTAACTTTCATTGCAGCAACAGGAGACAATGAATCAAGTGTAGAAATGCGGTATGAGGATGAGAATATCTGGCTTACTCAAAAAATGATGGCTACTCTCTACGACGTCAGTGTATCTGCCATCAATCAGCATTTGAAGCGTATTTATGCGGACAATGAATTAGAACAGGAGGCAACTATTAAGAAATACTTAATAGTTCAAACTGAAGGCATCCGTGAAATCAAACGCAAAATTGATCACTACAATCTGCAGGCAATCATTGCCGTTGGTTTTAAGATCGAGAACGAGCGGGCGGTGCAGTTTCGTAAATGGGCCAATCGGATTGTCAAAGAGTATACAATTCAGGGCTGGACCATGGATGTTGAACGGCTTAAACATGGCGGCAGCGTTCTTGATAATGAGTTCTTCGAACGGCAGCTTGAAAAAATCCGGGAAATCCGTCTTTCCGAACGCAAATTTTATCAAAAAATCACCGATATCTATGCCACTGCCCTGGATTATGACGCGACAGCAACTGCTACAAAGCGTTTTTTTGCAGCTGTTCAGAATAAGCTGCACTATGCAATTCATGGTCAAACTGCGTCCGAGCTTATTGTCAGCCGGGCTGATCATCAAAAAGAGCACATGGGTCTGACGAGTTGGGACGGATCGCCCGCAGGCAAAATACATAAATATGATGTTTCTATAGCCAAAAATTATTTATGTGAGTTTGAAATGGTCCAGTTACAACGTATCGTTTCAGCCTATCTTGATATGGCCGAATTGCAGGCTATGCGAAAAATACCGATGACGATGGAAGATTGGGAAAAACGTTTATCCGGGTTTCTGACTCTCTGGGATAGGGATATCCTGCAGGATGCGGGCAGGGTTACGGCAGAACTTGCAAAGGCTCATGCGGAATGCGAGTTCGAAAAATACCGGATTGTTCAGGACCGTCTTTTTGAGAGCGATTTTGACAAGATGTTGAAACGTCTCGAGTCCATAAAAAAGCCGGATTCAACAGCGGATGGACCGGCGTATCGGTTAAAGACCACAAAGAACTGAAAGGAATCAAAACGCAAAACCTGCGCGACCAATTGCTTGAGGCGGCTAGGTCTCGAGCATTATATGGACACGATGGATTTGGACAAAATACTGGGTGATCTACATTGTTTTTGAATACGTGACCTTTTTTCATGACCCCTCCTTAAGAAACAGAGCTTTCCCCAAGGAGTTATACAGGTGTTTTATACGTATTGACCACTTTTTCCAGAGATAAAAAAGAGAATAATGCTATGAGCAGCAGTTTTATGCAAAAATGCACGAGGGGGTAGTGGAAAAACCCGGAAGTCCGTTAGGGATGAAAAGGTGTTTTCCAAAGAAAGAAGAGATAATTCATTTTAGATAAAAAAAGTCTCCGGACTGAGGATTTTGGAGCGTGGGGGAGCCGCTTTGAGGAAATAAAGCACTTATTTTAGGTGGACCCCTAAAAACTCGGTAAAAGTGCGTTCCCCCTACAAAAGGGCTTTTTGAATCTTTCAACAATTTTGGCAGCAGTAAATAAGTATTTCAGTGCATTCCGTTTTTAGCCACTTATTTTTTCTTGGGTACGTCGGAACCAGCTTCAAGTGCTTTTCCGGTGATGATACCACCTGCGATACCGCTGAGAAGGCTCTTGATATCGAGACCGGACCCGGAGGCGATTTTGTCTATTGCGGTCATAATATCGCCGACCATTTTTCCCGAATTTCCTTCGCCATACATCGTGATATGGTCAACCTTCGAAAGGGGAGAGGCAACAGCTTCGGCGATTTTCGGTAGCTGGTTAATTACCATCTCAAGTTTTGCGGCCTCGCCCATTTTGGTCATGGCTTCGGCTTTTTTCTCGATTCCCACGGCTTCTGCAAGCGCTTTTGCCTGAATTGCTTCCGCCTCCGCAAGGCCCTTCTGCCTGATTCCCTCGGCCTCCTGAACCATGGAATAGCGAACCGCGTCAGCGTCGGCTTTTTTCGCCTCCAGTTTTTGGTTTGCCTCATAGGTTGACGCCTCGGCTTCCTTCTGCCTCCTATAAAGGTCGGCGTCAGAATCTTGCTCTATCTTGTAGCGGTTAGCTTCCGCGACTTTTCGTATCGTAGCGTCCAGGTTTTTTTCGGTGAGCGCAACCTGCATGGACTGAACTTCTGTTTCTTTCTCGAGTTTCGCGAGATTCGCGCTCGCAGTTGAGATTTCGATAGTCTTGCGCTGATCTTGCTGGGTGATCATGTATGCGGCGTCTGCTTCGGCTTTTTTCGTGTCGGAACTTACCTTAAGCTCGGCGATTTTTATTTCGAGATCCGTTCCCTTTTTTGCTATTTCTAGCTGAGAAGCGATGAGCGCATCGTTTGCAAGTTTATCGTTTTCTGCCTGTGCCGTCTTAACCTCACGCTCTGCATTTGCCTTTGCAATAGAGGCGTCTTTTTTTATGCGGGAAATATTGTCGATACCCAGGTCGGTGATTACATTATTGGCATCGCTAAAGTTCTGCACATTGAACGAAACTATTTCCAAACCCATTGCCTCGAGATCGGGGTTAGCATTGCTTTTTACCTGCGTAGCGAAAAGCTGCCGGTCCGATACCAATTCACGAAGACCCATCTTGCCAACGATTTCGCGCATATTGCCCTCAAGTACCTGCTGCGCGATCCCTGAGATGTCCGAGATTGTCTTGTTCAGGAAATTCTGGGCCGCGAGTTCCAGCATTTTTTCGGTGTTGCCAACTTTTACATTGACTACCGAATCTACCGAGATGTTTATAAAGTCGGCGGTAGGCACTGCTGTAGCCGTTTTTACGTCGATCGAAATGAGCTTTAGCGTGATTTTATCAAGTCGCTGGAAAAAAGGAACCTTGATGGCGGCTTTTCCTATCGCTACTTTTCGTCTGCCCAGCCCTGTTATTATGTAGGCTTCGTCCGGCGGCGCTTTTACGTAGCCCGAAGCCAAAATAATCAAAACCAAAAAAACCCCAATACTGACCAAACCGATGAAAAGTATATTTGTCATAATGTATGAGTATTACCGGTGTAATGTTGTTTGTCAAATACAATGATGATCGCTTTGAATTTAGGCGGACATTTTGTATTACTGTCCACCTTTATCTGTTTTAGTTTATATATCCTGTTGACTATTAAGAAAATCAAATATAAAGTGGTTTAACCGGTTAACTTATATTTATAGGAAATTATGTCAAAGGTAACAATTGAAACTGTTGCGCAAAAAGCTGGAGTAACTTCTGCTACAGTGTCTTATGCGCTTTCAGGAAAAAGAAAAATAAGCGCGGAAGTCACAGAAAGAATACTGAAAATAGTTGAGGAACTTGATTATAGACCCAGTATTACTGCAAGAAATCTTGCTAGTAATAAAACCTGGACAGTTGGACTGTATGCTTCTCCAACTCAAAATATTCGAGAGGACTATTTCTTTAATAATATTCTTGCAGGAATTCTTGATACTCTTCATGTAAAAAAATATCAATTACACTTATATGCAGATTATCTTAGTGATACCAATAAAGATCACCCAGATTTAAATATGACGCAACCAATAGATGGTGCTCTTCTAATGAACCCCCGTATTAATGATGCGTATATACAACATCTCAAAAAAATGAAGATTCCTTTTGTTGTTATTGGTTCGCCAGATGCAAAAAATAATTGTTTTTATGTCGATGCCGATCTAACCGCAGGATACTATTCAATAGTCAATTTTCTCATTAAAAAACGCCATAAGAAAATAATTTTTGTTAATGGGCCTTCAGAATATACACAAAGTGAAAAAAGAAAAACAGGTTATATATTAGCTTTTCGTGATAATAATCTGTTATTTGACGATAAATGGATTATAAATGTTCAAATGCTCGAAGAAGACGGATATAGAGTTTTTAAAAAAATTATTGATGAAATTCCAGATTTTTCGGCAGTTATTACCTTTAATGATACTATAGCTGTTGGTGTATTAAGAGCTTTGAAAGAAAGAAATATACCAGTACCAGGAAAGGTGGCTGTAGTAAGTGCAGGAAACACTATGATTACTCGAATTTTTTCACCTTCTATTACCAGTCTTGATATGGGTTCTTATGAGATTGGCTCCAAAGCTGCAGAGCTTTTAGTAGATGTTATTGAAAAAAAGCGTATCCAAACATGTCATACTATTATTGAAACTCACCTCGTAGAAAGAGAAAGTACCTGATACTTTTTTGATTGACGCCTTTATTTAATAAAAAAATAAAATCCTAATTAGATTAATTTTCTTGACAGGTATTAAGTTCACTGTATATAGTTGTTTAAGCGGTTAAACAATTTTATGCAGTGAATGTGTTTAACACGCATCTTTCCGGTTCATAATAATTTTCTTAAGGAGGAAATTGTGAAAAAGAGATGTAAGGTAATAATTGGTTTACTTTTACTGTCTATGACCATGATGGTTTGGGCTACTGGAAGTAAGGATAATGGAGCAGCACAAAGTGCAAAAGCTAAAGTAATAACAATTTGGGATTTCAAGTATGGTGATGTTGAGGGTGTTCAGCCAGCGATGAAAAAGATCGATGACTTGATTATGAAACAAAATCCTGACATTAAGATAAATCATGTTGGTCAGGCAAATGATAATTATTATCAACTTGTAAAAGCTGCGGTGCAAGCTGGCAGTGGACCAGATATTATTATGTTTCATGGTGGAGTTCAAGCCTACGAATTTGACGATTACACTATAGATATGGACAAGTATATTGCATCATGGAGATCAGAAATTTCTGAATTTAGCTGGGGCTATTGTTCAACTAATGGAGATGCATCTAAGCCTGTTCATATGGTACCTATAACAACTCAAGGCACAGGCATTTATTATAATAAAGCACTTTTCAAGAAAGCTGGTTTGGATCCAGAAAAAGCTCCAACAGATATTGCTTCTTTTATGGCAGCCTGTGAAAAATTAAAGGCAGCAGGAATTGTTCCTGTTACTGCTGGTTTGCAGGGTGGTCCATTTACAGTTGACTTTCTTTTTAGGGCTCTTGTAGCTAATATTTATGGTCCTAATGTTAAAGACCTCGATACAGGAACATATAACTTTAAAGGAAATGCTGCTTTCAAGCGAGCTGCAGAGATAGTAAAAGAGATGTTTGACAAAGGATATATAGATCCAGCTGGTACATCTACTCCCTATTTTATGGATGCTGCTAATAACTTTGCTGCTGGAAAGGGTGCTATGTTTGTTGGTTTATTATCTGATGTATGTCATTGGAAAGTTTTTTGTGATGGATTGGGTAATGATAATGTTGGATATTTCCCAACTATCAATTTCCCAGAGGCAAAATACAAAGATTTACAATCTGGTCAACCAGCTGGTATCGGCTATAGTGTTATGAAATGGTCAAAAAACCCTGAAGCTGCTATGAAGGTTATTGAAGGATACGGACGTGGTGAAGGTAATGCTATTTGGATGGGAATGACCGGTGCTTTATCTCCTAACAAAAATGTAGACATAAAGAGTTTAGGTTATCCAATCGTAGCTGAGATACTTAAGAGACCATTTACTCTAGATTTTAATACAATTTTATTGAATGAAGATGCAAATAGTAATTTTGATCGTTACTGTGCTCAGGCTTTTGTATCAAACGAAATTAGTATTGATAAGTTTATCGACTCTTGCCAAGGTATGTTAGATGCCAAAAGAAAATCTAAATAATTAAAAACTTAGAGGTTATCCGTAAATAATAATTTATGGATAACCTTGTTATTTTACTGGAGATTCTTAAAATGCTAAAACCAACAACAGTTAAAAGAGAAACAATAGATTCCTTCATGTTAATTGCTCCCTTGCTTGTTCTTTTGAGTGTTTTTATTCTATATCCCGTACTAGCAAATGGGTATCTCAGTTTTTTTAAATGGAAAGGTTTAGGAAAGGCTTCATTTGTTGGATTAGAGAATTATAAGAACATGTTCGCGGACGAAACCTTTTGGGTTTCTATAAAAAACACATTAATATTACTGTTGTATATCCCCCTTGGAACAATATTGCCTATACTCATTTCTGCTATTCTTCGTGAAGGGCTTAAAGGGTGGCCTTTCTTTCGTGCTGTTATTTATCTCCCTAATATTCTTGGATACGTAATCATGGGGATGATTTTTAGTATTGTATTACGAAAAATTGGTCCTTTAAATGCAGGCTTAACTACATTAGGCTTAGAATCATTTGCACTCGATTGGTTGACTAAACCAAAACTAGCACTCAATTCACTTGGCTTGGTTTATGGTGTGTGGCTTCGTTTAGGTTTTGGCTGTATTTTCTTTTTGGCTGCTATGAGTAGTATCGATGAATCTCTGTATGATGCGGCAAAAATTGATGGAGCCCTTTGGATGCGAACATTCTGGAGTGTTACTCTTCCCTCTATTCGATTTTCAATAGAATTTTGGGTGGTATTATCTTTTATTGAAATATTGGCGAGAGCATTTCCTTTTATTTATACATTTACTCGCGGCGGACCTGGGTTTGCAACATTTACTTTAGAGTATGGAATTTATAATGCAGCTTTTGTTGCTTTTAACATAGGATATGCGAGTGCCTGGGCAAGTGTTTTATTTGTTTTATGCGGTATTATTGCATATTTTCAGGTTCAACTGATGAGGAAAAACGCAAATGCCTAGTAAAAATCTGAAATCAGTAAATATTTTTATGTATGTAATCTTAGTGGTATTTGCACTCTTAGCATTATATCCAATTTTTTTCGTTATAATGACAAGTTTAAAATCCATGCCAGAATACGTTAATAATAAACTATTGTTACCCAAAGAAATAACATTTGGAAATTATTATCATGTGTGGATAAAAGGTAATATGCTAAAGTACTTCATTAATAGTTGTATATTAATGCCCTGTGCTCTTTTGGCTTATCTTTTTGTCTGTGTGTCTGCGGGCTTTGCTTTTGGAAGACTACGATTCCCCTTTCGGTTTTCAATTTTTCTAGCTGTTTTATTTTTAATGATATTCCCTCAAATGCTGTTATCTATTCAGATATTTCAAGTCTGCAGAAAATTACATCTCATAAACAATTTTTTTGGACTAATTTTAACCTGGGTTGCATATTTTGCACCTTTTGGCACGTATATTATGACTACCTATTATTCCACTGTTCCAATGGAAATTATTGAATCTGCTCGAATTGACGGTACGAATATATGGCAAATGCTTTTTCGCATTATGTTTCCCATTGGTAAACCCATGATTGTGATCATAATCATTATTGGGTTTCAATCTATGTGGAATGAATTACCTTTTTCGATGCTTCTATTACAAACCGAAAATTTAAGAACCATCACACAAGGAATTGGCATGATGCAGGGCCAGTATGGCCTTGACGATACCATTTTAACTGCAGCAATTATATCTGCTTCTATTGTTCCCCTCATCTTGTTTATGTTTTTTCAAAAGCAAATAACAATGGGAACCTATAGTGGATCTGTAAAAGGCTAACATCTTTTTTTAATAATTATATTCAAACAATAGGAGTACTTTAAATATGAAACAAAAAAATAGGTTTGTCTTTGATATGTTGGATCAGGATGCCGCAGATGCACATTTAGATAACATATTTTTTGCGGGAACACCCAAATCGGTTTTTCACAAAGAAGACTCGGTTACTATTACTATTCCTTTTGTAAAACAAGAGTTCAAAAATATGTTCCTGTATCCCTTAAAAAAAGAAGTGAAAGTTTCAGATATGAGAGTTCGTTGTTATGGCGACTCTGTTATGAGATTAACGACTGCTTTTGGAGGAGAAATTCCAAAAGATGAAAATAATTATATGTTTTTCTGGGATCCATCTCTTAAAGAAAAAAAATTAAAAATTGAAGAAAGTACTGATGGGTGGGGTTTATACGATGACAATAAAAACCTAAGAATGAAGATTTCTACGAAAATATCCCCAGTAGAAATATGGAGTACCTTACAACCTGAGCCTCCAGAATCTTTTGATTCAATCATTTACCCCGATGCCAAGATTGATGTTCCTTTTAATTCTCAAGATAATTTTTTTCCCTCACAATATGAATCTTGCGCCTTAGGATATGTAGAGCGCGATAATAATATTGATCGATGTTTGTATTCCTTGCATGCGGAGAAAAATGAAAAATTTGCAGGTACTGGTGAGCGGTTTTCAGGAATGAATTTGGCCGGTAAAACATTTGTTCTTGAAAATACCGACGGGCTCGGTGTTAATAGCCGCCGTGCCTATAAAAATGTTCCATTTTATATTTCTAGTAGAGGTTACGGTATTCTTATAATGACCTCCGCACATGTACGTCTGTCTCTGGCCGATATTTCAACTAGAGCAACGCAAGGTTTGGTTGAAGACGACGTGTTAGACATATTTTTTATTGGCGGTGGTAGTGTTGAACAAATAGTATTAAATTACAGAAAAATTACAGGTTTCCCTTCAGATGTTCCCTTATGGTCTTATGGAACGTGGATGAGTAAAATGACTTACTTTTCTGCAGAAGAAACCCGCCTTGTTGTAAAAAAAATGCGTGAAGGTAAATTTCCCTGTGATGTTATTCATATAGATACAGGATGGTTTAAAACAGATTGGAAATGCGAATGGGAATTTGACTTAGAAAATTTTCCTGACCCAGAAAAATATTTTAAGGAAATGGAATCGCAAGGAATTAAAATTAGTTTATGGCAACTTCCCAGTATTGCAAAAGATACCTTACATTATGAAATTGCAAAAAAAAATAGATATATTGCTCCAAAAAACAAGCAGATAGCATTAAGTTCCGTTTTTAGTGCGGTTGAATTTGACGGCAGTATTGATTTTAGTAATCCTGCAGCGGTTGTCTGGTATCAGGGTTTACTTGAAAGATTATTGCGAATGGGCGCTGCAGTAATAAAAACCGATTTTGGAGAAGTTATAGAAGAAGATGCAGAGTATTTAACAATTCCTTATAAAAAATTGCATAATTTATATGCATTATTATATCAAAAAGCCGCATTTGAAATAACTCAAAAAACAAAAGGCCCCAAAGATACAATGATATGGGCGCGTGCAGGGTGGATCGGTTGTCAGCGCTATCCTGTTCATTGGGGAGGAGATTGCGCTTGTTCTTGGGACGGTATGGCTTCTTCCCTTTGCGGAGGTTTGCATATAGGTGTTTCTGGTTTTGCTTTTTGGAGTCATGATGTTCCAGGTTTTTATGGAATACCTAGTTTTATGAATAGCAAACCCCCAAATGACTTATATATCCGCTGGACACAAATGGCCGTTTTTACCTCACATATTCGGTATCATGGAACTACAGCAAGGGAACCATATGAGTATCCAGAAATTGCAGATACAGCAAGAAAATGGTTGAACCTCAGATATTCTCTTATTCCTTATTTTGTGGAAGAAGGCAAAAAGGCTATAAAATCTGGATATCCATTATTAAGAGCTTTAATTTTTCATCATTCTAATGATCCTATGTGTTGGTCTATCGATGATGAATTTTATTGTGGCGATTCTTTTCTTATAGCGCCAGTAATGAATAGCGAAGGTATTAGAGATGTGTATTTACCTTCTGGAAGATGGATCGATTTTTGGACAGGGAAAGTACTTGAAGGAAATGTATGGCTTAAGAACATATACAGCCCACTTGAGCTTATTCCTGTGTTTGTTAAAGACGGTTCTGAAATATCAGTGTATCCAGAAATAATTCAAAGTACAAAAGAAATGGATATGTCAAAAATTCAAAAAATAAATTTTAATAATACCTATAAGGGATTCTCTCATTCCTTGTTAGGTGGGTTGATTCCTTTAGATACACAGAGTTCATACAAGCCATAGCTGCATACACAAAACCAAAAGGTACTAAGCACAATAGTTAGATTATTGGTATAAAAACGCGGAAATATTTTGAACGTATAATATGGAGGTTCATATGAAAACAATTCCTAAAACTATGACTGGAGCAGTTTTACCTGGTAACAGCACCGTAGAGCTCAAACAGTTCGACGTTCCCGAACCCGGTCACGGAGAAGTTTTGATTCGCACTAAAAGTTCGACCATCTGTGGCTCGGATATTCGTGCTATTTATCACCAACATGTTGGCAAAGGCCCCGAGGGGTATCAAAATGGTTTAATTGCTGGCCATGAACCTGCTGGTCAAATTATTAAGGCCGGGCCGGGATGTCGCCGATTCGGTGTAGGAGATAGGGTTGTTGTATATCACATTTCTGGATGTGGTGTTTGCAATGATTGCCGACGAGGATATATGATTTCTTGCACCTCCGAAAAATATCGTCGTGCCTATGGTTGGCAACGACATGGCGGTATGGCCGAGTACATGATCGCGGAAGAAAAAGACTTGGTTATGCTTCCCGCATCTCTTTCATATTCTGACGGTGCTCAAGTGGCCTGTGGTTTTGGAACCGTATACGAAGGACTCGAAAAAATTGGAGTTTGTGGAAACGATGCTGTTCTGGTAACTGGGCTCGGCCCTGTCGGATTAGCTGCGGCTATGTTAGCTAAAGCAATGGGCGCATCAATGGTAATTGGTATCGATGTAATTAAAGAACGCTTAGATTTGGCAATGGAACGGAAGCTTTGCGACCATGTTTTAGTGTCTGGCCCAGATAATGTAGAGCAAATTCGGGCGTTGACAGGCGGTGCCGGTGTGGAGCGAGCTGTAGATTGT
>DATFIA010000188.1:0-10797 GCA_035270545.1 Treponemataceae bacterium
GCTTGCTACGGTAATTGGCGGGTCACTTAAAAAAAACAGTTTATAGGGGTGCGTAATGAGGGTTATTGTTAAAGAAGATTATGTGAGCTGTGCAGAATGGACTGCTAATCATATTATGGGGCGCATCAACGCGTTTCAACCTACTCAAGAAAAGCCTTTCGTTTTAGGCTTGCCTACAGGTTCTACACCCCTGGGCGTATACAAAGAATTGATTCGCTTGTTCAAAGCTGGAAAGATTTCATTTAAGCATGTAGTTACCTTTAATATGGATGAGTATTTAGGACTCGACGCAACTCACCCACAAAGTTATCACAGATTTATGATGGATAATTTTTTCTCTCATGTAGATATCAATCTTTCTAATGTAAATATTCTTGATGGAACAACAAAAAATCCAGAGGAAGAATGCAAGAAATTCGAAGAGAAAATTAAATCGTACGGGAAAATAAATCTTTTCCTAGGCGGAGTTGGAGCAGATGGCCATATAGCCTTTAATGAGCCTGGTTCTTCTTTATCTTCACGAACACGACAAAAAACACTTACGCAAGATACCATAATCATGAACTCACGATTTTTTGGTGGTGACCCCGAACAGGTTCCAACAAAAGCTTTAACAGTTGGTGTTGGTACAATCCTCGATTCGGAAGAAGTTGTTATTTTAGCCTCTGGTTATACAAAATCTCGTGCCCTTCGCCATGCAATTGAAGGTGGTGTAAATCACATGTGGACAATAAGCGTTCTTCAAATGCACGCAAAATCGATAATTATATGCGATGAAGATGCAACAGACGAATTGCGAGTTGGAACCGTGCGTTATTTTAAAGATATTGAAGCAAAAAATATTGAGCGATATTAAAATTCTTTAAAACTAAAAAAAACCGGAAAAGCGCGTTTAGATTTCCGGTTTTTGCTATTAAACTTCATTTTATTTACTATATTTATGTTTGACAACCGGTTGCCATTGTGTTACTCTTTGGTTGGTTGACAACTTCACTTAACTAGAGGAGCTATTATGAAATACGGACATTTTGATGATGCTAACCGTGAGTATGTAATTGAAACCCCACGGACGCCTTATCCATGGATAAACTATCTTGGAAATACAAAGTTTTTTTCATTAATCTCCAATACAGCGGGAGGTTATGCTTTTTACACAGATGCACGCCTTAGAAGATTAACCCGATATCGGTACAACGATGTTCCCCTCGACAATAATGGCCGTTATTTTTTTATAAAAGATGGAGAGACAGTTTGGAATCCTGGCTGGAAACCAATGAGAGTCGAACTCGATTCGTATGAATGTCGCCATGGATTCGGCTATACAAAATTTTCATCGTCAAAGAACGGACTTAAGGCAGATACCCTGTACATGATTCCGAATGATGAGAATGCAGAAATACAACAAATAACCCTTACCAATACATCGCCTTCAAAAAAAGAAGTTTCTTTGGTTTCTTTTGTTGAGTGGTGTTTATATAATGCCCAGGACGATAACACCAATTTTCAGCGAAATTTCTCCATTGGAGAAGTAGAAATTGAAGGAAGTGCCATATACCACAAAACAGAATATCGAGAACGCAGAAATCATTTTGCTTTTTATTCCGTCAATTCAAAAATTGATGGTTTCGATACAGATAGAGAAACCTTTGTTGGCCTTCATAATAATTACGACAGCCCAGATACGGTAATGGCCGGAAAAAGTGAAAATTCAGTTGCCGACGGTTGGTCTCCAGTTGCAAGCCATAGGCTCAATGTAGATTTAGCTCCCGGAGAATCAAAGACCTTTGTCTTTGTGCTCGGTTATATTGAAATGGAAGACGATAAAAAATGGACAAACACACCTTCCACCGGATTGTTGCAAACAAATGCAGCTATGCGCGTTATTAACAAAGAAAAAGCGATAGCCTTGCAAAAGCGTTTTTCGACTCCTGAGCAAGTAAATGCAGCTTTTTTAGAACTTAAAACCTTTTGGGATGACCTTCTTTCAAACTTCACATTAAAAACAGGCGACGATAAACTCGATCGCATGGCGGTTTGGAATCAATACCAGTGTATCGTAACCTATAACTTTGCTCGCTCTGCCAGCTATTTTGAGAGCGGTATTGGACGCGGAATAGGTTTCCGCGATACGAGCCAAGATATGCTTGGAGTCGTCCACCAGATACCTTCTCGTGCTCGTGAGCGCCTCTTTGACGTAGCATCCACTCAGTTTGAAGACGGTTCTGCATACCATCAGTTCCAACCTCTTACCAAACGCGGAAATGCAGACGTTGGAAGCAATTTTAACGACGATCCTTTATGGCTCATTTTAGGTGTTGGTGGGTATCTTCGTGAAACTGGAGATACTGAATTCCTTAAAGTAGACGTTCCCTTCGACAATAGTCCAACAAACAAGGCTTCCCTTTTTGAACATCTTAAAAGATCGTTCCGCTACACTATCAACCATATTGGTCCTCATGGTCTTCCGTTAATTGGTAGAGCCGACTGGAACGACTGCTTAAACTTGAACTGCTTTAGCTCAGATCCAAACGACTCTTTTCAGACAAGTACTAACAAAGACGGAACAAACGCAGAATCTGTCATGATTGCGCAAATGTTCGTGTATGTAGCTCCTGAATATGCTGCAATGTGCCGCATGATGGGCGACGAAAAGGAAGCAAAGTTTGCAGAAGAACAGGCCGTAAAAATGGCCGAGCAGATTTGCAAAACTGGATGGGACGGAGAATGGTTTATTCGAGCCTACGACGATTTTGGTAACAAAGTTGGTTCCAAGGAATGCGAAGACGGAAAAATATTTATAGAGACACAAGGTTTTGGATCCATGGCTCAAATTGGCGCAGATAAAGGCTATCCAATAAAGGCTCTCGATTCGGTAAGAACGCATCTTGATACAAAGTACGGAATCGTTATTTTGGATCCTCCTTATAAAGACTATCATATTGAATTGGGCGAAGTTTCCTCGTATCCACCAGGATATAAAGAAAATGCCGGAATCTTTTGTCACAATAACCCCTGGGTAATTATTGGCGAAGTAAAATCTGGCAGACCAGAGAGAGCTTGGGAGTATTACAAGAAAATTGCACCAGCATATCTTGAAGATATAAGTGAAATTCACCGACTCGAACCATATGTATACGCACAAATGATAGCGGGAAAAGCCGCAAGACGACATGGTGAAGCAAAAAATAGCTGGCTTACCGGAACAGCTGCATGGAACTTTGTTGCATTGAGCCAATGGATTGCAGGAGTAAGAGCAGAACATGAAGGCCTTCGAGTTGAACCGCGGCTTCCAGCACATATAAAGAACGCTACCATTGCGCGTATGTATCGCGGCACAAAATATGTGATTTCTGTTGAGAATAAAAATCCTGCAGGAACTATCACCATCAGTATTAAAAAGGGTGCCGTTTCATTAACAGGAACACTTGTTGGCCCTGGAAAAAAAGGTGAAGTTGTTGAACTTTCTGTCTCTGTAATGTAAAACATAAGAAAAGCATTTTAAGGTAGTTTAATGAGCCCGGGTCTGCATAGATTCCGGGCTTTTTGCTTTTTTTTCTTGACTCAACTACTGTAATAGGCTGACCATTGTAACTAAGAGTTAGTAAAGAAGGAGATACAAATGGAATACAAAGCAAAAGAATCTCGTTATGAGACTATGCAGTATAACAGAAGCGGAAAGAGCGGATTAAAACTCCCAGTGCTTTCTTTAGGCTTATGGCATAATTTTGGAACAAATGACAATTATGAAAATATGAAAGAAATGTGTTTTACCACCTTCGACAATGGTATTACACATTTCGATCTTGCAAACAATTATGGGCCAGTACCTGGAAGTGCAGAAACAAATTTTGGAAAAATATTAAAAGATGGTCTAGATCTTTATAGGGATGAATTAATAATTAGTACTAAGGCCGGCTATGGAATGTGGCCAGGACCCTATGGAGATTTTGGCAGTAGAAAATATATCCTTGCAAGTTTAGATCAAAGCCTCGCACGCCTTGGCTTAGATTATGTTGATATCTTTTATCATCACCGAATGGATCCAGAAACACCTCTTGAAGAAAGCATGATGGCCCTTGATCAAGCAGTAAAGAGTGGCAAAGCATTGTATGCAGGAATTTCAAACTATGACGGTAAAACAACTCGCGAAGCAATGCGTATTCTTAAATCTCTCAACTGCCCCTTTGTAATAAATCAGAGCCGGTATTCAATTTTTGACCGCACAATTGAAAAAAATGGATTAAAAGAAGTAGCCGCCGCTGAAGGTTGTGGCATTATTGCCTTTAGTCCACTCGCTCAAGGCTTACTAACCGACCGGTATCTTCAGGGTATTCCTTCCGATAGCCGTATTGCAAAAGATGGCCCATTTTTGAAAGCAGGGCAATTAGATGATAAGTTTTCTCAAATAAAAGCTTTGAATGAGATAGCGCAGGCGCGCGGTCAAACACTTGCTCAAATGGCCCTTTCGTGGGACTTAAAAGATTCAGACGTTACCAGCGTTTTAATTGGAGCTTCTAAACCTTCTCAAATTATTGAAAATCTTGCTATTGTGGGAAAAACTTCTTTTACCGCGGAAGAACTTGCAGAAATTAATAGAATTAGTGGTTTTTAAGAATTTTTAAAAGGGGCCGCGCTCTTTTTTGGGTTTTATGCTTTTCAGTATAAAACGCTCTAAAAAAGACGCGGCTTTCCCTACGCTCCAGAACAAAGAAACGGTTACATTTCTTTGTTCTTACGCTACCCCTCGGCCCTATATTATTTAGAACTTTTTTATGCCTGCTGCCTGTTAAGGCAGCGGCTATAAATTTTTTAGAGTGAAACTTCTACCCTATGTTCGCCGCTGGTAAACCAGGGTACGAGATTTCCTTCTATAGCTTTCCCATTAATTTTAATTGAAGAGACACCTTTAGACTTTCCGTTTGGGTTTGTAACTTCAATGTGGTAAATAGCCCCTCTACATTTTCGCGTTACTTTGAAACTCTTCCATGCTTTTGGAATACAAGGATCTATGCGAAGACCAACATGTTCAGGGCGAATTCCAAGAATATATTTAACAGATGATTGATACATCCAACTTGAAGTACCCGAAAGCCAGGAATTTCGGCCGAGTCCAAAGTCTGGGTGTTCATTAGACAATATGTTTTGAGCATAACAATATGGTTCGCACTCATATTCATCCATAACATTATTTTTCGCGGCCGGGTTAATATTTGTGTAATAGGTGAATGCCTGGTCCCCGTCACCCAGAATTGTTTCTGCCATTATTGCCCATGGGTTTGGATGCAAGAAAATACCACCGTTTTCTTTTGCTCCAGGTGGATACGTTGTTACACCGCCTTTTTGTGGGTCAAAACCATTATATCCCGGCCAGGAAAGTTTAATTCCCTTGTCTGTTGCAAGGTGTTTTTTTACCGCATCCATAGCTTTTCTGCCGCGATCTGTCCCTTGCGAAAAACCTGAAAGAACAGCCCATGACTGGCCATTAAGCCAAATTTTCCCGAATTCATTTTTTACAGAACCTACCGGGTTTGCTTTATCGTCAAAGTAGCGAACATACCAGTCCCCATCCCAGGAAGTTTCGTTTACGCTTTTTTTCATTTCGTCATACCAAGCGCGGCAAGTTTGAGCGAGCTTTGTGTCAGTTTGGTAGTCTGCCAATTCAATCATTTCTTTTAGTGCGCAACCGTAAAGATGTGCAGTGAAAAGACTTTCAGCCCCTGTTGGTAAATTTACCGTGTCGTTCCAATCTGCAAAACCAAGTAAAGGTAAGCCGTGCGTTCCAGTATGACTATGTGTAAATGTTATTCCCCGAATAAGGTGTTCTCGCACAGTTCCCGTTTCTAAAACTTTATCGGTTTTATCCTTTTCATAAAAAGGAATTTCTTTTTCTAAGAACGAATAGTTTCCTGTTTCTTTAAGATATGCAGAAACAGCAAGGACTATCCAAAGGTGATCGTCAGAATACCAATGAGGTCGATCTTCGTATTCCATTGAATCTCCCCTTCCTGCTACCATTGTGAGGGGGTTAAACTGATGATACGCGGAGCCATCTAGGCTTTGTACCGACAAAAGTTTTTCTATGAGCTCGCGAGCTTCTTCTGGAATTTGTGAAATAACGCCCATTGTGTCTTGAGAAGAATCTCGGAATCCAATGCCGCGGTCTGAGCCGTACCCAAGTTGATATAAGGAAAGATACCTTGACCATGTTTTTGTAGTAAAACATTGGCGAGGGTTATGTATATTGAGCATGGAATTAAAGGCGGCATCTGGTGTTTCTATTTTAATTACAGAAAGGTATTCGTCCCAAAAAGCGCCAAGCTTTTTGAATTCTTTTTCTATAGATTCTTCGGTTTGGCAAGATGCAGCAATATCTTTTACTGCAGAAAGAGAGGGGACTTGGAACAATTCTGTAATAAGAGAAGTAGATTTTCCAGGTTCGAGTATTCCAAGATCCATTTGGAGTGTTGCAATGGTATCTCCTCGAACAGAGTCACGGCTAGAAAGTCTTTCATTACGGAGAGAGAGGGGTTCTTTCCACGTGCCGTATTCATTATCGCCCAAAAATCTTTTTCGGTCTGTTTCCCACGAGAGGGCTGGTTTATTAACGTTCAGAACATTTACTGCGTAATCTCGTTTCATAAACGCATATGCTGCTATTGCTGTTCTGCCATCAGAAAGAGAAATTGCCTCCGATTGCATAGTTTGTGGAACCCAATCTGCATTTGTGAGCTGTTTTAAGGCTTCAAAATGACTAAATTCAACTAAGGGAAAGAGTTCTACCTGTAAGGGTTTATTTGTTGTGTTAGTTACGGTGTATCGTCGTATAAGGGAGGTTCCTCCAATTGGAACAAAGGCGAGGATATCAAATTCAAGGCCTGCCATTTTTGTTACCCACCGAGTGTAGTACATTCCAATGTGGCAATTAAAAGAGTCGTATGGGCCAAGACAGGGAACCCAGTAAGGCGAAACAATAGTCGCCTCGCTTGGGGTTGTTCCAGGCTTGCGAATTCGAGCATAAGCAGTTTCGCCTTTAAAATCTGAGGCAGGCATTTGGGGTATGTATTTTGTAATACGATTTAGGGCAGGATCGCCCTTGCACAATTGAGAGCCTCCGGTATGATCGAGAAACCCACCAAAGGCGAGAGTTCCAACATAGTTGACCCATTTGACTGGTGTTTTAGGATTCGTTATAACATATTCTCTTTTTACATCATCAAAATAGCCGTAATTCATTGTATTCCTCCAGTTGGTTGCAAACGTCAACCAATGATACACCGGTTTCGGGCTCTTTGCAAGAAGCTCTTTTTAGCCGTATAGTGGGGGCTATGGCACAGAAAAAACAGATTCAAACAATATCTTTTATAGCGCTTCTCGCTCTTATGATTGTTCTTATGGGAAAGGTTTTACTTCCGTATATGACAGTGCTTTTGTGGTCTGCAGTAATGTATATTTTAATAAGCCCATTACATTCAAGAATTCTTGCACGTTTTAATAAAAAGTCTCGTTTATATGAATTTTGGCGGCACATACTCGCCGGATTATTTGCGTTAGGAACGGTGCTTGTTTTAACTGGAATAGCAATTTTTTTAGGGTTTAAGTTAATTGGACAAGTAAAAATATTTTTGGAAGAAATAAAACTTTTTGTTCTTCAAAACCCACATTTTTTTAGGAATGAAGGTATCGGTTTACAAATATCTAAATTGGTTAAAGACCTTTCTCTGGGTAGCATCGATCTTTCCTCGTTAAATGTAAAAGCCGAAATATTATCTTTCCTTTCCAAATATTCAAATAGAATCGCCAGTTTTACCGGTGGTGTTATAAGGAACTTGAGTAATCTTGTTATCTCGCTTTTCTTTATTTGTTTTGCCTTGTATTTTTTCTTTTTAGACGCACGGTATCTTGCAAATGTGCTCGTAAGTGCTGTTCCAATAGATCAAAAAAATACAAAACACCTGCTTTCCAAGTTTAGAGATGTAACAAAGAATCTTTTTATGGGATTTTTTCTTGTGGCTTTTTATCAGGCTATTGTAGCTTTTATTATTTTTTCTATTTTTCGCATACAAGGGTCTCTTTTATTCGCTGTGTTAATTTTATTTAGTTCATTTGTTCCTATGATTGGTACAGGTCTTGTATGGGGTCCAATAGGAATAAGCTTGATTTTTTCTCGAAGTTTTGCAACGGCTACTGTTTTTGGTTTGTTGTGTGCTTTTTTTATCAGTTTTCTTGATAATTTTCTTCGTCCTTTTTTCTTAAAAGACAGAATAAAAATTCATCCATTGCTTATTTTCTTTTCTATAATTGGTGGGCTCAAAGTATTCGGATTTAACGGAGTACTATTAGGGCCCTTAATTATAATTTTGTTTTTTACTATTTTGGATATTGCTCTCGAAGAAGATGTGATCGGCTTAACGAGTGAAACTATAGAGTAGAAACATAAAAAATTGTAAAAGGCATCTACTATTTTTCTATTTGTAAAGGAGAACACATCCGAGACGGAAGTTTGTGGTATTCAAAGCAGTGCCACTTCCGTTACCGTCTTCTTTGTATGTCCAGCTTACATATGAAGAACCAGATTTAATTTCGCCTGTCGTTCCTCGCAGGCTTGAAATAAGTGTTTTCCGTGCATTGAAAAAGAGGCAAACTTTATTTGATACTGACCAAGTTACTGCGATTGAGGGTTCAAAGAAAATTCCGTCTGTTAGTATGTCGTGATATTCAGTCCACATTGTAGATTCTCGATAGTCATGACCCGAAGTTGGATAAAAATGGTGGTCAATGTTATAGCTATAAACAAGTGGTGAAAAGGTGATTCCCAATTCTGTTTTTATTTTATTATTGGGAGAAAAACTGCTAGAGACTCCAATTGTAGGAATATAAAACTGTTGTTGATACGATATACCTACTCCATAAGCATGAACTTTTGTTTGAGATTCTTCCCATTCGGTATATATTCCGCCTATTGCTGAATTATGTTGAATATACCCATCTACTGCATTCCATTTCCAGGAAAAATATTTATAACCAATAGAAGGGGTAAACGTAACAACTCCAGTATTCTTATCTTTTGTAGAAAAAATCCAGCCGGCACTGCAAGAAAGAACCGTTGCATATTCAAGCTTGGCAGCATGTCGAGAAAAATGAGTTTTACCGGTATCAATGTCTTGGAACAAGTTAAACCAGTCTGAATCTTCCATTAGGCCGGTAACCATAGGTAAGCCAAAAGATGCTTCTACGTTGAGGGAAAGGCCTTTTTTCCATTCGAGGCCAGCTTCAAGACCAAGAAAATAGAGCGGTTTCATGTCCCAGACGAGTTCGCTGAGTATTTTATCGGACGTATATACATATTCAAATGATTCTCCATATACAATTTCTGTAAAAGGAGATAAGGAGAACTGCGGAAGTGGAATGTTAAAAAGTGGTGAGCTAAAAAGAGGGAAACTACATAAGGTTGTGCCGAGAAAAAAGATGCACATACGTATTTGCTTAGAAATATGTTTCGTTCTTTGTTTTTCAAATTTCGGCTCGCGAACGGCATCAGTTGTATAATTTCTACGCATATCTCTATTCTAGCACATTTCTGCTTGCCGGTTAGGGTGGTTTTTCCGTACATTTAATATAAATCAACTAACCTTATTTCAGGAGAACACGTAAAAAATGGCAACACATCAATTTCAAACAGAAGTAAACCAACTTCTCACTCTTATCATTCATTCAATGTATTCAAACAAGGAAATATTCCTCCGAGAAATTGTCTCAAACTCTTCAGACGCACTAGATAAGCTTAAATATTTGACTCTTTCAAATGAAGCGTATAAGTCTGTTCAGTTTGCACCTAGAATTGACATTGCATTCGACGAAGAAAAGAAAACCCTTACAGTTCGGGATACCGGAATTGGAATGGACTCCGACGATATTGTTTCGAACCTTGGAACCATTGCTCGAAGTGGTACAAAAGCTTTTATTGAGCAGCTTGAAAGCGAAGCAAAAAAAGATTCCAATTTGATTGGCCAGTTTGGTGTAGGTTTTTACTCGGCTTTTATGGTTGCTTCTAAAATAGAAGTAATCTCTAAAAAAGCTGCAACTAGCACTGTGTGGAAATGGTCTTCAGATGGAAAGGGCGAATATGACCTCGAACAATCTGACGACACAGCATTTCCCTTAGTAGATGGAGTTCCTGAGGGAAGTCATGGAACTGCAGTGGTTATGTACTTAACCGACGAAGATAAAGAATATGCGTCTCGCTGGAAGATTGAAGAAATTGTAAAGCGTTATTCAGATCATATTGCTTTCCCCATCTACCTTCATTATTCAAAAAAAGAATATGACGATAAAGGAAAGGTTACGAGTGAAGTTCTTAGTGCCGACCAAATTAACGATGCAAGTGCAATTTGGCAAAAATCTAAGGCAGATCTTAAAGACGAAGATTATAAGGGCTTTTACAAATCTCTTTCTCACGACTCCGATGATCCTCTTTTATATGTTCATACTAAGGCAGAAGGAACCCAAGAATATACAACCCTTTTCTATGTTCCTAAAAAAGCTCCGTTTGATATGTTTCATGCAGACTATAAGAGTGGCGTAAAGCTTTTTGTAAAACGTGTGTTTATTACCGACGACGATAAAGAGCTCTTGCCTGTATACCTTCGCTTTGTGCGTGGAGTTATTGATAGTGAAGACCTGCCTCTTAATGTGAGCCGAGAAATTTTACAGCAAAACCGCATTCTTACTGGAATTCAGACGGCTTCTGTAAAAAAACTCTTAGGCGAATTCAAACGTCTTGCAGAAAATGACAAAGAA
>DATFIA010000189.1:0-5468 GCA_035270545.1 Treponemataceae bacterium
TTGAGTTTTACGTATATATGTTCGGTTCCAGAATGCTCGTCCTCACCATATAAAAGGAAGCCTGTTTGGCTCGTAAAATAAAATACGCCTTCGTCGAAATAGGTAGGGCCGTCCATAAAGTACTTAGGAACAGGAGCAGTACCGTCTACGATTCCATTCCAGGTCTTATGGTTAGAAACGGTGTTGAACACGTCGCGTGTGGCGTAACTGATCCAAACTTGACCCTCTTGCGAGAGAGCAACAGGTTCTGTATATTCGACAGGCTCGCCAAAATTAAAGGTGTAATAAATAGAACCAGCTTCCTGCTGTAAATTCTCTGCCTGCAAGCGCAATTTTGTACCCAGTGGTACAAAAGTGTTGGTTCCATCGTTCCATGTTTTTTTTACGGGTGTCTGTGCAAAAAGTGCACAGACTGAAAAGGTAACTAACAGCGTAATAGCTATTTTTTTCATTAAAATCCTCCTAGAAATACATACAAACCAGCAATCATTACATTTGAAATGTTCTTGTTTGAATAAGAAAAGTATAAACTTTATTCACGATTTTGCAACTGTTTTTTATTTTCAACTATCTATCCGTGTAAAGTTTCCACTCAAATTCTTGACTTCTGCCTTGGGTGAAATCCAAAGAGTTCCAGAACAATCTACAGAGTCTATGATGCAGCCACATTCGATTCGAATATCTTTTCCGTTTACTTCTTGAGCTCTTAGTCCTTGAATTTCTACATTAGTCGCCTCGATCAATCGAATTTTCGAACGCTTTGATTTAAATAGAGATAAGAAGAAACTCTTGGGAGAACGAATAAAAACAGAATCACCAGTTATTTCTCCTGCTTCAATAAATCCGTCAATTTTAATAATGTCGGCAGATATCTCGCCGTCAATCTTAATTAAACCGTCGCAGTCAATTTCTTCTGCCACAAGTTTGTTTCCACCATCAATCTTAAGTATTCCGTCTATGATTATTTTTTTGGCCTTTACGTTTCCGTTAACCCGAGCCACACCGTCACAAATGAGTAGTCCTGCTTGAATCTCTCCTGAACATTTAAATATTCCGTCGACATTCATTGTTTCTGCACTAATATTCCCAGAACAAGTTGCTTTTCCATCTATAGTGAGGATTCCATACTCGCCACCTTTAAAAGAGGCAACTCCGTCAATCTTTACGTTTTCCATTATTTTTTCTCCATTGTATTTGGTTTGTTAGTTGTATTTTCAGCTTTTAATTTTAACCGTAACATATTCATTGTTACGCCAATGGCTACGGTTCCAAGAATTTCAATGCCCTTGTCAAAAGCAGGATACAAGGTCCCAGTCGAAAAACAAATATGATATTTTCCTTCGCAGGAAAAAATTGTGCATACGGTATCGTGCAGAGGTCTATCTCCTATAGCAGGCAGAGATGTGAGAATCAAGGAAGAAATTTTTTCTAGTGGTATTTTTAACTCTTTTCCTTTTTGATAAATTGCGTAGGAGACAGATATTTCACGCATAGAAAATTGATTTTTATTCAAGATTTTTGAAAACAAGGTAGTAAACTCTTCCTCTATTTCGGGAAGGCTCTCGAGTATTTTTACAGAAATGGGTGATTCAGTGTTAGTGACAAGAATTCGAGATAATTCTTCAAGGGAATAATCGTCTTTCATTTCTATAATTGTTCTAATTCTACTTAACACCTGATCTTTTGGAAAAAATGTTTCTTGACCTGTAAATGAGGCCTGTTTAATAAACCATTCTTCTGGTAGAAGGCCTTCTCTCTTCCACCGGTATAATTGACCATAGGATATACCAGTTTGAGCTAGTAATTCTTTTTTTGATATTAAATCCATTAACGCCATTAACGCCTCCCCTTTCAATGAAACATTGTTTTACTGCTTTAAGATAACGCAACATTGTTTTGCTGTCAAGAGTGATTAATCTAATGTAATTACCTAGCATTAATATTTGCCTAGAAAAAACAAAGGGGCTATACTTATTTTAATATGAATGGCAAACAGCGCTTTTCACGACGCTTTAGTATTAATACAGTTTTTCTTTTCTTTGCTACTCAATTTCTTATTATTCTCTTTCTTGTTTTTGCTTCTTTCGGGAGGCAATTTCATGCGTTAATAGGAACCCTCTATTTTTTAATCCTGTTTCTTCTGTTTCTAGGAGAAATTATTCTATTTGTTATTACACACAAACATTTTTTACACGTTTCCCACCAGACCGATCTTTTTGCTGAACTTGGGGTTGAAGTAACCCAAGCTATTCTCATGGATGAAGATATTCAAACAGTTTTTCTCACCGTGCTCGACTATGTCATACAAATTATAGGAAATGCAAAATCGGGTTCAATTCAAGCAATAACAAAAGATGGTAAGGTGGAAATTGTTGCTTCACGAGGGTTTGATGAGAAATATTGCAAAGACTTTTCAATTCCTCTTGAGTATTCCTTTTGGTATCGTCAGAGTAATGGCAAAACCAAAGAACCCTTAATTATTGAGCCTGAAATTATTCATAAAGCCTGGCTCCTCGATAACCTTAACAAACAGAAAATTAAATCGGTCATTAGCGCTCCTCTTTATATTGAAGGGAAACTTTATGGTTTTATAAATGTTGATTCTCAAAAACGAAATAACTTTAAAAATCATGACCTGAAAATAATTAGCAAAATTAAGGCACAAATTGAAGTGAGCTTACTTGCACGAACGAGATACGACCAAAGTATTGCAGAATCGCGGGCCGATTGCCTAAGTGGATTTCATTCGAGAACACATTTTTCAATTGTTGCAGGACATGCACTAGCCAGAGCAAAACGATACGGATATAAGCTCGTTTTAGCAATGTTGGATATCGATGATCTAAAAGCTATTAATGATACCTATGGGCATCAAAACGGTGATCTTGTAATTATAACTATAGCTGATGCAATACGAAAAGAGACGCGCACTTCTGACATCATTGGCCGATATGGTGGGGATGAGTTCATTGCTCTTTTTACCGAAACAGATGCATTATCTATGGAAGCTTGCCTAAACCGTACACTTGTTCGGCTCAAAAAAGCACCTTTGTGTATAGAATCCAATGAAATTTTAGTATCTTTCAGTTTTGGTTTTGCAAATTACCCAGAAGATGGTCTCGATCTTGACGAATTAATAAAAACTGCAGACACAAATCTCTATGCAATGAAAACAGAGAAAAAAAATGCAAAAACTAAC
This sequence comes from Treponemataceae bacterium, assembly GCA_035270545.1. Lineage (GTDB taxonomy): Bacteria > Spirochaetota > Spirochaetia > Treponematales > Treponemataceae > Teretinema. Next base: position 3,200 of record DATFIA010000189.1, read on the forward strand.
ACCTAAAAACACCTAAAGAATCGTTTATTCTCTTACTTCATCGTCAGTTTCGATTCTAACGAGGGCGCTTTTATCTTTTAGCTGCCGAGAAAAGCTAAATTTTGGAGCATAGGAAGCAGGCTTTGCTGGCACTAAAATATCTTCACCAGTTGATATGTTTTTCATGACTCGGGCTTTTTTGGGAGCCTGAAGACGCAGAGAAGCGGTACCGAGATGGCCAATATGTACGCGTTCACCCAAAAGCATTCCGGCTTCTACGGTAGATACAAAGTCATCTATTAATGAGCGCGCTACAACTTGTGTAACGTCATTTTTTTTCGCAACATAATTAACAATAGACTTGTGAGTGAATTGCTCAAGACCAGTTTCAGAAACTCCTGCGATTGTCCGGTTTAACTTTACAAATCCGTTCGTAAGATAAATGGTAGCCTCACGTATGCGCTCATCTTGATCGCTCGCCTTTGTTCCTTCGGGACAAACCGCGATATGATACACGGCCGAGCTTTGTGTAAGAGCACAACCCTCGAAAGCCGCAGTTTTATTCTCCATTGCACCATGAGTAAGCACAACAGAAGAACCCCTCACAAAGTCTGGAACGTCATGTCTGAATTTAATGGAGGCATACTCAAGCCATCTTTTTCCAAGTTTCGCTGGTCCAAGACTAATCAGGGAACCTGAGTAAGTAAGAAGTATCGCCCCGCGGGAATCATTTGTCTCGAGAGAAGGAATTAAAGTCATACCTATTGTCGCAATCTGAGCAATAAAAAGATCATGCTTTTTTTTCCAGATTAAGGCATATTCTTCCTTATTAATCCCATTTTTAGTTTTTTCGGTCTCTTCTACTAGAGAATTGATCCGATCCTTAATTTCGTTTGGCAGTTCATTAAACACACTTTCTTCCATTTTTTTACCCCTTATACTGAAAATTACCGATTTATTGCTACACTTTACGTATATGAGCGTATTATAGACAGGAGACTTAAGACACGAAAGGAGATTTTTAGTATGGATACATTTAAGAGTTTAGCACAAGTCATTCAGAATCACATCAAACTTATCGCAAAAACATCGGGGATGCCGATTACAGATGAGACATACGAGCAAATTGCAACAGTATGGCTTGAAAAAAAAGCATGTTTTGAGGACGCATTAGCGGAAAACAATCTTGAAGAGGTACAGTTTTACTCCAAGGACGAAGGAAAAGGAGCTCTTGTACTCACCTATTCAGGCTCCCTAATAAATATTGGCCCCCTAACTGATGGGACAAGGCGCTCTGAGTACACATCTATAGGTCTGCGTACCGACGTTCCAAATTCTGCAATAGAAGATGAGTCTAAATTATCTTCAGATATTGAAACGGATGCTGTTGCTATCTTTTCAAAGGGTCCAATTCAACAGAGTTCTCCTGTTTTTAAAATTGCAGTTAGCACAGAAAAACTTGATGCAGATGAAGAAGAAGAACTTTTGACACGCATTTCACAAGAAATCACGGAAGAATTCGTGGAAGTTAATAAAACTATAATTCAATAATGAGTCTACACGAGACCCTTGAGGCAATTTCAAGCCGGTGCAAAACGACCGGCAAGAATAGACTGCCGGTACAAAAAGATTATTTTACTCTGCTTGAAAGAGCGATAACAGTTCTTGAACACGAGCCTCATTTTGTCCGCCCTCCAGACTCTAGTGGTCTGCCGGGCGGACTACTGTATCTGAAACCGGATATTCCTACACTTGTGCTCCCTGACTTACACGCGAGAACAGATTTTTTCATGGAAACCATGAACCATACGCTTGAAAGTGGACAGAGAGTTATTGATTCAATGCTTTCCGGAGATAGTCAAGTCCTCTGCCTAGGAGACGGATTTCATTCTGAAAAAAGAGGAAAACTGAGATGGCAGGATGCTTTTAAAGAATACACTCACGGATATGTCAAGAAAAAAGCTATGGATGCAGAAATGAACGAATCTCTCTCTCTCATGGAAATGGTAATGGAATGCAAACGAGCAGCCAGAGACAATTTTCATTTTTTAAAAGGGAATCATGAAAACGTGTTAAACGAAAAAGGAAATGGAAACCACCCTTTTGGAAAATTTGCTCTTGAAGGAGAAATGGTCAAATTATACATTCGCATGTTTTACGGAGAAGAATTTTTGCAAACCTATGCCTTATTTGAAAAAAGTCTTCCTCTCTTTGCTGTAGGAGGCACGTTTTTAGCATCTCACGCTGAGCCTTTCGAAGCATATACAGAAGAAGATCTTATAGAGACGCG
>DATFIA010000190.1:0-2633 GCA_035270545.1 Treponemataceae bacterium
GAACTTCCTGCTGGGCCTCCAGTTTTCTGGTTTCCCTAAACAGAGGGATGCAAAAAAGCTCAGTAGAGGAATGAGAATTAAGGAGATATAGTAGCAGTACCATAGCCACCGATTCACAGGGTCAATATAGTTAAAATGTGGATCTCTTAGGGTCCGGACGAAAATCCAAAACAGCATTAAACCGGCTACCCCCAAAAGATATCCGCGGATGTGAATGTGCATCACACGCCGCCAAATAGACATACTCCAAACGGACAACATGCTGATATAGATGGTGAAGACCAATAGAGTAAATACAACATTGATAAGATAATTCTCACTATTTACTATCACCAGGCGGAGTAAGCCGGCTAAGAGCAGCAGAAAAACAACCAGGGCTGTCATGCTGATTGTTTTTTTGTTTATTTTCGTCATCGCGCCAACTCCGAAACACTGATATTCATTTGTTCACATAACTGCCGTATCATATCCGAAGTTTTCATTGTGCTACCTCCACAGATCAATACAACCATTATAAGCCATTTGGTTTCAATTAACAAGAAAAACATATCCAGTCTTAACCACATAAAGATTGCAAGTTTAATTGTCGCACCTTCGGTTCAGTTATTTTGAGTGAGCGTTGGTCTTCGTTATCTCAATTCCCCCGAGGGGGAATTGAGGTTTTTGCCGAGCGCTATGCTGCGGCAACCTCGTTGGCGGTTTTGTAGCCGAGTATTCTGCGAGGATAATTGTTTACCCAGTCCTCTATTCTTTGCAACTCTTCAGCGGTAAACTTGCTAAGATCAAATCCCTTGGGGATGAAACGCCGAAGTATTCGATTACCGTTCTCATTACTTCCGCGCTCCCAGCTTGAGTATGGGTGTGCATAGTATACCTCTTCGCATTTTGCTGCTTTCTTAATCCCTTCGCTATCTAAAAACTCACTGCCGTTATCTGCCGTAATTGTTTTAAAAACCTGGTCAAAATTGCCCCCTGTACGTCTCCTTGCACGTTTTATTGCCGCAATAACTTCCTTCTGCGTCTTGTTCTTAACAAGTACATACAGCGCTCTTCGACTCTTTCTCTCTACAAGGGTTAACACGACCGGCTTTGTGCCTTGTTTGCCCAATACAAGGTCAATTTCCCAATGTCCCATCTCTTCACGATCCTCTACACTTTCAGGCCTATCGGATATACTTTTGCCATTTCTGTTGTTCAGGGCAACTGTACGGATTTTATTGTATTTGCGTTTCTTTCCGTTCTTTTTTATCAACAGGTCCTTATTGCTGATGTTGAGAAATATTCCGGCATCTATGTAGTTGTAAAGCGTCTTTGTACATATTTCTGTTTCAAAAATTAACCCCTTTTCTTTTATCCTGCCTATCACTACATCCGGTGACCATTTCTTTTCCTTGATTTCTTCTTCTATGTGGGCTACAAGCTTATGATCTCGTCCGATTTTTAATCCCCGCCCCTTGTTTGCCGCCCGTTCGTTATGTCGCATCTGCGCTGCGTCCGCTTTGTATACCCATTCTGTTATATGCAACGGTTCATTCTTCTTATAGCTCGGATTCGTTCGCTTCTGCTCTACCAGTCCCATTTTTCGTTCTCGTTCTATACTTCGTTTGCTCTTTCCAATTTGTCTGCTTATTTCTGCCGCACCTAATCCCGCATCAAGATATCCTTCGATTTTATACCGTTCTTTCTCTGTTATCTGTTCCCATTTCTTCTCTTTTGTGTTATCCTTATTTTGTTCCATTTTGGAGCCTCCAGTTCCTTTTTGTTCTTCACTCAAAGTATAACTGGTTGCATCCCAAAATGGAACTTCTTTTCCTTATTTGCGACAATTCATTTTACAACTTGCCGATATATTACGAATTGCAAGAAGATATATTACGAATTGCAACAAGAAATATTACAAAATTGTCTTGAATTACGTGTGGTATTGTATTATAATCTTTCGTATGCTTCAGATAAGGGCAAGGAACATAGCAAAAACAAGCTTTTGTGCCAATGGAAGAAAAAAGGATAAGGTTTTCGGATGATGAAATTTGAGTTGCATACGCATACAAAAGAAAACGATATTTGCGTCAATATGACGGCAGACGAAATTGTAAAAGCATACAAGGGTGCCGGTTATGACGGAATTGTTATTACCAATCACTTTTTCGGGCTGTCACTCGAGTGGTACAAAGACGAACTGGCCGGTTGCGGCCACGACGGCATTATCGATTATTACCTGAAGGGCTACAAAACGGCGAAAGCGACAGGGGACGATATGGGCATGACAGTGCTCATGGGGCTTGAACTGCGCTTTGATGGGACCATCAACGATTACCTTGTCTACGGCGTGGACGAAGACTTTTTGTACAATTCGCCCTTGCTGAACACCCTGAATCTTGACAGCTTTCTGAAAATACTCCCCGCAGATGCCATCGTTTACCAAGCGCACCCGTTCCGCAACGATATGTCTGTTACCGACCCCAAAAAGCTATATGGTATTGAGGTTTACAACGGCGGCACAAACGCAGACAGAAACGAGATGGCAGAAGTATGGGCGGAAAAATTTAAGCTGAAAAAGATTTCGGGTTCGGATTTTCACACCATTCATCACCTTGCGAGGGGCGGTGTGATTTTTGAACAAGATGTCAAGG
>DATFIA010000191.1:0-4305 GCA_035270545.1 Treponemataceae bacterium
CAATAAAATAGAATATTACTCCAATTAATATCACGCGTGGCCAAAAACCGTCGAGCGATTTTATAAAGGTTTTGAGGTCATTTTTCATATAGTATGTCTCCTTGTTTTAGTAAGTTTTTCTGTGCGTATTTTGCATAAATAAGTGAAGAGGTCCTTATAACTGGGAACAACATTCTATTATACCCAAACGGATATGGGAACTCACCCCTGCAAGGATTTTCGAACGCAGGGGCTCTGCGCGTGGACTTTCTCGTGTCCTTGATTCATCTGCCTCAGTCTTAAAAGTCTTTTTTAATATTTGAATTCTGTAGACAAAAAAACATGGTATACTTTTATTTTGGAGGATCATATGGCACCCATTTTACAACTCGAAAAAGTAGAGCGAATTTATCGAAAAGGAACAAGCGAAGTTCATGCCCTCGCAGGTGTGGACCTTTCAATAGAAAAAGGTGAGTTTTTGGCAATTGTGGGGCCCTCTGGTTCGGGAAAAACTACCTTGTTGAATATAATTGGCTGCTTGGATTCTCCCACTAATGGCTCTGTTCTCTATGACGGGAAAATTTTAGCCACATTGAATGCAAACGAATTATCAGATTATCGTAAAGATCATATTTCCTTTATTTTTCAATCTTATAACCTAATACCGGTTTTAACCGTACGGGAAAATGTTGAACTTCCCTTAGTGATAGAGCGAAAATTAAATAAAAAAGAAATGAAAGAGCGGTCGATGGCGGTCTTAAAATCTGTTGGTCTTGAGGGAAAAGAGAATCGCCTTCCAAGTGAGCTTTCCGGTGGGCAAGAACAGCGTGTTGCTATTGCGCGGGCTTTGGTAAAAGATCCCTTTATTGTGTTAGCAGATGAGCCTACAGCGAATCTTGATTCGACAACAGCTGCAGAGGTCATAGAGTTAATGAAAAAAATAAATGCAGAGCATAATGCGACTTTTATTTTTTCGACTCATGACCCCAGAATGGAAAAACATGCCCGCAGGGTAATTACTATTCAAGACGGTCTCATTCATTCAGATGAAATGAGGGAGGTGGCTAAGTGAGCACTCTCTTTAAAATTGCATGGCGGAATGTATGGCGCCATTGGCAACGTACATTAATTACTCTTATTACTATGATGGTAGGACTCGGCATTTTTGTTGCAATGGATTCAATGCTTAAAGGGATGGACGCAACAGGGCTTGAGACTATTATTAATCTTTCAGATTCATCTTTACGTGTTTCTACCAAGGCCTATGAAGAAGAGAGAGGCTCTCTTCCCTTAGATTATGGCATTACAAATCTAGTAGAAGTTGAAAAAAGTTTACGAGAAAATTCACGGGTTGTTGCGGTGGCTCCCAGAACTCGTTTTATAGGTGAGCTTTCAACGGGGATAGATTCAATTCCTGTAATGGCAGTTGCAGTAGACCCTATTAAAGATGCAGAAGTTTTCTCTTTGAGCGAACATCTTGAAGGCCTGTGGTTAGACGGCCTCGTTGATGGAAATGGGGATTCCCATATTGTGCTTGGATATAAGCTCGCGCGCGATTTAGGTGTAGGAGTCGGCGATTATATTACCTTATTTGCCCGCACTCGCTATGAATCTCAAAATGCCGACGCCTTTTTAGTAACAGGCCTTTTGGATACAGATGATCCAAACATCAATTTTACTGGTGTCTTTATTTCTTTTCAGGATGCGGAACCCTTTTTAGACTTAGAAGGACTGCGCACAGAATTGACCGTTCGTATGGAAAGAAGAATTAACCTCGATGATGCGATGGCAGACTCAGATGCCCTTGCAGCCGAAATTGTAGCAGCGTATCCAGAACTTGAGGCGCTCAGTTTTGGAGAAATTGGCCGCTCTTTTCTAGAACTAGCAGCTATGAAGTCAAAGTTTACCACTATTTTAATTCTGATAATTCTACTTATTGCAGGGGTCGGTATTGCAAATACGCTTCTTATGAGTGTGTACAGTAGGATTCGAGAAATTGGTGTCTTGCGGGCCTTTGGGTTTAAGGCGAAAGAAATTAGACGGCTCTTTATTATAGAGGGTGCCATTATTGGAGCGGTAGGCTCTCTTGCCGGCATGGGCTTTGGAATATATTTAGATTATCTTCTTATACGTTATGGATTTCCTATTGGTGCCTTCATTGGTGATACCAATATGGGAATTCCGGTGGGCGATGTGCTGTATGGAGAATGGAACCCTTCTCTTATTATTGGGGCAGGTATTTTAGGAATTGCAATAGCAATATTTGCAAGTCGCTCTCCAGCTAAACGGGCGTCCAAACTTGAGGTTACAGAAGCCTTACGGTTTAACTAACAGCTTAGGAGCTTTGTATGAAATGGATATTAGAACTTGCCGCGCGCAATTTACTGCGTAATAAACGGCGAACCTCACTTGCAATAGTCTCAATGTTTCTTACCGTCTTTCTTATGACCTTTTTAGGCTCTTTTGTAGATGGAATGATGCAGAACTTTGTAGATAATGTGACGAGAAATGATTCTGGCCATGTACGCGTTACGAGCCGGGATTTTGATGAGCGCCAGCGGTTTATGCCCGTAGATGCCAACATTCCAGATTCAGAAGCGGTTGTGTCTGCTATACAGAATATTTCAGAATTAGCCGGTGAAATTGCTTTAGTGGAAGAGCGCATTTTATTTGGTAATTTACTTGGAAATGGAAATGCAAATAAAACGGCAGTTGCCTATGCAGGTGACCCTGAAAAAGAAAGAGAGCTCCTTCGGTTAGATAAAAGTATTGCCGAAGGTCGCTATATTGAGAATTCAGGTGAGACAATAATAGGCAGGGGTTTGGCAGAAGATTTAAACCTTTCAGTAAACGATGAATTAAGAGTCGTTGCGACCGGTGCAGACTATGGTCTCCATTTAAAGAAGTTTAAGATAGTAGGTATTTTTAATACAGGCATGAAGAATCTCGACGATGTTGTTTTTCAAGTTTCGCTCAAAGATGCGCAAATGCTTTTACGTACTTTTGGTGGCTCTCAGCAAGTTTTGGTAATGCTTAAAGATTACAACAAGGCAGAAGAAGCTGCAGTCTTGATTAGAGCGTCTCTCTCTAAGCTACCAGGGGCTGAAAATCTCATTGTTCGGCCCTGGACAGAGATAGGCGAATATCCGGCCTTGATACTTACCATGGAAAGTACGTATGACATGATATATTATGTCGTAGGAATCCTTGGCGCTTTTATTATTACGAATATAATGATGATGGTCGTGCTGGAGAGACGGCGTGAAATTGGCATTCTAAAAGCGATGGGCCTTAAAAAAAGAGAAGTTCTTATGCTGTTTTTCTCTGAAGGAATACTCATAGGTCTTATTGGAAGTTTCCTTGGAGCGCTGATTGGCTTTATTCTTACCTTTTCATTAAGGAACACGGGCTTAGACTTTTCATCTTCTTTGAGTTCAATCAATTACCCCATTAACCCAATTATATACCTTTCTGCAGACCCACTTATGGCCCTAAAGATGGTTGCTATTGGAACAGGATTGTCTGCCCTTGTGTCTTTTTTGCCCAGCAGAAAGGCTGCAAAAATGAATGTTATAGAAGCGATTCAAAGTGTTGTTTAAAGGAGATTAGAAATGAAAAATATACAGCGAATTTTTTTAGCCTTGTTAGTGTGCAGTCTAGGAATAAATCTTACTGCACAAACGAATCTATCTGGAAAAGAAATTCTTGACCGTATGGATGCAAACCAAACTTTTAAGACTGTATCATATTCTGGAACAATGACGATAGATTTAGGAAAACGAGTCTTGGTAAAAAAAATGGAGACGGTTGCCGAAGGCTCAAAAAAAGCTTTTGTAGAGTTTTTAAACCCAGAGGATAAGGGAACGAGGTATTTAAAACTTGAAAACGAAATGTGGATTTATTTTCCACAAGAACAAGATACGGTAAAGATTTCTGGGCACCTCCTAAAAGAGGGAATGATGGGCTCAGATGTCTCCTACGAAGATGCCCTTGAATCTGGCGCCCTGGCAGATAAATATGAGATAGACGTGTTGGGTAAAGAAATGCTCGGGGACCGGCCTGTGTGGGTTTTGAATCTCAAAGCAAAGGTAAAAACAGCTCCCTATGATGGCCAAAAACTATGGATAGATTCTGAGCGCTACATTACGTTGAAGGCTGAAATGTATGCAAAAAGCGGAAAGCTATTAAAAGAAAGTACGGTGTTGGAAGTAAAGCAGTTTGGCTCAAGATGGTATCCTGTGAAGACGCTCATGAAAGATACTTTGAGGAAGGGAAATGGAACCCTCTTTGAAATGACAGACCTCCTTTTTGACTCACCGGTTAATG
>DATFIA010000192.1:0-14436 GCA_035270545.1 Treponemataceae bacterium
GATTTAATTGTCCCTACTATCAAATTATATAAAATAATAGGGCTCAATAAAGGCAGTATTACATTTTTAAATGAATGCCACGCGTTACCACCGTCTATTTCAACTGCTTCCAACAACGATACAGGTATGCCTTGAAGTCCTGCCAAAAAAATAACCACAACATTTCCGACACTCCAAATGCTCATCATTACTAAGCTCGGAATTACCATAGCTGGATCAGTTATCCATTCCACACGATCTAAACCAAAATAATTAAGAAAAGAATTTAAAAGTCCATATTGATTGTTAAACAACCAAAGCCAAATAACAGACACAACAACACAAGGTAAAAGTGAAGGGAGATAAAAAAGAGTTCTAAAAATACCCAAGCCTCTCACCTTTGAATTAAGAAGCATTGCTATTGCAAAGGCTGTTCCTAACTGTAATGGTACACTCAAAACTGTATAGTAAAGAGTTACCTTTATTGACTGTAAAAAAAGAGCATCCCCAGTTATTAAACGTGCATAATTCTTAGCTCCAATGAACTCAGGCTTACTTAACATGTCCCATTTCATAAGACTTGTAACAAAACTTAGACCCATTGGAAAGAGAACCCAAATAATTAACCCAAGGGTTAACGGAGTTATCAATATCCATCCCCACATATTTTGATTTTTTGAAAGGCTCCAGCGTGCATTCGATTTCAATTAAATTCCCCCGCGATCATGAGTGCGAACACTCGCACATTTAAAAAATCAATGGAACCGCACCTATAAAACTATAAGGTTGCGGTTCCATTTCGCCCGACGAAATAAAATTTTCCGAAGGGCGAAAACCAAGCACTTGTCTTTAGTAAGTACCCTGAAGAAGTCCGGATTTTCGAACCTTATCCGCAGCTTCTTTCAAGGCTTTATCAGCGGAACTTTGTCCAATCCAAACACTCTCGAAAGCTGAATTAAGGTAATCACCCCAAATCTGATTTATGTTTCGAATTTTAATTGGCTCATTTCGAGATACAGCCATGGAGTCAAGAACTGCTTCTTTGTACCCCTTTGGATGTACAGGATTATTAAGCCATTCATTGAGTTTCGCGGGCTCATTGTAATAATCTAGACGAGTTGGCATCCATAAACCAGAAGTATATAGATTCAAAGTTTTTGAAGGGTCCATCATCCATTTTTGTAACATCCAAGCTTCTTCTGGATGTTTTGTCGATTTAAATACGACATTTGCTCCGCTTAAATAAACTTGAGCAGGCTTTTTTTGTATCGGTAAAGCAGCCACTCCAAAAGGAAGGTCCTTCATTGCACCTACCTCAAGCAAAGCCCATTGTCCTGTTACCCAGAATGCAAGCTGACCATTTGCGAGCATAGCTGAAGGAGCAGGTAATCCGCTACCACCACCCATATATGGCATTGTGTGATCTTTATTAATAAGATCTGCTAATCGTTGTACGGCCTCAATGGTTTCAGGTTTATCTAATAGAACTTCTTTACCATTTTCAGATATAACATCTCCTCCATTGCTCCAGATAGTTGGATAATACATTGCTGACCACAGATCATAGACTACGCCATAGCGAGTAATATTTTTTGGATCAAATCCTGCTTCTCCAGAATGTTTACCATTCTTATCTACGGTAATCTTCCGTAAATAGGCCGCAAACTCATCCCAAGACCAACCTTTATCAAAATTTGATGGAGGAAGAGGAACGCCTGCATCTTCAAGAACTTTCTTGTTATAGAACATTACTTGACATTCTGCTGCGGTATAGGCACCAAATGTTTTTCCTGCAATGGTAAGCCATGTTTGAGGAAGATGAGCCTTATCCATACCATCCCGTTTCATGAAATCGTCTAATTGAAGAAAAAAATCTTTTTCTGCATAGTTCCCGAATTCTTCTGGTCGGAAATAACCTAAGTCGGGAAGAGTTCCCGAGGCGGCCATAGATTTCATTTTTGCATTATACGATGAGCCATCTAAGTCACCTGGAAGATAAAGGCCTTCAACTTTGATTCCAGGATTTGCCACCATAAAATCTTTTAATGCTGACTTTACAGCAAGATCTTCTGCGGTACTTCCCCAATACACATAGGTAAGCTTTACATCTTTTTTAGAACTAGAATCAGATTTACCTGAACCAAATGCTCCTGCGAGTAGCAATAACATAGAAATAACACAAACCACTAACTTTGTCTTTCGCATCATAACTTCCTCCTTGCGAATATACTGTATGAGTCTATTGTATATTCGAACTTACCATAGAAGTAGAGTTCTTTTATTGTGATTATATGACTTTTTCCGACTTTTTTTTACTTGATTTATTTTGAATGCCATTCTAGAGTTAGTTATAGGAGAAAACGGAAATGAACTATATCCTTTTTCCTGACCTGCCACAAATTCGAGCGAGTAACTGCGGTATATCAATATTAAACCCCGGATGGATTCATCCCAACAGAAAACTCTCTACATCAGTTCTTATATTAGGAAGAAAATCTCAGGCGGAAATAATTGAAGAAAACACATCTCTTATTATTGAACCAGACACCTTCGTTATCTTGCCTGCCGAACGAAATCACTATGGTACAAAACCGATAACACACACAACTTCATATTTTTGGATGCATTTTGAAACGAGCACTCCACCAGTAGTATTTTCTGAACAAGAAGCTCTTTCTATACTCCGTAATCCCAACTCACATAAAGAATTTCTTGCTAACTCAATTATTTTACCTCAACAAATTACTACCAAGGACCCCAAGATGTTTCAAGAAAGTTTTCATGACTTGCTCTATGAACAGGAAAGACCGTCTTTTACAGGCATAAAAATGCAATTACTTTTTCAGCTCCTCCTAATTACTCTGACAGAAACAGTTCTTTCAGAAATAAATGACAAAAATTATGACGAGTCGAAATATAACGCAGTCTACCTCACTATTCAGACTATTCATGAAAACTTGACAGACGCAAATTTTTCAGTAAAGTCTTTATCCGAACATGTTCAATATAATCCCGATTATTTAGGCCGGATTTTCAAAACGAGAATAGGAAAATCTATTTCTGAATATATCAATGATCAAAGAATAAAATACGCCGTATGTCTGCTGATCGAAACGAACAACACAATCGATTCTATAGCCTATGATTCTGGTTTTAATTCAACACGTAATTTTCTTCGTCAGTTTAAAGTTCGTAAAGGGGAAACCCCTTCTGACCTCCGACAGAAAAATCGGCAAATGCACATAACAAACCGATAATAAGAGTCTTTTTTTTAACTGAATGTAGCCGTACTACGATGGAGCAAGAATATCGAATTTTAGAAGATTTACATTCTCAACTCGCTGCCGAAGTTAATTTTTTTCATGCTTTTACATTTACGCCCAGAACTAATAAATAGAAGAATATTCTTCTTGCTTTAAGCATATTTTTTTATAAACTAAAGTAAACCAGATCAAAAAACGATCAATGAAAAAGTCATCAAAGACATTCAAATAGCATGGCCTATCTTAATTCCTTTTGCTCTTAAGATAGACGGGTATCTCTGGAAAGTTAGAACGCGCTGAAAATTGTTTTTGGTACAATAAAAATTGAAACATATTATAAATCCCATTCGTCGATACCGGCGAAAAAATGCAAGCGATTATTGAACGCTATATTGATTTCTACAACAATAATCGCATGCAAAAAAAACTAGGCTACCGATCACCAGTAGAATATCGGAAATTAGTAGCTTAGAATCATTTGTGTCAATATAAAGGGGTCAGTTCACAGTTCAAACCAGAAAAAATTTAAAAAGGGGGAGCAGTTCATAGACTCTGTGTATTCTCATATAAAAATATACTGAGCTCCATACGCTGCTCCACCCTCGCTCCCGCCGTTTTTCAACGGCTCCGCTACCCCCACTTTTGGAATAAAAGGCACACTCTCTTTTAGCTTACCTTTTTAATAATAGAAGCTACATCCAAAATGAGTGCGATGGAGCCATCGCCACAGATTGTCGCCCCAGAAAGACCCTCTGCACTCTTGTACAAAGAACCAAGGGGTTTAACAACTGCCTGAATGCCGCCTGAAATTTTGTCAACTAGCAAGCCGGCAACGCGATCTTCGTAACGAACAAACACCACATATTCTCGATCCCCACGACAGAGATGCGGAACAAATTTTTCATGTAAATCAATACATGAAACCAACGAACCATTTAGGGCAATAAGGGTGTCCCCTATTTCTCTCGTAGTACGTTCAATACAACTTTCAACATGAATTAAGGGAACAACATATTGTTCCGTTCCAACATGAACTTGAAGACCGTCAATTATTGCAAGGGTCAAAGGAATTTTAATTGTTAATCGTGTATATTTTTCATATTCGCTCTCAATTTCTACTCCACCTCCAATTTGCATGAGTTTCTTAGCGACAACATCCATGCCTACTCCCCGCCCAGAAACATTTGAAACACGATCTGCCGTAGAAAAGCCAGACATAAAAATTAAATGCTGTATTTCTTGATCCGACAACGTATCAGCCTCATCTATAAAACCCTTCTCGATTGCCTTTGCTCTAATACGTTCGGTATTTAAACCATTTCCGTCATCTGTTACCGTAATTACAATATGAGATCCAACATGCTGAGCCGCCAGAGTTATGGTACCAACTTCGTTTTTACCTCGCTGGAAGCGTACGTCAGGTTTTTCTATGCCATGATCTACACAATTACGTAATATGTGCATGAGGGGATCAGAAAGATTCTCTATGAGTTTTTTATCGACTTCGGTCTCTTCTCCTTCTACCTTAAAATCAATTTTTTTCTCGAGCTCTATCGCCAGATCCCTGACCATGCGTTTAAGGCTTCCAAGTGAGGTACTAATAGGTATCATGCGCATTCGCATGGCCGTACCACGAAGTTCATCGAGAATTCGCGAATATTGCTCTGTTACCGAAGAAATTTCACTATTCGTGTCATGCTTTCGGGCAGTGTCGCGTAGGCGTGCTTCGATTGTTACAAGTTCTCCCACAAGATCGAGCATTTCGTCGAGCTTGTCAGATTGCACCCGAATAGTACCGGTATCGGATTCAGGTTTTTTCTTCTTTGCAATATCACAAAGTATTTTCTGTTCGACTAAAGCAGATTCAATATCTTTTGGCTTAACTAACTCATGCTCAATGAGAATTTCACCAATCTTTTTAGATTTCTTTTGTATGTCATCAATAACTGAAGGATCGATTTTTCCTCGCTCAACGAGGATATCCCCCAATCTTTTATGTGCATAATCAAAAGAAATTACTTGATCTGTTAAAGATTCAATACGAAGTTCACAATTATCTTCGACAAATATAAACACATCGCGAATACGCAAGAGGTCTACGTTTGTTGTCAAAAATAATTCCCAGCTCATCATACAGGATTCACAATCGAGTTCCGAAATAACTGGAATAAACGTACAATCTGGGATAATAGTCAAATCTCCCAATTCACGAAGCTCACTAAAAAGTGAAACTACATTCACTCCAGTCTTGAATATTGTCTCGTGAGGAGCAAAGTAAATATAATATGCCAGTTCATTTACCTCAGCTTTCTCTAACAAACGGTCTAAAAACGCGCGCATTTCTAAACTTACACACGCATGTTCCTTTTCTGCGAGTAAGGCATTCAGATAATCGTGAGATGTTAGGAGGTCACTAATAAGAGATGAAGGTCTCGTGGTAGATTCATTGCGGAACTGACTCAAATAGGTCTCTACCTCGTGAGCAAATTCACTCATAGCATCAAAGGAAAACATTGCCGCAGAACCTTTAATTGTATGAATAATACGAAACAATTCTTCGTAATCGTCATGAGTAAATTGGGCATACTCACTGGACAGTAGAATTTCTTCCATGCGATCCAACAGTTCATGAGCTTCCTCTAAAAAGACGTTAACGAATTCATCTTTGTGTTTCATATATCACCGATACAATTCTGCAAGGCTACATACAGCTGTTCTGCACTACGACATTTTTCAGGGGTAAATCCAGCATTAAAAAAGGCTGAACCGACTTGATCTTGTACGCTACCTACAAATTTTAAAGGGATTGACTGTTTTTTGCACTCATACAGGAGCGCAAGAAACAACTGAATTCCTGCTGCATCAATAGTATAAATATAGTCCCAAGTAATTTCCATTTGTTGTGTGCTCTTTATATTTTCAAGCATTTCACTTTTAAGAAGATTAACCGATTCAATAGTATAGGCTGTCGGTTCTTGAATTTGTGTATTCATTTTACCTCTTCTTGCACCCGCGAAACGAGGTTAACATCGTTTGAAGTCAATATCTTTGAGATATTTAGTATCATGTAAAATAATTCTCCAATATGACCCATCCCCAAAATAAATGAGGTGTTTACCTTAGTTCCAATTTTAGGAGCTCCTTCAATTTCAGACGGTTCAATTGTTACGACCTTTTGCACTGAATCTGAAAAAAGACCTAAATGCAGAAGCTCCTCTTGCCCGGGGACTTCCTCATAGGGAAGTTCCACAACAATAACTGCAGTCTCATCCGTTACCTCGGTGTCACCAAGATCAAACTTGCGTTTTAAGTCCAATATAGGTACAACAGACCCGCGCAAGTTAAAAACGCCTCGCATAAAATCGGGCATTTTTGGTATTTTAGTAATAGATGGGACGGTTAAAACCTCGCGAATATCTGTTACCGGTATTGCATATCTTTCTTCTGCAATTGTAAGGGTAAGATACTGGTTTGAATTTTGACGTATTTGTTCCTGCATACTCAATACTCCTTAAATTCTGAATCCATAGAGTCAGAACCCGGCCTGTATTCATAATCATCATCTAAAGAAACCACTATGCCTTTTTTCTTTCCGCCTTGACCAATGTCACCGGCCTGAGCTACCTGTCCAACAATAGCGACTTGAGCGGCCTTCGAAAGATTCTTTTTTTCAGGTTTTTTCTGTGAAAAAGAAATTTTCTCGGTCTTTTTCTTCATTTCATGTAATTTAAAGAAGCCAATTGATTCTTGCATTTCTTCGGCCTGACTTGCTAATTCTTCAGACATAGAAGCCGACTCTTCAGAGGCCGAGGCATTTTCTTGAACTACCTGGTCAAGTTGCATAATAGCCTGGTTAATTTGCTGTACACCTGAATCTTGCTCATCGCTGGCCGCACTAATTTCTTGCACAAGCTCGGCAGTCTTTTTAATCTCTGGAATAATTTCAGAAATTATATTGCCTGCTTTTTCGGCTATAACGACACTTTCGCTCGTGAGAGTGTTTATTTCTCCTGCTTCTTTTTGGCTTCGCTCTGCGAGCTTACCAACCTCGGCAGCTACTACGGCAAAACCTTTCCCATATTCGCCGGCTCGGGCGG
This sequence comes from Treponemataceae bacterium, assembly GCA_035270545.1. GTDB lineage: Bacteria > Spirochaetota > Spirochaetia > Treponematales > Treponemataceae > Teretinema. Next base: position 7,340 of record DATFIA010000192.1, read on the forward strand.
CTTCTATAGAAGCATTTAAGGCGAGCATATTAGTTGAGCGAGCAATATCTTCAATAATAACTGTTTTGATTGCAATCATTTTCATTGCTTCCACAGTTTTTGCCACCGCTTTTCCACCCTCTTCTGCATTCGTGGCAGAACTTTGAGCTATTTTCTGCGTTACATGGGCATTTTCAGCATTTTGTTTTATGTTTGCAGCCATTTGCTCCATAGAAGCAGATACTTCTTCGACAGAAGCCGCTTGTTCAGCCGCACCCTGCGACATTTGTTGCGAAGTTGAACTAAGCTGTTGGCTACCTGTTCCAACTTGAATGGATGCTCCCTTAACATCCATTACAATATCTGTAAGTTTGTCGATCATAAACGAAAGAGATCTCTTAATGCCAGTTTCTTTATTTATGTTCGAAGTGTCCGAAGTCAAGTCTCCTTCTGAGACTTTGTGTGCAAGCTCTTCGATATCGGCCGGCTCGCCACCGACTGCTTTAAGAACAGAGTTTGCCATAAAAATACCAATGATCATTCCAATAATTACGGCAATAATAATTATAATAACCATCAAAAAAATACTCGATTTATATAAAACAGTTGCTACATCGACAGAATCTTTTGCATCTGAGTCTTTACGGTTTGCGAGAGAAGTCATCGCTTGATCCAGTGTTTCAAGTATATTTCGAGCTTCACCCATAGATAAGTCTGTTGCTCTTGTAGCGGTTGCTAATGCATCATTTTTAGAAAGACGTATAACGTCTGTAGTTACGGGTTTCCAAACTCTATAGGCATCAAGGGCTTTTTTTACGAGAGCTTTGCCTTCGTCTGTAGTAAATTTAGTCCCCGACTCTTCTAAAAGTGTTTCAATATTTTCATGAGCATCATTCCACAGTTTTTCATAAAAAACTCGATCTTCTTGTGTTGAACAAAGTAAAAAGTTTTTTTCGGCCCTTGCGGCATAGAGAATGTTGATATTTGCTTCTTTTATAAGAGACAAACCTGTTAATTCATTGTAATACATTGTGTCTGTCACATCGTTTATTGTACCCATGTTAATAATACCAACAACTCCAACGACGAGAGCCATTAAGGCTACTGCACCAAATGCAATAAGTAATTTTGACCGTAACTTCATTCCTTTCTCCTAAATAATTTGAACTGGATACGTCTGTCAAAAGTTATTGAGTTTTGGCAGAACCAACGTTGTGGATAAATGCTGAACTCGAATCAGTAATCGATTCCGAGATTGCACACATATTCTTAATACCACGCACAAAGAAAAGCCATGCCAATAGGAGAAATTTGAAAAACAGCATGAGTAATATCAAAATCAAGACTCATAGCAAGCTCCTTTATGAGACATTACCAAAGAAGTATCTAAAAGGTATTAATATTAACTAATTATCATTCCTTTTAGGTATATGTCAATAATATTTTATTTATTTTGAAAAATTTACATTTTTAGAGCTAAAATATAAGAAAGAGAGAAAAATGAAAAAGATTCAATTGCATTTAGCAAATAATATGAAGTCGCTTCGTAACACTCGGGGATTAACTCAGTCAAAATTAGCACTCTTAGTGAACACAGCACCTAACTATATTTCACAAATAGAACAAGGAAACAAATTCCCCTCTCCTACAATGTTAGAAAAATTAGCAACCGCTCTCGAAGTTCATTCGTATGAATTATTTTTACCTTCGGTTGGCGAAATTGCGACCAATCTTAATGAAATACATGAAAAACTTAACAAAAATATTGAAAAAGCAGTTCGAGAATCTCAAAAAGACTATTTTTTGTTAATTACCAAAAATAAATATTTAGCAGACGAAGAATAAAACATAGGGAAGTAACGCAAGCACTAACAAAAACTCCCTCATACGTCCTTAATCTCCCTAGCCGGCGGCTCCGGCTCTCGATTTTCGCACGTCCTTGGCGTTCTGCCTCTATTTATTAGCATTAAATAAATTTTAGCACTACTGTTTAAATAGGTTCTAAAGCGAGGTGGAAATGAAAAAGATTCAATCGGGGTTATCTACTAGCATGAAAACGCTCCGAAAAGAAAAAGCCTTTTCTCAAGCTACACGTGCCGAGATGGTGTAGGCGCCCGCGCTATTTACCGCTAATAAAAAGGGTGCTGCTGTGAATACATTTATAGTTCAGATACTATTTTCAAATCTCTATCATCTGCTAATTCTTTGAAAATCTTTTTAAAGCGCTCTTCTAAATGAAGAAAATGTTGGACTATATCAGGGTCAAAATGAGTACCAGAAGAGGCCACAATTTGGGCTATTGCTTTTTCATGAGACCAGGGCTCTTTGTAGGAGCGTTTACTTCTAAGTGCGTCATACACGTCTGAAATTGCGGTTATTTGAGCAGATTGCGGTATGTGTTTTCCAGAAAGCCCATTAGGATAACCCGTTCCATCAAAGCGTTCATGATGACAGAGCGTTATTGCAGCAGCCATCTCAAATTCTGCTTTACCCTTAACAATATTATGACCGAGAGTTGTATGAGTTTTCATTATTTCGAACTCTTCTGGAGTCAACTTTCTTGGTGCGAGTAAAATAGAATCAAGAATCCCAACCTTACCTATATCATGCATTGGAGCAAATATTTCAATATCGTTACAATATTTTTCTTTCATTCCGAGTTCTCTCGCAAGTAGCTTTGCGAAAAGCCCAACGCGCCTCATGTGATTACCCGTTTCGTCATCTCTCAATTCTGCTAGATCTGCAATAGTTTGAAAAAGTTGTATTCTATTTGAAAGAGCTTCTTCGTGGGAAACTGTCATATCGATTGGCAGACCAACAATACTTACTAAATTATTATCATTGTCATACAGGGCATTAATTATGAGGTTAATCCAGACTAAAGATGTGTTTTTCTTGCGATTTATAAGATCACCTTTCCAGACTCTAACACTTGGGTTATTCACAGATTGCCAAAGGTCACGAAATAGTGAGTCATATTCAAACACATTGACACCCAGATTCTCATAGACTTCTTTTCCAGGATTAAGCATATGAGGATTTTTTCCTAGTAACTCTTCTCGTGAATAACCGTACATATCAACAAAAGCATCATTCACCGAAATTATAATGCCTTTTGAATCGGTAATTAGAACTGGTTGAGAAATACTCTGAAAAGCAAGGTAATACTGCTCTTTCTCCTTTTCAAGTTTCTCATGTTCACTAATATCTTTGCAAAGGGCAAGAAATTTTCCATCTTTCATTTTAACTACATCAATAATAACTGATATTAGACTGCCATTTTTTCTTTTTAATTTTACTATTTGGCGGGACTTTTGTTTGGAATTAAGTTCTTCAAATATTATGTTGAAAACTGAATTATTTCCTAAGGGAATAAGATCAAAAATATGAAGGGAAAGAAGTTCTTCCCGAGGATAGCCAGTCATTTTGCAGGCAGCCTCATTAATTTCAATATATTGAAACTCTTTATTAGCTATAAAAATTCCATCTGGAGCATTGTCAAAATATTGTTTTCTCTCTTCTTCTTTTTGGGCTATTTCTTTTTCCATTGCTTTACTTGTCGTAATATCAAATGAGATAACGACAAAAAATCCACGGGCAGGAGAACTAACAGTGAAGTGAAAATAACGATTAAGGGATTGGGAAAAAGCATCGAATGAAGTCGGCGTGCCTGATAAGCTTACTGAAGAAAAGTGTTCAAGCCAATTAAATGAATCTGTAGAAAAATCTGTCAAAATTTCGCTTACTCGTTTATCGATTAAATCTATCTTAGTAGTACCGAGAAAAGAGGCAAAAGCTGAATTAACATCTCTAAAAATATAATCGACAGGAATTCCGCTTTTGTCAAATACTAATTCATTGTAGGTATAGCCGAATGAAGACTCCTGAATAATAGATTTATAAATGCTGTCGTCCATTAAAACTCCTCGATTTATCTCGTTGTTCGGAACGTACCTCAAACTGTATGCTCGAATGATATCACTGATTTTCAAGATCAATCAAGGTTAATTGTATCATGTCCTAGTTGGCAATCAACTTTATACTTAATTAGAAAAAAAGGTGTAGACAAGTGATAAAGAAAAAGACAAAACACATTTTCGACCGTATAATCTTGTTCAACACGTTAAAAATGGTTATATTTTTTTTATTAGGAGTACAGTGTGATAAAAAAAGTCCTTTTTATTTTCTCTTTCTTTTTACTACCTGCCCTTCCCCTGTTTTTTTATTTAAAAACCGCAGGTTTTGCTTTCGATACGTATACGCTTTCGATGATTTTTGGCGTTTTTGCTTTTATGCTCGTTTGTGGTCAATTTTTTCTTGCTGGGCGCCCTGCAATCGCGGTAAAAGCTCTCGGTCAAAAGGCTTTAATCTCCCTTCATAGTACCGCTCCAGTCATCATTCTTATTTTAGCCCTAGCACATAAGCTTCTTAAAGAACGCAATGGCTTTGGAGATGACACATTTCAAGCCCGATTTGGTTCGGTTGCTTGGTGGATTTTTGCTATTGTAATTGTGTTTGCTTCTCTTTTCATGGCAAATACATTCTGGCTTAAAATACCTTTTTTGAAGAATCTTAAGACGTTTGTGTATAAAAAAACCGGGCTGACGTACAAAGGTGCCCGCCTTATGCATAACATCACCGTTCTAGCGGGAATAGCTATACTTATTCACGTTTTTTTGGCTTCTAGTTCAGATGTGCAGGTAAACCCAGTTGGTTTTGCAATTATGGCATTCTGGATGCTGTTTTCTCTCATTGTGTATTTCAATTACCGACTTAAAGGCCGGAATATAAAAGGAAAATAATATATGAAAAAATCACTCGTTTTAGGCGCTCTTTTTGTGTACCTTTTTTCGCTTTCATTACATGCTCAGGCAGTTAGTGTTCAATCCCTTGGTCCATCGTCTAATGTACCGATTATAGACGGTCTCATTCAGGCGAATGAATATGCGCAGAAAACCCTTGTTTCGGGCATGACATTTGCCATATCCCTTTCTGCTGATGGCAAAACCTTGTTTTGCGCAATCGAAGCACCCACGACTGGATGGGTTGCAGTCGGTCTTGGATCCCTTCGAATGAATGGCGCCTATATGGTATTGGCCTATGACTCAAAAGATACCCAAGTTGTTAGTGAGGAAACCGGACGAGGTCACAGCCACTCAGCCAATGCAGTAAAAAAATTGATTAAAAGTAAGGTTCACGATAACGGGTCAACTACAGTTCTTGAATTCGCACTTCCTGCAGAAGAATATCTTGCAAACAACAGTCTAAAAATACTGTTAGCGTATGGGAAAAAGGATGATTTAAAATCCCTTCATGCGAAACATGACAAGCTTGAACTCCCTATTTCTAAATAAACTAGGTAGAAACGGAATACATTGCCAAAAGTGCAAGACTTGGGCTGAGCTCATTTGATAATCATATTCAAAAAAGCTCCGACGCCATACGCGCTTGCGGCAGCTATGCCTCCAACGATAAACATTTCCAGACCAGATAAAAACCAATTCTGACCGGTTACTTTTACTTTGAGTGCTCCAAGAGAAAAAAGAGTCAGACCGGTCATGGTTGCTGCGATAATAAAGGGATTGGGCATTACAGGAAGAAATTGCAAAACGATATAGGCAATAATAGGGAGGAATCCAAAAAAACTAAAGGAAGCAAAAGTAACCATGGCGTTTTTTATGGGTGATTCCTCGGTGTGCATAATTCCAAGTTCTTCAACCATCATAATATCTACCCAGGTATTTTTATTTTTTGAAATTATTTCTGTCACAGTTTCAGCATCTTTTTGATCCATTCCCTTTGCAACGTAGAGTTCAATGAGCTCAAGTTTTTCGCCTTCAGGATAGTTTTCAACTTCCCAGGCTTCTCTCGCGCGCTCGGCTTTAGCAAAAGCTATTTCAGCTTCTTTTTTTGCAATAGATGAAATCGTATGAGCTGCGATTGATTTTCCACTGTCTTTATTCTTAAAAGCGTCTTTTGCTTTGTCCAAATTTCGTGTAAACATATAGCCTCCAAAATGCTTGCAACAGGATAAGAATAGAGAGGAGTCGTTTTACTGTCAAGAATACGTATATACGGACTAGGGATTTAAGTGGAATGAAAAACGCAGAAGGTGTTTCCCTTGCAGCGGAAAGCCCGGCTGGAAAAAAAAGTCAGGAATGTGCCAGCTAAAAATCAGGAAATACGAGGAGATAATTCAGGGTTTTTCCCATAGGTACAACCAAAACGAATGGTTAGTTTATAAGGCATACACCGGTTCGTATAAATCGGAATTTTTTTTTATAAGGAGTTACTATTATGGCAGAAAACAAGAATAACCAAACACAAAAGGGTGCAGCTCAGGCACCAAAGGCACCAGTTAAGGATGCTCCAAAAAAAGCTGACAAGAATACAAAGAAGTAAGAGGTTGTCGGATACTACGCGTTTGTGATTTCTTCACGAATGGCATACTTAGTAAGTTCGGCAATGCTGTGTATATTTAGTTTTTCCATAAGTTGTTGACGGTGGGTTTCTACTGTTTTTACGCTTATGGAAAGACGCAATGCAATTTCTTTTGTAGAGTACCCTTCTGTTATAGCCTGCAAGATTTCAATTTGTCGACTTGTGAGAATTGAAAAAGCGGAGCCTTTCCCCGGGAATGATCCAGACTCGCTGGCCTTTAATAATTCCAAAAGAAGCGATCCCGATGCCTTCTGGCTAATAAAAATTCGTCCCTGTAAAACTTGATGAATTGCCTCTACGAGCTCGGAAAAAGAATTTTCTTTTAATACATATCCTAACGCTCCTGCACGAAACATAGAAACTATAGTATGGTGTTCGCTATGGCCCGAAAGAGCGAGCATTCGCAGAGAAGGGAATGATTCTCGTAAACAGGTTACGGTCTCTATCCCATTCATTTCGGGCATACCAACGTCGATAATGACGACATCTGGCGGAGATTTCGCTACAAAACGTAGAGCTTCTCTCCCGTTTTCTACACTCCCAAAAGTTTCCATATCTTGTTGAAGATTTATAAGCGAGGCTAATCCCTCGCGAAACATACAATGGTCGTCAACAAGCAAAATGCGTGTTTTCATGTTAGTTCTTAATGTATCATATTACATACATCTATAATACAA
>DATFIA010000193.1:0-22048 GCA_035270545.1 Treponemataceae bacterium
ACCTCTATATAGAATCTATAGAACGCCAAATAGAATATTTAGCGTCTATTATAGATGACGACACGGTTAATTTTCGAAAAAAACTTAAACGCCTCGACCTTGAAGAAATTACCAAAACCCACGCAATAGCATAATGACCGACATCTATTCTTGCATTTATTTTATTTTTATTCTTTTTTAACTGGACTAAAAATAAAGACAAGCAAGGCGAGGGCGTGAGGAAGTCCAAGTAAAAGAGAGGCTGGAATGAGGCCTGTTCCTTGAAGAATATTAGCCATGTAACCGGCTCCCGCAAAGACGAGGACAGCTGCAATACAGCCGAGTGGGTTTCTGTACCCGAGGTAGACAGCTGCTAGAGCTGTCCAGCCGCGTCCTGCACTAATATTTGGAACCCATGCTCCAAGTGAAAGGCTAAGCGTTGAGCCTGCACAGGCGGCAAAAAAAGCAGCAATTCCCCAAGAGAATATTCGATATTTTGCGGGTTGAATGCCTTTTGCAATGAGAACCTGGGCCGATGAGCCGGTTATGCGTAAGGTAAGGCCGACTCGTGTGGTTTTTAATCCAATATAAAAAAGAATCGCAGATAAAGCTGCTATAAAAAAAGATGAGGGGCGAAGGAATGAAAGAAAGAAGGAATCTTGAAGGGGAACTACTCCTCTTGTCCCAAAAAGAACTACCGAAAAAAGAGAAGTAATTCCCATTGCAAAAAGATTAAGAGAGAGTCCGCTTAAAAAAGGATTCGCTCCAGTAATTTCGGTGAATATGGCTGCAATTAGTACAAATAGGACTGTGCCAACTGTGGCCGCGGCAAAGCCTGCAAGAGGTGAGCCTGTGGCAGCTGTTACCGCGATGCATAAAAAAGCAGAAAGATTAATAGCTCCGTCCATAAAAACGGCAAGAACACCTGCATATTCGGTTGAGAGAGCTCCAAGAGTTGCAAAGAGCAGAGGTGCTGCTATTATGAGTATTTCAGGAACTGCATTATTCACAGAGGCTCCTTCTGTGTCGGTTTTCTGCTTTCTGGTTTTTTTTCTCGGAACTTACATAACCCAAATTTTTTTAAGCCTCGGGCTGAAACTACAAGAAAAATAACACCTTGAATTAATGAGGTTGAATCAAAACTAAAGCGAGTTGCAAGAACCGCTGTTTCTGAAGCAGTTTCTAACCAAGCATACAATAGGGCAGAAGGAATGACTGCAAGCAGGTTTCCTCTGGCAATGAGTGCAATGGCAAGAGCACTCCAACCCATTCCGGCTGTACCTCCATTATGGCAAAGATACCAGGTTCCTGTAACTGAAAAAAAGCCCGTTAAACCATGTAATGCACCGGAAATAAACATGCCTGTCCCTGCTGTTGCCGGTACAGGAAAGCCAATAAAACGTGCAAATTCTGGCGCTGTTCCAGAAATGGTGAGTTTATAGCCGGCTCGTGTTTTTGTAATAAACAGCCATGCAAGAAGAGTACAAATGATGGCTATTAGAAAAGATATATTGAGAAGAGCTGGCCGTAAAAAAGGAGTTAGTCGAAATACTTCTCCTATTGCCCTTGTTGCGAGTAAGTTCTTTTTACTGTCGCGAAGCGGCCCAGAAATGAGATAGTCTATGAGGGGAACAATTGCAGCTGAAAGCAAAAAAGATGTGAGCAATTCATTGATTCTGAATTTAGCCCGTAAAATTCCGGGAATTCCGGCTATTACTGCTCCGGTAAGAAGAGCAAGAATGAAAGTGAGTACAAAAAACCAGCCCTGTGCTGATTTTCCGGCTGTCTGTATTGCAGGGTTGGAAAGGAAGACTGCAGTAAGGAGGGCGGGGGCATAAATTTGTGCCTCTCCACCTAAGTTAAAGGTGCCAGATTTTAGTGCAAAAGCCGCTCCTGAGGCTGCGAGCATGAGAAGCCCGGCTTTATTTAGAAGGTTTCCTGCATTCCACCATGAAGAAAAAGGGCGGGTAAAAAAAGCAGCAAGAGAAACGGAAGGGGTTTCTGAAGAAAAAAGGAGAACAAGAGAAATAACAAGAATTCCAGAAAAAAATGCTACTAAGGGAATTACAATTTTTCTCATTTAAGTTTTCCCTCCGAAAGAGTCCATGTTTTAGTAAAGAATCCATTGGATTTTAAAGAATCAGGATTATCTGTGAGAATAACGATTGCCATGCCCCTTTTTGCAGCCTCTATCAGTTTTGTTTTGAGTTGTTCTGTACTTTGAATGTCGAGGCCCCAGTCTGGTTCACTAAGAATGAGGATTTTTGGCTCTGCGGAGAGTTCACGAGCAAGAATGAGTCTCTGTAATTGTCCTCCAGATAAAGTGCTACATGTACGGTTTTCTGGTCCAGAAATATTCTCTTGTTGTAAAATATGGTGAACAAAGAGCCTTTCTTTATCTGTGTTTCTAATAAAAGTGTTTTGTTGATACGGTATTAGAATATCTTTGATGCTCAAGGCAGGATGTGAGGCGCGAAAACTTCTGTTTTGGGGAACAAAACCTACTCCGAGCTTACGTAACAGAGATGAATCTATCTTTTGTGATTTTAGGATTGAGCCTAATATATAGATACTTCCTGTATCGGGTTTAAGCATACCACAGAGTATGTCTTCGAGACTTGAAAGCCCACTACCAGGAAGTCCAAATATGCCTATAATTTCACCTTTGTGAGCGGTAAAAGAGATATTCCTCACTCCCGGACGATTTGTCCTTTGGAATGAAATATCCCTCGTTTCAAAAACGATCTCCTCCGTTTGAATTTCAATATCATTTTTAATTTCCGCCCTATTTGTAGATTCACTGTGATCCGGATTTAAAAAAGGCGTAAGATTTTCTATGGTAATGGGACTATTTTGGGGCGGGCTTTTGAGTAAAGCACTAAAAACAAGAAGGCCTTCGCGTAGTACAGATATTCGGTCTGACCATTTAAGAGCTTCTTCAATTCTATGAGTAATGAGAATTATACCTAAGCCTCTGTCTCGTGCTCGGGTAAGAGATTCAAAAAATTTTGTTCTTTCTTCGGGAGAAAAGACTCCGGAAGGTTCGTCGAGAATAAGGAAATCTGGGCAGCGATAGAGAGCTCCAAGAAGTGCAGTAAAAAGGCGGTCTGCGGCGGAAAGAGTACGAGAGGGAGAATCAAGGTTGAGTTGTATCTGCCATTGTGCAGCGAGATTAGCGACTTCTTTTCTTCGTTTGTTTATTGAAAGCTTCCATCCCGGAGAGCCGAGAATGATATTTTCTAAGACCGATAATTCATCGCAGAGAAGCGGTCTTTGGTGGACCATTGCAACACCAGCAGAAAGAGCTTGTGATGGCGATGAAAAGTTAATTTCTTGGCCTCCAATTTGTATGCGCCCGCTTGTGGGCTGGTGGAGGCCAGAGAGAATATGTACAAGTGTCGATTTACCTGCTCCATTTTCTCCAAGGATAGTGTGTAGTTCTCCAGGAAAAAAAGAGAGCGTTACCCCCGAAAGAGCAGCATTTGAGTCAAATTTTTTGTGAATATTCTGCAGTTCTGCACGTTTCATTGTACCGGCAGTTTTAGTTCACCTGAGCGAAGTTTTTCCAAAAGGGCTTTCTGTTTTTCTCTAAGTGCGGAAGGAACATGTTCAATATACAGGGGATCATCTAAAACAAAATTGATGTAGCCTTCAGAAATTCCAACAGTAGTAGCTTCTTCGCCTGAAAATCCACCTTGAATCCATGCTGTTGTTTGTTCTTGAGCGAGTCTCTCTTGAGCCATAATTGCACTAGAAATAACAAAGCCTGGAGCCTTTGCATAGCCATTGTCGTCGAACCAAGCGATATAGGCGCCTTCTTCCCGAGCTGCAGATATTACGCCTTGGTTTGCACCGCCAGAGATCGGCATAATTACGTCGACGCCAACTGCAAACATAGCCCTTGCAAGTTCTGCACCGCGTGAAGCATCAAACCAATTACCAACTACTCTAAAATCAACTTCAAAGGCAGGGTCAACTGCTTTGGCCCCTTCTAAAAAGGCTGGTAAAATTATTTCGTTCATTGCGGGATACTCTTGTCCGGCAATAATACCAATCTTTTTTTGTGGGTTTGCAAATTTCATGGAAGAACTACTTACGAGGGCTGCCATGTAACCAGATAAATATGCTTGCTCTCTTTGATTATAACGGACCGTATGTATTTTCGGGTTTCCTGTATACCAGGAATCTAGAATTAGAAAAGCTTGATCTGGAAATTGCTGGGAAACAGATTCGGCTATTTCTGGAAGAGCTGGATTCGAAGAAAGAATAAGATCATATTTTTTTTCCGCCGCAATACTCGTGAGCCGTAAGCCCCACTCAGATTGCTTTGTTCCAGCTTCTAATACTTGGAGGTTTACTTTGGTTCCAGAAGCAGCTGCTTGCTCTACGGCTTTTGTGACACCAGAGACGAGCATTTCGTATACAGGACTTCCAGAAACGACGCCTGGAACAAAAACAGCGATGCTTTTTTCTTTTTTTTCATTTGGGTCCACTTTTTTTGTGCACGATGTTATTGTAAGAAGAATTGTGAGTACTAAAAGAACCCCTGCAATTTTACGTGTAAAAACCATATGTTTTTTCATTTTGTCCTCCATGAACATGAAATTCTCATAAAAATGAATTGAACACTTATAATTGTGTCGCTTGTAATATAGTAAAAAAGGGGGAATTGTGCTACCATTTTTCCTATGATAGGATTTTTCATAAAGAAAGCATTTTTCGATGGTTGGGATAATCTTTTGCATATTGTAGTATTGAATGTTCTCATTCTTACAGTAGCTTTTGGCGGTTTTTTTATTGCAGGCTTTACTGCAGAAATTGTGCCGCTCTCAATGGCCTTGCTTTTTGTAACAGTAATGATTGAGGGTGTCTTTTTACTAGCGATTTCTTCAATGATGGCGAAAATTGTTGACTATCGAAGTTTTACCTTTCGAGATTTTATATCTGAAATTGGAAAAATATGGAAACACGGAGCTCTTTTTGGGGCGCTTATTGCTGTTTTAGCTTTCGTTTTTTCTGTTACACTGCCATATTATTTGAGTTTGGGTAATATGATTGGTTTTGCTCTTGCTATGTTACTTTTTTGGGTGGGCATAATTCTCTTATTATCGTTACAATGGTTTTTGCCAATTCGCAGTCAACTCGATGATAATTTTATGAAGTGCATAAAAAAATCATTTATTATCTTTTTTGACAATTCTCTTTTTTCAATTTTTATGTTGATTTATTCTCTTGTGTTATTTGTATTATCTTTATTTTTAGTCATGTTGGTTCCCGGTTTTACAGGTATTCTTTTGGCTCATAATGAGGCGTTTCGTTTGCGCATGTATAAATATGACTGGATGGAAAAAAATACAGATCTTGATCCTGTAAAAGCTCGAAAGTCTATTCCGTGGGAAGAACTGCTCGAAGATGATGAAGATACGGTAGGTCACCGCAGTTTCAAAAGCTTTATTTTCCCCTGGAAAGACTAGATCTCCCCAAGGAAATAATATTAACTGCTGCCAAAATTGTTGAATAAATAAAAAAGGGGGGAACAAATTATAAAACTAAAGGTTTTTACTAATAGGCGTGTTAGATTGGTAGACGCGGTTCCCCCTCGCTGTGAAATCCGCTCCCGTGAGCTTATAAAAAAACAAGCTTTAACCGTCTTTTAAAATAAAATTTCTGTATTCACGGGCTTGCGTGTTTCTCCGCTACCCCCAAGAGGGTTTGAATATTTTCAACAATTTTGGCAGCAGTACATAAAGGCTATTTGCCTTTCCAAGGAGCCTGAGGAATAAACTTACTTCCTGTTGCTCCACGCTTAGGTCGCGGTTTTCCAGGCAGTGGTCTTAAATCCGAAAAATCATCATCTCTTTGAGTAGTAACTTTTCGAGGTGTCTGTTCTGGGCGCACTCTTTTGGGCTTAGTAGCAGTTGCGAGACCAAGATTTGGTTTTGCTGTTGCAGTTTTTCCTGAACCAACCATTTTAGCAAAACTTGCGGGCTCGCTTTCTTCAAAACGGTACAGTTCGCCGGTAAAGGGATGTTTGAATGCAAGAATTCTTGCATGAAGTCCAAGGCGGCCATCTGGTCCTGCTCCAGCCTGTTCTCCTCCATAAACGGTATCTCCAGCTACTGGGTGTCCAAGATGTGCTAAATGAGCTCGTATTTGGTTTTTTCTTCCTGTCTCAAGCTCACATGCAACTAAATCATAGTCTTTGCCACGCGTAAGAACCTTGTAGCGGGTAACAGCTTTCAAAGATTCTTTGAGCGCTTTTCCATCCCCATTTTTTGGTACAAAAGCAACGTCGTGTTTGTTATATGCAAGCGGTGCATTTATAATTCCTGAGTCCTTTAGTGGCTCAGCTCCCGGATTTCGCAGACAGACACAATGATATGTCCGCTCTGTTATCATTGTTTGCCAGTCGCTCATAATGCGCTCTTTTGCTTCACCGGTGCAGGCGTACATCATTACACCAGAGGTGTCTCTGTCGAGTCGGTGTACAACGGCAATACGTTGTTTACCTCGGCTTTTGTTCATATCCGTTAAAATATCCTGGGCTGTTTTACCCCTGAATCCAGGAAAGGAAACAGAAAGCATTCCAGATGGTTTATTTACGAGAATTATATATTGATCCTCAAAAAGGACCTTCAACTTTAAGTTCATTAGTGCTCCTGATATTGCTCAACTATTTCTGAAAGAATCGGCATGAGCTGTTTCTTTCGAGAAACAACTCCCTTCATTATATATACTGAATCTTCTTGCTTTGGTAAACCTAAACTTAATTCGAAATTTTTCTCACCTGCTAAGAGAAGGAGGCTCGAAAGATTTGTAATATTGGTAACAAGAAGGCCACTAAACAGAGACCCCATTCGTTCTCTACGCATGTGAAGGACAGAGATAAACTCAGCTTTTCTCTCTAAGATTTCATGCGGGTCTTCTACTTCTATTTGACTTACCGTAAAAGTAAAAGGTCCTTCTGAGTACTCTTTCATATCTTGTTGAATTAATTCATCTGCAGTGCGTCCCGTAATATTGCTTGCAGCTGTAAGTATTTCTTTCCCAAGTTGATCTATTTCTAAGTTTGTTATGTTCGATAAATACTCAGCGGCAGCTCTGTCGGTGTCTGTTGTGGTGGCAGATTTTAGAGAAAGCGTGTCTGCGAGAATTCCACAAAGTAAAATAGATGCTACTTCTGGCTTTATTGGAATATGGTTTTCTTGATACAGGGTCGTAATGATAGTACTTGTCGCACCAACGGGTTTATTGATAAACGTTATTGGCTGGCGAGTTGGAGGATTCCCGAGGCGGTGATGATCTATAATTTCTAGAATTCTATAATGTTCAATACCTTCAATGGCCTGTGTGTGTTCGTTATGGTCAACCATTATAATTTCTATGTTCGCGTCTCGGTAAAGGTCACTCTCAGAAATAACCCCAATAACCATATTATCGTCATCGACAACTGGGAGGCTTTTTCCAGGAGCATTTGCCAAAAGGGGTGCAACTTTGCGGGTGTTTTCATTTTTATTTACCGGTTTTACCGTATTATTAGACATACAAGTTACCGGCATTGAATAAATAATAAGAAGAGCTGTAGAGGCTGTGTCATAGGGACTTATAAGAACGGAAACTTTTTTTTCTTCTGCCTTAGCACGCAACTCTTTTGTAATCATGTTTCCGTTTGTGATTATTAAAGCTCTGACTCCGCTTTCTATTGCAACCTCTTGAATATCAAGGCGGTTTCCGGAAATTACTATGGTGTTTTCTGGTATGTGAGCTCCAAGGTGTTCGCAAAATGTATCAAATTGAGCTGCGGCAATAACGATCGGGCTTTTTTGAATCTTTTTTTCATCATACACAACAAGAGCTTGTGTATGAAGCACAGAAGACAGGAGTTCTATACTCGTTTGAATAACCGTTTTTTGTTGTGGATTAATCATTTTTAAAACTTTTTGTGCAAAAGAGCTGTAATGTAATACCGAATGATACCTACCCTTAGAATCAATAACAGGAAGGGCTCTAATTTCATTTTTCTCAAGAACTTCCATTGCTTCCCAAAGAGAGGTTCCCTCTCCTATGGTGCGAATGTTTTGGTTGTAGTAAAAAGCTACTTTTGGTATAAGGTCTGGAAGAAATTCCGGTAGGGGCATTTTAAAGCGATTAAATATGTACTCTGTTTGTGGGGTGGGTTTTCCGGCTCTCGCTGCATAACAGGTTTTGAAACCCTGTGCCTGTTTTAGAGCTGCATATGCTGCTGCAGAAACAATTGAGTCTGTGTCTGGATTTTTGTGTCCAATTACATAGATTTTTTTTTCATTATTGTTCGTTTTCATCTTTTCCTTAACTGTGTGAGTTTTCAAAAAAGAGTATACACTATTTGGCTTTTTTTAGGTACAATACCTTCAAATATGATTTTACTTGTAGCTTTTTTAGGCAACCATGGCAGGCAATATGCAGGAAATCGCCATAATGTTGCATGGCAATTTTGCGATAGTCTTATCTGGGCCTCTTCCTTATCTTGGCAAAAAAAATATCGATCTCTGTACACACAATATTCATTTATGAATACGCAAGGAGAGAGAGAAATAATACATTTTTTGAAACCAGAAACCTTTATGAACCTTTCTGGAGACGCAATAGGAGAAGCCTGTACTTTTTTTAAGTTAAAACCAGACCAGGTACTCGTTATTCACGATGAACTTGAATTGCCTCTTGGAACAGTAAGTCTTAAGTGGTCAGGAGGTCTGGGAGGCCATAATGGTTTACGCTCAACCAAAGCTGTTTTAGGCACAGCAGATTTTTGGCGCCTTAGGTTTGGAATTGGCAGACCTACTCACAGCGATGTTTCTGCCCATGTACTTTCAGATTTTTCTTCAGATGAGCGAATCAGTCTTTCTCTCGTGTGGCCATCAGTTGGAGATCTCCTTTTGAATATATTGGAAAAAGGGCCCGATCCCTTTGTAAAAGAGTGGGCAAAGAAAAAACTTATTCAAGGAGATTCCCAATGAACAGCGAACTTTTAGTATCCTTTGACAGACTATACGAAACAATTAGACGACTTCGCGGCCCAGGCGGTTGTCCCTGGGACATTGAACAAACTCCAGAAACATTACGCGAAACACTGATAGAGGAATCTTACGAAACTGTAGAAGCTATAAATGATGGAGAGAGCGCTCACGTATGCGAAGAAATAGGCGACGTATTTCTTAATGCAACCATGCTTGCGTACATGTACGAACAAGATGGTCTCTTTTCCGTTGCCGACTCCTTAAATGGAGTTTCAGATAAATTGATTCGACGGCATCCTCATGTCTTTGGCGAGACTGCCGGGTTTGCAGGTCCTGGCAGTGAAGAGAAAACGGACACAGCAGAAAAAGTTCTCGCTCAATGGGATGATATTAAACGGGGCGTAGAGGGACGTAAGGCAGACTCCATTTTGGACGAAGTTTCTAAAGGAATGCCGGCGCTTGAAAGGGCAAAAAAACTTCAGAAAAAAGCGGCAAAAGCTGGATTCGATTGGGCTTCTATAGATGATGTTTGGTTAAAAGTTTCTGAAGAACTCTCTGAATTAAAAGAGGCAGTTAATACAGGTGTCCAAACTGATATTGAAGATGAACTAGGAGATCTTTTATTTGCGATTGTAAATATTGCACGATATTTAAAAGTAGATCCCGGCGTTGCTCTAACCCGAACAAATGCAAAATTTACTCGTAGATTTAAACATGTAGAGCAATCTATGAAAGAATCTGAAATATCGATGAACTCGGAGCATATGGTAGATATGGACAAATTTTGGGATGAGGCAAAATTACAAGAAAAAGCATAGAATTACCGTAGACTTACTTCTCGACATTCTTTTTTAAGGTGGTACTGTATGGCTACAAAAAAAACCGTTTATTTAAGTGCATCAGAAGATAGACTAGAAAAGCTCATAGAAGAGCGGCTTAAACCTGGAGCCGATAAAAAACTCATAGATGAGCGCATTTGGGATCTCTTTGGAGAAGAGTGGTGTATTATGTTTACCGATCTTTCTGGTTTTTCCCGCAATGTTGCCAAATTTGGAATTATCCATTTCTTGCAGACTATCCACGAATCTGAAAGAATCCTTATTCCAGTCATTGAAGATAATGATGGGATTCTTCTAAAGGTAGAAGGAGATAGTTTTCTTGTTATTTTTAGAAATGTACTCAAAGGAATGAATGCTGCAATTGCGATGCAAAAAACTCTCGACACATATAATATAAACATAGTAGCAGAAGAGCAAATACTCTTATGTGTGGGTCTTGGTTTTGGAAAAGTCTTGCGTATAGGCGACTCAGACGTTTTTGGATCTGAAGTAAATGCGGCAAGTAAGTTAGGTGAAGATATTGCAAAGGCTCACGAGATTCTGGTAACAGAAGGGGTGAGAGCAGAGTGTTGTAAAATTGACGGGCTCCGTTTTGAGCCTATTTCAGAAATTCCTCCAGGAACCGATAAGGCCTGGAAGGTCTGTTGGTAACAGCTGTGGCTCCTAGAAGTTATAATCAGTTAGTAATTACAAGTATAAAAATTGGCTTTAACTCAGTAACAAGAGAGCGAAATTATGCCGATTGCCATAGAGCTCTCTTTCCTTTTGGTATGAACTGGGGTCGCGGTCTTCTTATTCGAGGCGAAGACTATTTAGATGCGATTATTGGGCCTTACGGAACCTCGCATTCACGCCTTAAGCAGGAACTTTCTAAGGGAGAATCAACCGCTGGAAGTTTTTATTTCGGTTATAACCAATCCGACAAAGGTCTGTATTTTGAATATGCTTCGGACAGAATGTTTCAGTTTGATGACCCACTTGTGTTAGATTCTATTATGGAAGCTCTTAAAAATAGTAATGGCCCTTTTCGTGACTTTGAGCTCGAAAATTCTGGTAAACCATTATTACATGTATCTAATGAAAACCAAGGCTGATTCGATCTGTTCGCGGACCTGCCAGCAGCCGACACGCCATCAGTCTGACACTCCAGCATAGCGACCTGCCAGCAGTTTGACCTGCTAGCAGGTCGACCTGCTGGCCACGCTACCTATAATCTTACCAATTAGTTCAGCTCGGCCCAGGCAAATCCGCTAGCCTCAATATGATCAAAGGCCTTTTCGTCTTTTTCATCAGTTAAAAGCATCCTTTTTAGTTCTTTTTTTCCAACAGCTTTTTTTTCTCGATTTATAATTACGATGAGTTTTCGATTTGAACCTGGGGGAAGAAGTCCTTCTGTATCGAGGCTTTCACAAATGCGAAGACCGAAGATGCCTGGTCTTTTTGAATCGGTTAACCAGGTTCTATTTCCTTTTTGAATTAAAATTGTATTTGCTTTGCGTAACTGTATTATGCTTTTTAGAAATTCAAATTGACCGGGTTCTTGGTTTTTTTCTTCCCAAGGCATACAACGGCGACAATCAGGATCGTGTCCACCGTCGACTCCAAATTCACTTCCATAGTAGAAACAAGGTGAGCCGGGAAGGAGTGCTAAAAAGAGCCATGCTTGTCGAGCAGCTGCAAAGTCGCCTTTGAGTTGGTTAACAAGGCGCGCTGTGTCGTGGGAATCCAGGAGATTAAAACCAGAACGGATTACCGGTAGTGGGTAGGAAAGTTCTAAAGTGGTAAGGCGATTTGCCAAACTCACGTTGTCAGGGTTTTCAGGAGCTGAAAGTAAAAAGTTAGTAAAAGCTTGACCAAAATGATAGTTCATAATTGCGTCGTACTGATCCCCACGGAGCCAGTCTATTGAATGATGCCAAATTTCACCTACGATATAGGCATCGCTTTTTGTTTCTTTCACACGTTTTCTAAATGCTCGCCAAAAATCGTGGTCTACCTCGTTTGCAACGTCGAGCCTCCATCCATCAATATCGCAAGCTTTTATCCAATACTCAGCTACTGAAAGAAGGTATTCACGGAGCTCTGGGTTTGTCGTATTGAGTTTTGGCATTCCTGTTGTAAACGCAAATGTTTTGAATCCGGTTTCGTGAGAATCTCCATCATCAGTTCGCTCTTTTCCAGTCTTGGCATCTAGCCCAAATAAGGGAAACGAGTCGATTACAAACCAATTTCGGTATTTCGACTTTTCTCCATTGGCCAAAACATCTTGCCATGGAGCAAAGTGAACGCCGCTGTGGTTAAAAACTGCGTCGAGCATGACTTTAATACCACGCGTATGCGCTTCTTGAACAAGATTTCGAAGATCTTCCTCGGTGCCAAAGGCAGGGTCTATCTTCATATAATCGGTTGTATCGTATTTATGCACAGAGGGGGATTCAAAAATGGGTGTGAGATATATTCCGTTACACCCGAGGTCTGCAATGTGGTCGAGTTTTTGGATAATTCCTTTAAGGTTTCCCCCATAAAATTCCCTATTTGTAACGGGGCCGTGTTGCCAGTCGAGGGTTCCTGCCGGGTTAATACTTACATCACCATTATGGTAACGTTCTGGAAAAATTTGATACCAAATTGTGTTAGAAACCCATTCAGGTGCGGTATATACTTCTGTTTTTTGAATATAGGGGAAAATAAACGTGTTCCATCTATTATCTGGTTCTACCGGCTGAATAAGGCCTTTTTCGCCAAATTCCATAGATTCTTTCCCTTTATGGATGATGAACCAGTATTTAAGCCTTTTGAAAGGGGGTCGTACTCGAATTTCCCAAAAATCGTGAACGCCGTTTGTTCCACATTTGGTCATTGCTTGTATTTCGCTTTTCCACCGGTGATTAGAACCTGTTTCTACCCATTCAAACGGATCTCCAAAAACAATATCTACTCGGTCGGAATTATTTTTAGCAGTACGAATTCTAATGTGAAGGGTGTTTTCATCGAGGGCGTAACACCAAGAATCTCCACAATGATGATATATTCCAGCCTTATTCATAGGAATTTCTCCTTTTTGTTTGATAAAGAAACAATTTATCAAGATTATACTGTTTATTATGCTCAAGGTAAACCGCTTTACCTTGAGATTTCTTTAGAGTAATGCTATCTTTAAAATATGAATATTAGAATTGATCAGGGGCAGAATAGACGCATTGCATGGACTGACAGAAAAAACGGGTATCTTGAATTGGTCACCTGTACTGCAGACTCTTGTCCTGGCGGTTATTATAGAGGCGAAACACGATATCTTTCAGATTTTTTTCTTGCTATGCCTAGTCCCGATTCGGCCGTTGCAGATATGTATCGTACAAACGCACGCTTTACAGAGGTTCGCCCCGACGGTTGTTCTATTGTTTTCCCTTGTTCACCAGAAGATACTTCTCTTAATTTTTCACTTCTTTTGGATGAACAAGCCTTTTACTTATCTCTTTCGGGTAATTATAGTTTGGGTCTTATTCTTCCTCCTGAGCAAAATATAAGCCAATGGAAGAGAAAAAAAACTGATGGAATTACCCTGTGGTACAATGAAAAAGGTTATGCTATTGCCTCTATTTTTTCTTTTAATCTTAATAAAGCTGGAGAAAAGCGAATTATTTTAACAGCTGAAGGTTCCGTAGAAGCTGATAAAATTACTCCTTCTTGGTATCTCGTTTTTGAGGATACTCCAGCTTTAGCTTGTGAAAAAGCTCTCCGATTAGTGAGAGAAAAAGCAATAGAGCTTCATAATGCAAAAATTTCTGAATTTCTTTCCGCCTGTACTTTTGATTCTGGAGATAAGTCTTTTGATGATGCTATTCGTTGGAGTCAATTTTCTGCCTGGATGCTTGTTACAGAAGATCATGGAAAGGGTATATGGGCAGGACTTCCCTGGTTTCGGGATAACTGGGGACGCGATACCTTTATTTCATTAACAGGAATACTTCTTGTCAGTGGCAGATTTGAAGAAGCGAAAGAAGTTCTTATTGGTTTTGCTCATCATCAAAACAATGACCCGCTCAGTCCCAATTATGGTAGAATTCCAAACAGATACAGGGGCGATAACGATATTTTGTATAATACTGCAGATGGAACGCTCTGGTTTATTCGCAGTTTATGGGAATATATTCAGTATTCAGGCGATTTTTCAATTCTCGACGAACTTGGACCCGTGGTAGATAGAGCTCTCGATGCAGATATGCAGATTCGAACTGATTCTCGAGGTTTTTTACTTCATGGAGATGCAGATACATGGATGGACGCTCGAATTAATGGAAATGAACCTTGGTCTCCTCGGGGAAACCGAGCTAATGATATTCAGGCTCTATGGTATACCGCATTGGGAATTGGAGCTCATATTGCACGGTTAAGAGGAGATGCAAGTCTCGCAACTGAGCGTTTCAATTTTGCGCGGCGCCTGCGTGAGTCCTTTAACCAGTATTTTTGGTGTGATGAGCGTTCTGCTCTTGCAGACTATCTTCCACCTGGAGAAACTGGTGAATGGCTTCGAGATTTTAAAGTGAGGCCAAATCAACTTTTTGCGCTTACTGCACCCACCGTGGTGGATCTACCTCCTTTGCTCGAAGCAGATAAAAGCAAGATTGTTCTTGAAAATGTACGCCGCGAACTTGTTTCTCCCTTTGGTCTTTTTAGCCTTTCACCAGAAGATCCTCTTTTTCATCCGCGGCACGAATATCCGGGGCAATATCATAAAGATGCGGCCTATCACAATGGAACAATTTGGGTGTGGAATACCGGACCGTATATTACAGCCCAAGCAAATATTCTTTCGACACAGACAGGGTCTGTAAAATCTACTGTTTTACCTCATTGTGCCGACGTTTTACTTCGTGAAGAAGCTCGCATGATGGTGTCTATGGGCTGCGTTGGATCTTTAAGTGAAAATATACATGCGGAGCCAAATTTTTCTGACGAGCTCGGCACGAATAGTACTCCCGGCGAGCTCGGCTCGCATGGCGAGCTCGGCTCGCCATGCGAGCCGGTCCTTTCTGGGACTTGGTCTCAGGCCTGGAGTCTTGCTGAATTTGCGCGTAACATGTACCAAGACCTGCTTGGATTTAATCCTCGTATTGCAGAAGGCCGTATAGATTTTAGGCCTTGTTTGCCAGAGAGAATGGAGTCTTTATCTGCAAGCGTTCGCTTTGGACCTGGTTGGATATGTGATATAGACCTTAAACGCTCCGAAAATGGAAAAATGCTTCATTGTCGTATATTGTGGAACGAGGTAAAACAGAAGCAAAAATCGCAAGGTCAAACAAATCTATCTGCCCTTACTATTTGTTCCCACCTTTTAGAGCAGGGAAAGCTTTTAGAATTCGACTTTAAAATTGTAAAAGCAGAAAAAGAATCTTTTACACAACATCAGTTTAATACCGATTTTTGTGGGGCAATTCAAAAGAAAGATTATTTGGAACAGCTTATAAATTCCGGTCGTATGAAGACTCAAAATGGCGGCTCGAATGTCGCTTCTCTTGAATGGTTTTTCGACTCAGATTATTTTGTAAAAAAATATCAAACGAAACTCCCCTTAGGCGCTCTGTGTATTGAAAAAGAAACGGTTTTTCGTCTTTGGGCGCCTACAGCACAATCTGTTTCTCTCGTTTTATATCCTGACGGCACAGCCTCTGAAACACTTGGGGTAATTTCTATGAAAAAAGGATCTGCCCTCGATGGTAAAGAAGGCATATGGGAGCTCGTGTTAAATGGTGATTTTTTTGGCAGATATTATACCTTTAGAGTACACGTTCACGGCTTAATTCGCGAAACAGAAGATCCCTATGCTCTTTCTGCTGGAGTAAACGGAAAGCGTTCTATGGTAGTCGATTTTTCGCGCACAGACCCAGAGGGCTGGGCCTCTTTGAGCGCTCCAAAACTTGCTTCTCCGAACGATGTTATTGCCTATGAAGTTCATATTGCAGATATCTCTTCTGCTTCTTCTTGGAATGGCAGCGCAGAATTACAACGCACCTATAAAGGAGCTGCAGAAAAGGGGACTTCTTTTCAGGGCGTTAAAACCGGGTTCGATCATTTTACTTCGCTTGGAATAACACATGTACAGTTACTTCCTTTTTATGATTTTGTAAGTGTAGATGAAAGCCGTGTGAAAGAAAGAGAATATAAAGAGAAATTCGTTTCTGGCGCGTTCAACTGGGGTTATGATCCTCAAAATTATTGTGCACCCGAAGGCTCTTATTCTCAAAATCCGGAAGATGGCTTGAGCAGAATTAGCGAATTAAAAAGTCTCATCGCTTCGTTTTTACGTGAAGGAATTGGTGTTATTATGGATGTTGTGTACAACCATGTTCCCTCTGCCTTGAATCATGCTTTGGGCGTTTGCGTTCCTGGCTATTATTTTCGCGTGGACAGTTATTCAGGAGCAGGGGATGATACAGCTAGCGAAAGGATTATGTTTCGCTCATTCATGATTCACTCTTTACGTACTTGGCTTTTTGAATACAAACTTTCTGGTTTTCGCTTCGATCTTATGGGCTTGCATGACGTTGAAACTATGAACGCAATCTCAGATACGCTTCGCGATGTTAAAAGAGATGTTCTCCTTTATGGTGAAGGCTGGGATATGTATCGTGGTGGGAAAATGGTTGCCGCAAGTATGAAAGAAGCGCGAAAAATGCCTTCTATTGGTTTTTTTAACGATGCTTTCCGCTGTGGTCTTAAAGGACCAGTTTTTTCAGGCTCCGAGGCCGGCTTTATACATAATGGAAGCCATAGAGAATCAGTAAAATTCGGTCTTGTAGGTGCGGTGTACCATCCAGATGTTCGCAATAGTTTTGTAGATGGGACTGCGAATCCTAATCCCTGGACAGACCTCACTGCTTCTTCGGTTAATTATACAGAGATTCACGACAACGCAACTCTCTACGATAAGCTTGTTCTCGTTGAAAACGACCGAAGTGAAGCTTGGTATGAACGTTTGCATAAAACACTTATTTCATTGGTAATCTTAGCCCAAGGAATGCCTGTTTTACATGCAGGTATGGAATTTATGAGAACAAAAGAAATCCCCTCAGATATTCTTTCAAAATATCCAAATCTGTATGATCTCTATTGGACTTCAGACAAGACTCGGGCCTTTTCGCATAATTCCTATAATCTTTCAGATTCTATTAATCGACTTGATTGGGAGCGCTGTGCCGATAAAAGGCACATTGTAGAGTATGTGAAAAGTATTATTGCTATTCGACGAAATCATCCGTTATTTCGTCTTCGTACCGCCGAAGAAGTTGAATCAGCTATGAATTTTATTGAACCAGGCCGTATTCCTTCTCCTCCTGTCGTTATTCCGCCAACAACTAAAACGACAGATGAACAAGAATCGACTTTGATTTCTCGCTTTCCAGAACCCTTGCTCGTGTGGACTATTAACGGAGAATCTTCTGGCGATACTTGGAACCAGGTCTGTATAGCAGTAAACCCTGAGTCCAATTCCCAAGACTTATTTTTACCTGACTGTTTAGGATCTGGCCAGTGGCATCTTGTAACAAACGGAGAAAAAGCAGAGGAGAATTCTTCTGTGGTATTTTCTTCAGGTTCTAAGGTTACTGTAAAGGGAAAAGCTCTGTACTTATACGCTGAATTTTAGTACATTATTATGTAATTCTGATAAAAAGCAGAAATCCAGTTTTCAAGGAGCACAGCGTGCACACACCCTACCTACATGGGAAAAAAATAGTAAACGCATCAGCAATATATAATGATGATGACGAAGATGAAGAAAAAGATGAAAAAAATGAAAAAGGTGGCGAAATAGATCCACTGGCACAAAAATTTTTGAAGACTCGTCAGATTCTCCTTTCCGGCGAAATTAACAAAGCCCTTGCAGAAAAAATTATTCGCCAACTTCTTATTTTGGAAGCAGATTCAGATGAGCCTATAAAGATTTTTATAGACTCCCCTGGGGGAGACGCAGATGCAGGTTATGCCATTTTTGACATGATTCGCTTTATTAACGCTCCAGTATATACAATTGGCATGGGACTCGTTGCGAGTGCAGGTTCAATAATCCTCCTTGCCGCCCCAAGCAAGCGCAGATTTGGACTTCCAAATAGTCATTATCTTATACATCAACCCCTCTCTGGCATAAAAGGTGTTGCAACCGAAATTGAAATCCATGCCCTAGAACTTGAAAAAATGCGTGTTCGTATAAACGAGATGATAGCAAAAGAAACAGGTCTTTCTGTAGAAAAAGTTTCCAAAGACACAGATCGTGATTTCTGGATGAGCGCCACAGAAGCAAAAACCTACAATCTCATTACCAAGGTAATAACTACTCGAAAAGAACTTCCTTAATTAATATTTTTTTGGAAATAAAACGCCCTGTTGAATGTAATATTCAGCAGGGCGTTTTATTTTTAATCGAAAATCTAAACTCTTATTTCAAAAAGCGTTTAAAGGTTTCTTTTCCAGCAAATCTGGCGGTAACTCCCAGTTCATCTTCTATGCGCATGAGCTGGTTGTATTTTGCTACACGGTCGGATCTGCTCATTGAGCCTGTTTTAATTTGGCCTGTTTCAAGTGCAACTGCAAGATCTGCAATAAAACTGTCTTCAGTTTCTCCTGAACGGTGAGAGATTACTGCGGTATAACCGGCATTTTGAGCCATTTTAATCGCATCTATTGTTTCTGTTACGGTACCAATTTGGTTCAGCTTAATCAGAATTGAGTTACAAGCCTCCATCTCAATACCTTTTTTCAGGCGCTCAGTGTTGGTTACAAAAAAGTCATCTCCAACAATTTGAACCTTGTGCCCAAGTTCTTTGGTCATCCGCGCATATCCTTCCCAATCATTTTGATCGAGTGGATCTTCTATAGAAATAATAGGATAGTTAGAAACCCATTTTTTATACAGATCTATCATTTCTTCAGTCGAAAAGAGTTTTCCCGGATTAGATTTCCAGAATTTGTAGCCTTTTCTGTCACCTGCATCAAAGAGCTCACTTGCTGCGCAGTCGAGTGCAATCATCATATCTTCGCCAGGACGATAATGGGCTTTTTCAATTGCCTTCATTATAAATCCGAGGGCTTCTTCGTTTCCAATGTTTGGAGCGAATCCACCTTCATCCCCAACAGAGGTCGTATGGCCTGCATCTTTTAGAATTCCTTTTAATGCATGGAATACTTCGGCCGACATTCTCACTGCTTCACGCATGGAAGGAGCTCCTACAGGCATTATCATAAATTCTTGAAAATCTATTTTATTATCTGAGTGTTGCCCACCATTGATAATATTTGCCATAGGAAGAGGAAGCTGCATAGTGTGAGCTCCTCCAAGATATCTGTATAGTGGAATTCCAAGAGAATCTGCTGCAGCTCGTGCCACCGCCATAGAAACACCCAAAATTGCATTAGCTCCGAGCTTTGATTTATTTGGAGTGCCGTCAAGAGTCAATAACATGTGGTCTATTTCTGCCTGATCTAGTGCATCAGCTCCATCAAGTTCTTCAGCTATAGCATTATTTACCTGTTCTACGGCATCTAGAACGCCTTTCCCTTTATATCGCTCAGGGTCCCCGTCTCTCATTTCTAAGGCTTCATGTTCACCAGTTGAGGCCCCAGAAGGAACGGCTGCGCGGCCGCGACTACCGTCTTCAAGGTATACATCTACCTCTACAGTGGGATTTCCCCGAGAATCGAGAATTTCTCGTCCATCAACAAAAGCAATACTGCTCATACTGAACCTCCCTTTTGATTATCAGTTCTTCTTTATAATACGGTTTATCTGTGGTAAAATCAAATATTATGGAATTCGACTTAACACCTGAAATAGTAGATGAGATTATTTTTGCAATGGAAGACCAATCGGGTCATTTTTTATATGACTCAGTAGAATGTCGTTGTGTTTCTTCCAGAGATAATGGACCTATAACTGATAACGACGAAGATGACGATCGTTTTTACGCAATTCCTGTCTGGGATTCGGTGAGCGGTTTTAGAATGATGGATCGATTTGCTGCTCAGCTACGAAATCCCATTGTTCGAGAAGATCTTCGTAGTGCACTTTCGGCAGGACAGGGTGTTTTCCGAAATTTTAAGAATATATTAAAAAATCATACAGAAATTGAGAGACTTTGGTATCAGTTTAAAGAGCGAGAATTTAGAAATATCGTATACGAGTGGTACAATAACTTACGCGATTTTTGGGGACTAGAGCGAATTGGATTGGAACCAGAAGAAACTGGAGAGATTGTTAGTCATGACTTTCATTTTCGAGAATATGAGATGGAAGATGAATCCCAGTTAGATACTCTTTTATCGGCAGTTGAGCGCGAAATTATGGCCGAAATGCCGCCGGAACTTGCAGGTGCGATAGAGGATTTGTGGAACCGTTTAAATGGATTTGTTGAAGAAGATGAAAATTCTTGTATTCTCATTGCAGAAAGCCCAAAAGGTGAAATTATAGGAGCTGCAATATCTGCTCCCATACCCGAGGGGAGCTTTTTATCTGCCCAACTCATCAAAATACTTGTGTATCCTGAATTTAGAGGACTTGGAATAGGAAAAGAACTTTTGGCTCGAACTGTTACCTATTGGACTGAAAAAAAATATCGTTGGTTGCTTTTTACTACGCCTGTTTACCCTCTTGTTTTCGATCCAGTCCTCTTGCGTTCAGGTTTTTCGAGGAAGGGTCAAGTATCTGTACTTGATCTTTCAGATTCCGATTACCATTGAGCAAGTCAGTGTATTGTGGCATTATAGTATTCAGGAGTTTTTATTGTGGCTGAAAAACAGAAAACAGTAGTGAACGAAGAGCAGGTTATTGCATATCTTCAGGATATTGTATTAAAGATCCGAACAGAAGAAGACCCTCTTGAACTTAATGTATATCGCCGTCTTTTCCGCAAGGCTGTTCCTTTTACTTTGCGAGCGTATTTTGCGGCCTATCTTTTAAAACAAATTGACGAAGGCAAATCTCTTGGTAAAATGTGCTCTAATACTCGTCAAGGTAGAAATACTCGACGTGAAGCACAAAAAAGACGAGAGGTACAAAGCAGAAATGAGGCACCAAGCCGACGAGAGCAGAAAAAAGTCTCGGAATTACGAGATGAAGGTAAAAATACAGAATCTCACCGAAACAAAGTAACAACTCGAACCATTGATCCTCGAAATACTGAACCACGCCCAGTCCTTGCTGAAGATGTTTCTACAACTCTTTTTATTAGCATTGGCCGGAATCGAAGAGTGTATCCTCGCGATCTTATTGGTTTAATAATGCAAAATACAGAGATTGACCGAGATCATATTGGTGAAATTCGTGTTTTGGATAATTATTCATTTGTGCAAGTAATTACTGAAGACGCAGAAAAGATTATAGATATCTTAAATGACTTCGAATATCGGGGACGGAAACTTGCAGTAAGTTATTCTCGCAAACGAGAAGATAACTCATCTCATGAGCCTTCTGACGATACCAACAGTTTTGATGATTCAGGCGATAATTCAAGCGATAGTTTTTCAGATTCCGGAGAAACCTATATCTCGGATAATGATGAACAGTACGACGATATTGATGGCAACGCCTAATGAGGCAAGTAAAAAACCGGCAACTTTCCGTTGTCGGTTTTTTTTTGTATCTTCACCTTTTTTACTAATATAATAAGCTCCAAGAGTAAAAAAAAGACCGGGTGGACAGTAGGGTAATGCTTTTCCAAAAATAGCAATTATGGCCGCTATGCTTGCACCGTTAAAATTGTTTGTTTGTATGCTTTCAAGAAGCAACAGAAATTCAATAAAGGCTCCAGTTGCCACAAACCATTTTTTAGCAGAATCTTTTACCCCAGATATTGCCTGGGCATTTTCGAGGTCTGTATCAATTGTTTTAGAAATACTGGGAGAGTAAAATAGGCATTGATTTTTCTCCCATCGGTTTTTGGCTTCGGACCAATATACAGGAGTTCCCGTTTGAACGAGAAAAACGGTTGACCAAGGAATTTGACTAAAATCTTTTGTTTCATTCATCATATAAAAGCGAGTTTTTTTGGGAATTACTGGCACTT
Organism: Treponemataceae bacterium; assembly: GCA_035270545.1. Taxonomy (GTDB): domain Bacteria; phylum Spirochaetota; class Spirochaetia; order Treponematales; family Treponemataceae; genus Teretinema. Next base: position 21,871 of record DATFIA010000193.1, read on the forward strand.
CTTTTTCAATTTCGTTATCTGTTTTTATGGAAAGTCTGTTTTCTTTTAATGTCCAAAGTTTTCCTGTGACTGAAGTTTCCCTTTTAAATCGTTTTAGAGTTTTCAGATAAATATTTTTTTCTATCCAGCGGCTGAGCGCTGGGAAAATAACATAGAAGATGATGGCCACAAAACAAAT
>DATFIA010000194.1:0-4753 GCA_035270545.1 Treponemataceae bacterium
CTGTGTTTTTTCCAGCAGTTTCTACTAAACCTTTATCTAAAATAACTTGCATTATTTTGGTTACAGTAGAGCGATCAAGGTCAAGCATTTCTGCGACCTTGATCCGACTTATACCAGGATTAAGCCAAATAGTTCGGAGGATGCGGGAAGTGTTTATGCTATGTAATCTGTTACTATCTGCCACAACCGTCCTCCAAACCCTATGGTTTTAACTTAAACTCGTTTATAGTTCTTAATTTCTTCACGAATTCGCTGAGCTAGTTCTGCACGTGGAAGGCGAATTTGTTCCATAGAATCTCGAAATCGCAATGTTACGGTATTGTCTTCTTTGGAATCATAGTCGATAGTAACACAAAAAGGAGTTCCAACTTCGTCTTGTCGGCGATATCTTTTGCCAATAGCACCAGCTTGATCATAGTCTGTCACAAATTCTTCTTTAAGTTCACTTCTAATTTCCTGTGCAAGTTCGGCAAGACCATCTTTTTTCATTAATGGAAGCACTGCCACAGTAATTGGGGCAACCTTTGGGTGAAACCGTAACACAGTTCTCCAATCATCGTCATTGCCTTTATCAGCTACTTTTTCTTCCTCATATGCATCGGAAAGGAACATGAGAAGATTCCGAGTCAAGCCAGCGCTTGTCTCAATAATATAGGGAATATATCTCTCATTTCCATTGTCTTGATCAATATATTGCAGATCTTTACCAGAAAATTCAGTATGTCGTTTTAGGTCAAAATCGGTTCTATTATGTACACCTTCGAGTTCACGAAATCCCATAGGAAATTCATATTCAATATCCCATGCTTCCTTTGCATAATGAGCTAGTTCATCTGGTCCATGCTGATGCCAGCGTAGTTTTTCCATGCGGATACCAAGGGTTTTGTAGAAGGCCCATCGTTGGTCTCTCCATGAATTAAACCATATTTCATCATCACCTGGCTTCACAAAAAACTGCATTTCCATCTGTTCAAATTCACAGGTTCTAAAAATAAAGTTTTTTGTTACAATTTCATTTCTGAAGGCCTTTCCAACCTGAGCTATACCAAAGGGTATTTTTAAACGATTTGATTGAGCCACATTTTTGTAATTGATATAAATTCCCTGGGCTGTTTCGGGACGAAGATAGATTGTATTAGAGGAATCTTCAGCAGCACCTATGTTAGTTTTAAACATGAGGTTAAATTTTCGTGTATCAGTTAATTCTCCACCACATTCTGGGCAGATTTTTTTTGCAAGTTTTTCTTGGTCAATTTGATCGGCTCTAAAACGGCTCTTACACTTTTTGCAATCAACAAGTGGATCTGTAAAGTTCTCCACATGGCCAGAAGCTTCCCAGACACGGGGATGCATAAGAATAGAGGCGTCGAGACCAACAATATTGTCATGAAGCTGTGTCATTTCTCGCCACCATGCTTTTTGAATATTGTTTTTTAATTCTATACCCAATGGACCGTAATCCCATGCTCCATTTTGTCCACCATAAATTTCAGAGGACTGGAATACAAAACCGCGGCGCTTGGATAGGCTTACGATTTTTTCCATTGTTGTTTCGTGTTTATCCATATTAAAGATGCTCCTTTTGCCCCCGCTGGATGCATTGTGTATGTATAGTAATACACAAAGAGAGAGGTGAATTAGGCACTCCACTCTCGAGGGACGTAATCATAATTTTAAAATACTACCATACATCGAGTAAAAAGTGTACAGGATAAACAATTTGTAAACCGGCGTCACTATTATGCAACTTAGCTGTTTAATATGTGTCTGTACTTATTAGAGATAAAGAGAGGTGTAAAATGAAACATACCCAAATTAAACAAAAAACCACAGCCCTTGTGAGGATTTTTTTCTCTTTTAACTGGATTTTATGGTCTATACTTGGATTAGTGGCTGGAATTCACGCGTTATTTGCTAAAACTGAAAGTTAATTGCACTAAAACAAATTTCAAGCCGATACTCATAATGGTAATAAAGTAAGCTACCAATAAATGAGGTACAATAGGTGAAAGAAATAAAAACGCTGAGTATCTGTAATACAGAAGAAGCGATTGATTTGTATCGCTTAATGATAGAAGAATACAAAACTATTGATACCCGACTTCAAAAAGTAGCTATCGACGAAAAGTCAATGAGAAATCTCTTACAATCTAGCTTTGACTTAGAAAACTATCTGTTTTTTTTGCTGTATATAAACAATGAAGCTGTTGGATTTATTAATTCGAGCAGAGTTAGTACTGCGAATGAGAAGGATTCTTGGTGTATAAAAGCAATGTATCTTCTGGAAAAATATAGAATTTTCCCAAATTTTGAGCTACTCGTGTATAAAACTGAAAAAGAAGTAATGCAAAAAAAGGTATGTTCAATAGTCTCTACTGCTCTTCCTTTCGATGACAGAACAAATGCATTTTGGAATTCTCTAAATTATGAGATTGAGGGAAATACACGAAGCAAAGAACTATAAGAAATTAAGTTTAAGAAACTGCCCCCCTAGAAGACAACACTTCAGGGGGCTTTTTTTTACTAAAATCTATGTGCAAGAGTTTTTTCAATTCTCTCAATAGCTTTTTCTATACCGAGAATTTGAATTGATCCTACCAAAGGAGGACTCACCTTGCTACCCGTAACAGCCATGCGAATAGGCATCATAAAGTCTCCGAGTTTAACACCCAGTTTTTCTGCAGCCGAATGAAACAGAGCGTTTGCTTCTTCTTCACTCATTGCAGAAAGCCCCAAAATTATATTTTTTGCTTCCTCTAAGACTTCACGAGTTTTCGCAGCGTCAATTTTTTTTGGTATAATTTCATCTACTGGAGGAACAGCGGGTTCGTCAAAAAGAAAGCCGAGCATTGCAGGAGCATCGGTTAAAAAGTGCAAGCGTTCCTTTATAAGAGGCATTACTTTCATAAGCTTATCTTTTTGTTCTACCGTAGGCTCAAGAAGCGTTTGATCTGCAAAAAGAAGTCCAGCAGCTTTTCTTTGCTCTTCACTATTCTTTTCTCCAACGCCACAAAATCCAAGACTTCCTGAATTCGCAATAAATGGCCAGGTTAAATTAAAGAGCTCTTCGTCAGTTTTTATGCGCATATATTGCCCGTTAAACCATTCTAGCTTTTTATAGTCAAAAACTGCGGGAGCTTTGTTAATATGTTCCATTTTAAACAATCTACTCAGATCATCAAGGGTATACATATCTCGGGCATCTTCGTAGGAGCAACCCAACATAGCAATATAGTTAATAAGAGCGTCTGTAAGGTAACCGTTATTTCGGAACTCATTACAACTCGTCGCCCCATGGCGTTTTGAAAGTTTTTGTCCATCTTGACCCATCACCATAGGTAAATGACAATAAGAGGGATGCTCCCAACCAAAAGCCTTATATAAAACAACATGAAGGGGAGTAGAGGGTATCCATTCTTGCGCACGCATTACATGAGTTACTTGCATATAATGGTCATCTACAATATTGGCAAGATGATATGTAGGGAATCCATCACTCTTTAAAAGAACAGGATCGGGATTCACGTCTTCATTTTTCCATTCAATGTCACCAAGCAATTCGTCGTGAAATTTTGTAGTACCTTCAAGGGGAACCGCAAGTCTAATGACAAACTTTTTCCCAGCATCTAGATTTTCTTTAACTTCTTGAGATGTCAGCGAGCGACAATGACGATCATAACCGGGAGCCATTTTGTTCATAGTTTGAATTTTCCGAATTCTCTCTAATCGCTCTTCGTCACAAAAACAGTAATAAGCCTGACCTTTTTCTATAAGTTCAAGGGCATGTTTCTTATACAGTTCAAAACGCTCTGACTGAACGTAGGGCCCAAAAGGTCCCCCTTTATCTCCACCTTCATCCCAATCTATGCCAAGCCAAGAAAGTGTATCATACAAATTTTGAACATATTCTTCGCCATATCGAGTTTGATCTGTATCTTCGAGTCGAAGAAGAAATTTGCCACCAACTGAACGAGCATACAAATAATTAAAAAGAGCAGTTCTCACACCACCTATGTGTTGCATCCCAGTTGGGGATGGAGCATAACGTACACGAACTTCCACTTGTAGTCTCCTTGAAAAAAGGTACCAGAATAATTGTTTGAGAAAAAACTGACAATATATTCCTTATTATATAAATTTTATGTAGCTTGGACAAGCAAGAAGATTACATTAAAATTTCCATTAATAATTCCGTGCTAGGCGAAAACCAATCGTATGACCTTTTCCGTTAAACTTTTTAGATTCTCTATAAGCAACAGTACACCTAATATTTGATCCTTGCCATGAAGAGCCCCGAGTAACTTTTGATAGATCAGGGCTTGAAATTGGGCCTGTTGGATCTATATCGGAGCTTTGCAAGTACCAATTTTTGTCGTACCAATCATCGCACCACTCTGCAATATTTCCACTAAAATCGAAACATTCTTTTTCATTGGGATTTAACATACCCACATTCCAAGTTCCTTTCCGCCCTGCTAAGTCGCAACTTTTTGAATTCCATGCATATTCAGGAAGAGAGACAGTATCATCTGTTCCTGCATAAATATGGCGCAAGGAGTCTTCTTCATCTCCCGACATTCCAGCCGCATATTCCCATTCGGCCTCTGTAGGGAGTCGGTATCCAGAAGCATCAGCTTTTCGATATGTCTGACCATCTATACAAGGTGCTCTTAAAATATTAGTGCAGTCAGAATTTGCATAATAAACAGGAGACAATCCTTCCAATTCACTTCTAGCATTACACCATAATACC
>DATFIA010000195.1:0-10863 GCA_035270545.1 Treponemataceae bacterium
ACTTGTATGGTGCCATCTTCTTTTTGGTAGTTTTCCAAAACTGCTACCATAGCACGTGAAAGAGCGATGGCTGTTCCATTTAACATATGAACATATTTATTTTTTCCATCTAAATCTTTATAACGTACATTTAAGCGGCGAGCCTGAAAATCGGTACAGTTCGAGGTTGAAGTAACTTCTCCCCAGTCTCCACCATTTCTTCCTGGCATCCAAGCTTCAAGGTCCCATTTTCTATAGGCAGGAGCCCCAAGATCGCCTGTGCAGGTATCTACAACCCTAAATGGTATTTTAAGACCTTGAAATATTTCTTCTTCTATTTTGCGTAGTTGTTCATGAATACGCTCAGAGTCTTCGGGGAGGCAATATACAAACATTTCAAGTTTTGTGAATTGATGTACTCGATATAGTCCCTTTGAAAATTGTCCAGCAGCTCCTGCTTCTTTACGGAAACAATGTGAAAGGCCACAGTACATAAGAGGTAGTTTTTCTCGGTTTAATATCTCATCTTTATGGTAGCCGCCAAGTGTAATTTCTGCGGTTGCGACGAGACAAGATTTTTCATCTTCTAGGGTATATACATTGGATTCTGAGCCCCGAGGGTTAAATCCTATACCGTATAAGATTTCTTCTTTAGCAATATCTGGGGTGATAAAAGGAGTAAACCCATGTTTTCGAAGGAGGGTGAGACCGTACATAATAAGGGCTTGCTCTAGAAAAACTGCATCGTTTTTTATGTAATAAAATTTGACTCCTGATACTTTCGTTCCTGCATCAAAATCGAGAATATCTAGCTCTTCTCCAAGTTGTACATGGTCTTTGGGTGTAAAGGAGAAGGTCGTAGGCTCGCCAAAACGGGCTACTTCAGTATTATCTTTGTCTTCCTTTCCTACTGGGGCTAGAGGATGCGCCATATTAGGAATAAGCCGTCCCGCAGCCTCGAGTTCTTCTTCTGCCTTTGCAAGTTCTGCTTCAGATTCTGCAATTATCTCTTTAATTGATTTGCCTTCATCAATGAGGTTTTTTCTCTCATCTTCTGAAAGCTTGCCTTTCATAGCTTTTGCATTATCGTTCCGTTTGGTCTGGAGCTCCTGTAGGGCAGTTACCAGTTCAGTGCGCTTGTCAAAAAGAGCAACTACAGCATCAGCGTCTGCATTCATGTTACGCGCTGCTATGTTTGCCTTTACAGCGGCAAGATTTTCTTTAATAAACCTGTAATCTAACATAATGCCCTATAATATCGTGGAGAGGCTTATAGGTGCAAGGGGTATTCTATTGGTATTTCTCCGGAATAAAGATGAATAGGCTCTTCTTCTGGATTACTTCCATCTTTTCGAAATAAGAGCTCTCCTGATCTGCCTATACCTTCGATGCGTCCAAAAATAGTCTCTTTTTTTTCAGGGTCGCCTATTAAAAAAGGTGTTAACTCGCCTCGTCGGTACAGTTTTTTCGAAACGCTCTCGTTCCAGTTTTTTTCTTCTAATACTTCACAAAGATTAGCAAGATACACATCTAAAACAGTTTTAATAGAGGGAAGGACTACATTATCTTCTTTTAAAATGATAGCGAGTGAACTCGCAGATTGAGAGAGGTCAGGTGGGAATATTTTTGTTCCAATATTTAAGCCAGTTCCAACGTAGAGTACAGATCCATCATTTTCACAAAGGACTCCAGAAAGTTTTTTACCTTCCAAAAGTATATCATTTGGCCATTTAATTTGTGTCTTTTTAGGTGTGGGGATAAAATGATCAAAAGTACGGGCAACAGCAAGGCCCACCCTCAAGGTGAAACCTGCTATGATCCTTCGCCTTAGGAGCACCGTGCACAAGAGGTTTTCTTTTTCCTGTGCCTTCCACTGTCTTCCCTCTACTCTACCTCGGCCTTCACTTTGAAAGTCTGCATAAATAGCTGTACCATCCGGTGCATTCGCTAAGGCAAGGATTCTCGCTTCGTGCATGGTACTAGTTGTGCGTTGTATATGATACACCGGTGCATTAAAGGCACTCGATTTTTCTTCAATGATGTGGGGAGGCGTTAGCATAAATTGACTATACTGTACAAATAACTATTCCTTCAATCCTCTTTTTATTGACAGTAGCTTGAATTATGCGTAATACTACAATTCTAGAAGACAGACGTACAGCGGATGTCGTATAACGGCTATTACCCGAGCTTCCCAAGCTCGTGACGGGGGTTCGACTCCCCTTATCCGCTGCACTCCGTTTTTATTTTTTAGGTGTATCTATTGAAACCGGTGTTACTCCCCAAATTTCCTTTGCATATTCAGCAATAGTTCGATCTGTTGAGAATTTTCCCATACGGGCTGTATTCAAAATTGACATACGAGTCCATGCATCTTGGTCTTTCCATAGTTCACTCACACGATCCTGGCACGCTATATAGGACTCATAATCTGCAAGAAGCATGTAGGTATCTCCATGATCAAGTAAGGATTCTACTATCGGTTTAAAAAGATCTGGCTGGTTTGGAGAGAAAAATCCTTGGCGAATTTGGTTTAGTACGCGATACAGTTCTCTGCTTTTGTTATAATAATATGCAGGGTCATATCCGTTTTGTTTTTCTTTTGTAACTCCCTCAGAATTGAGTCCAAAAATAAAAATATTTTCTTTTCCAACTTCTTCCATGATTTCTATATTTGCTCCATCTAGGGTTCCAATGGTTAAAGAACCGTTAAGGGCAAATTTCATATTTCCAGTTCCAGAGGCTTCTGTACCTGCAGTAGAAATCTGTTCGGAAAGGTTTGCAGCGGGTATTATTTTTTCAGCATTGGATACTGCATAATTTCGTAAAAAAACAACTTTTAAGCGATCTTCTACTCGAGGGTCGTTATTTACTCTTTCTGCAACAGAGTTAATGAGTTTAATTATCAACTTTGCCATCCAATAACCAGGAGCTGCTTTACCTGCAAAAATGACTGTGCGTGGAACCCAGTCACCTGCTGGATTGTCTATAATGCGGTTATACATAGTTATTACATGTAATACATTCAACAGCTGTCTCTTGTACTCATGCAGTCTCTTTACCTGGATATCAAACATAGAATCAACACGTACAGTAAGGTTGTTTCTACTTTGAATATACTCGGCAAGGGCTTCTTTCTTTTTTGATTTAATCTGTGCCCATCGATTTCGGAATAGTGGATCGTCGGCAAGAGGTTCAAGTTTTTTAAGCTCAAAAAGGTTTGTGATCCACCCCTCTCCAATTTGCTCAGAGATCAGCTCTGAAAGTTCAGGGTTGCAAAGTCTTAACCAGCGTCTTTGTGTTATTCCATTTGTTTTATTATTAAATTTTTCTGGCCAGAGTTTATAAAACTGAGGGAAAACGGATTTTTTAAGAATTTCTGAGTGTAAGGCTGCAACTCCATTTAAAGAATGGCTTCCAATTATAGCAAGATGAGCCATTCTCACTTTTTTATCGTCTCCTTCTTGTATAATAGAAAGATCTTTGAGCATGTCGTTATCGCCAGGAAATTTTTGTTTAATGCTGTCTAAAAAGCGTTGATTTATTTCGTAAATTATTTCCATATGGCGGGGAAGAACCCATTCTACAAGACTTACTGACCACCGCTCTAATGCTTCGGGTAAGATTGTATGGTTAGTGTAGCCAAAAGTTTTAACGGTAATGTCCCAGGCAAGGTCCCATTCGAGGCGTTCAATATCAACAAGAATTCTCATAAGTTCCGGAATAGAAATAGCTGGGTGGGTGTCATTGAGTTGTATTGCAACTTGATTTGGAAATTCAGTAAAACATGAATGTGTTTTTTTGTACCGTCTAACAATATCTTGAATGGTAGCAGAAACAAAAAAGTATTCTTGTTTAAGCCGTAATTCCTTACCTTCAAACATATTATCGTTAGGATATAAAACTTTTGTAATATTTTCTGAAAGAGCTTTTGCTTCAATTGCCTTAATGTAGTCTCCATCATTAAAATAGTTGAGATCAAAATCTCGTGATGCTTTTGCCGACCAAAGTCTGAGGTTGTTAACTGTATTGTTTCCGTAGCCGGGGACAGGAGTGTCATATCCGACAGCAACAATATCTTCTGCTTCTACCCATCTTTTTCGTAAATATCCTTTTTCATCGAGGTAGTCTTCGGTATGGCCAAAAAATTTCACAACATAGGTAAACTCTGCTCGGGGAAATTCCCATACGTTTCCAAGCCTTAGCCAGTTATCTGGAGTTTCGATTTGCCAACCATCTACGATACTTTGAAAAAATATACCAAAGTCATATCGAATTCCATAACCAACAGCTGGAAGTTCAAGAGTTGCCATAGAGTCAAGAAAACAGGCTGCTAGACGGCCGAGGCCACCATTACCAAGACCTGCGTCCCATTCTTTTTCTCTAAGTTCTTCTAATGTGTATCCGAGCTCTTTTGCAAGTTTTTCTGCAGGTCCATTAAGTCCAAGATTTATGAGACTATTTCCGAGAGTTCTTCCTATTAAAAATTCGAGTGAAAGATAATACACTCTTTTGGCATTTTTATTGTAATAGGTTTGTTGAGTCTCTATCCATTTTTCAATTAACCGGTCTCTTGTTGTATGAGCTAGACTACAATATCTGTCAAAGTCTGTGGCAGTGTACTGATCTTTTCCCAGTGAGTATTTCATGTGTTTTTCGAAAGATTTTCTTAAAAATTCAATATCCATTCCAAGATTATCTGAGTCTTTTTTTTTCGCCATATCTACCTCTCGATTATCAGTATAATGGACTTACAGAAAAAAAAGCGAATTTCACATGAGAAGCAGAAATTATTCTATAAAAAGCCTGCTGGAAGCAAATACAGGATCGGAGGTTAGATTTACTCCTAAACGACGTAATCCAGCTTCATCTCCAGGGGTGGGGAAGTGGGTAAGGTGCATTTGGCATCCTTGTAAATCTTGGAGTTTATCGAGACAGTTTTGAATCATAGGAGTCAAGGCTGCACTAATAGCTAAGGCAATGAGGGCTTCATCAACATCTAAGCTAGCTGTTTTTCCTTTCATGGTTTTTTTCTTGAAATTTGCAATTGACTGTATTACGAGTGGAGACAAGAGTTGGATGTTGTCTGGCAAACCTGCAAGATGTTTTATACTGTTAAGAACAGCAGCAGTTGCTGCATGAAGTAATTTCGAGTTCTTTCCGGTAATTATTTCGCCTGAGGGAAGTTCAAGAGCTGCACCGCAATACACAAGGTCTGCTCCAAAAGGGTCGGTGTCGGAGCCACTTTTTTTTGCTTTTTCGCTTGCTTTTTCGGCTGTTTTTCGCGCTTCTACAAGAACGAGGCGGTTTTCTGGCTTTAAGTCTAATTCTTTCATAAGCCGGTCAGCTTTATTCAATTCTTCTTGATCTGCCATGCCCATAATGAATTCAGATGAGCATCTCAGAAAACGACGCACTATTTCTTGTTTTGCAGCTTCTCTTGTTGCCTCATCGTCAATAATTGCAAAACCAGCACGATTTACACCCATTTCAGTGGGAGAGCGGTATGTGTCGGCAGTGCCGGTAATTCTGGCTAATATATTTCGTAATATAGAAAATGATTCTACATCTCTATTATAATTTACAGCTGTTTCGCCAGTAGCTTCCAGATGAAATGGATCTATTAAATTTGAATCTTTGAGATCTAAAGTGGCGGCTTCATAGGCCAGATTAACAGGATGTTTAATAGGCAAGTTCCAGATAGGAAAGGTTTCGAATTTCGCATACATCGCTTTTATACCGAGCATGTGATCGTGATAAATTTCAGAAAGACAGGTTGCCATCTTTCCAGAACCAGGACCTGGTCCAGTTACTACTATAATTGGCTTAGTTGTTACTATTCGTGCATTTGCGCCATAACCGTCGATTGATACTATGCGGTCAATATCGGAGGGGTATCCTTTGATTGGAGCATGTGTATAAACAGTAATTCCACGATTTTCTAACTTTGTTTTGAATATTTGAGCTGAAGGCTGGTTTTCCCATCTCGTTATTACAACAGCTGTAACAGAGAGTCCCCATTCAGAAAGATCGTCTATCTGCTTCATAGCATCGGCATCATACGTTATTCCAAAATCTGCACGTATTTTTCTATGCTCTATTGCTCCGGCATGAATACAGATAATGATATCCGCATCATTTTCAAGTTTTTTAAGGAGTCTCACTTTTACGTTCGGATCATAGCCTGGTAGAACTCGAGCTGCATGAAAATCGTTTAAGAGTTTCCCACCAAATTCGAGATACAGTCTGCAATTAAATCGTTTCATTCTCTCTCGAATAAACGTTGCTTGTTCTGCCAAGTATTTATCATTATCAAATCCGTTTCGCATTTTTATCACCCCTTGCTTCAACCGAGAATTATAGTATTAATCAATACCAAGAGACAAGTAATACTATTATGGTTTTAATTTTTCTCATAAGTTTTTTTTCTTTGGTTGCTTTTGCAACTGACTTTTTATGACTGAATATTCTATATTGACACTATATGTCAAATTTAATAGGTTAGTGAGTGGTTACTAACCTTATTGTGGAGTGAAACTGTGGATACAATACTTATGTATGTAATAGCTCTTGGTTTTTTTGTCGCGTCTTTTTTGAAAGATCGCAAAAAGACAAAGCAGGCATTAATGAAGGGCATTAAATCGGTAGAAGGTATATTACCACAATTTCTTGTTGTCGTAATATTTATTTCGATTAGTCTTTCTGTTTTAAAGACAGAGACGATTTCTCGTTTTATTGGTGAATCTTCGGGCATTGCTGGAATGATTGTTGCAAGCCTTGTTGGTGCAATAACCCTGATCCCCGGTTTTGTTGCTTTTCCAGCTGCAGGAGAACTCTTGCATAATGGGGCAGGTACTTTACAAATAGCTGCCTTTGTTTCTTCTTTGATGATGGTGGGAGTCATAACTCTTCCTATGGAAATACAATATTTTGGAAAACGGGCAGCAATTCTTAGAAATGTAATAGCTCTTCTTTTTTCATTTTGTGCAGCCTTTTTTGTTGCTTGGGTGGTAGCTTTATGAATAATCAAAAAAAAACGTCTTTTCTACGCCGTTACAGAGTCGTTTTCATTGCTATAATTATTTTTTGCATTTTTATTTTTATTAAGAAGGAAATGGCGCCAAAAGCAATTAGTTCTTTGACTTCTCAGCTTGGTACAATGGCCTTAATAATTCCTCCTATTTTTTTACTCCTTGGTCTTCTCGATGTATGGGTACCTCGTGATACTCTTATGAAGTTTATGGGGGAAAAATCTGGAATTAAAGGTAAGTTAATAGCCTTTGCAATTGGTTCAGCTGCCGCGGGTCCCCTATATGGAGCTTTCCCAGTAGCATCTGTGCTTATGAAAAAAGGAGCAGGCTTTACCAATATTCTTATTTTTATAGGTGCTTGGTCTACCACAAAAATTCCCATGTTATTGTTCGAAATGCAATCAGTTGGAGTTAGATTTGCGCTCGCTAGGCTTGCAATTGATATTCCTGGAATAATAATAATTGCATGGCTTGTAAAACGTTTGATGCCGGCTAAAGAAATAGAAAAATTATATGAAGGGGAATAAAATATGGAGTTAATAAAAACAGCAGATGATCGTATGTCCAATTTAGTCTCATATCTTGAACTACTTGGAGAAAAAAAAACTGGAAGAGAAGCTTATGATCAATATTCTGCTGTTTTATTAACTGCTTCGGCTTGGGAAGTAAATACTGCAATACATCATGTTATTTCAAAAGCTACAAATGTAGAAGACTGGAAAAAACCTGTAGCTCGTTTTATACGTGCATGCGGTTCTTCTCTTGAATCTGCAATAATTCCTGATTATAAAGAAAATCAGCTGCTTGTTTTATTAGAAAAAGAAAATGCTGATATTTCTATATTTTTAGAATTGGTTCAAAAAAAGACAATTGAATTAAAATCTGATCCAGATCAGTTTTGTAGTTTTATTAATTTCTTACAAAGTACAGATCTTTTTACTCCTCATTATATTTCCTTGCAGAATGAGCTTTTTCCGTTATTTGAAAAAACCGCAGAACACTATTCGTGTGTTTCTTTAATGTGGTCTATTCAAGATGATGTTCTTTCTTTGCGAAAAGAAATTCTTAAGTACACCAAAGCGAATACTGAGTTTTGGAAAATCTTTGGTGAGTTTTTTCTTAATGCCGGAGCTCTTTCATTTAGAGAATCTAGAATATTATTCCCTGTTGCTTTTCGCACAATCCCAGAAACGGTTTCCTTCACAAAACAAAAAGAATCGATTAATACATCTCTTGCATTTATTTCAAAAACAGGTTCTTTAGATATGGCAACATTAGAAAAGATATTTTCTATTATTCCTTTGGATATTGCTTTTATAGGAAGCGATGACAGAGTTAAATTTTATTCAGATCCTCCACATAGAATTTTTCCTCGTAGTCCTGCTGTTATTGGACGTTTGGTTCAAAATTGTCATCCGCCCAAAAGCGTTTCTGTGGTCGATCAAATTTTAAAAGATTTTAAAAGTGGTAAAAAAGATTCTGAAGAATTTTGGCTAACTATAAAAAATAATTTTATTTATATAACCTATTATGCACTTAGAGCTGATTCTGGTGAGTATATGGGTACTCTGGAAGTGAGCCAAGATGCAACAAATCTTCGCAGCCTCCAAGGTGAAAAACGTATATTGTAATATACGATAATGAGTGATTATTTATCTGTGAATTGATATATTCCGTTCCATGTTTTAAGTTTGTCTAATTGTTGGAGAGCCAATAATTCTTGACAGCGGCGTACATAAAAACCAAGGAGAGGGTCTTTATCTCCATATTTTTCGTATAAAGGAATATAGAGAGAAAGGGCAGAGATAAAGTCACCAATCGAATATGCATAAAATGCTTCTGTTAAACGTAATTGATTCCTCCGTTTTAATTCGATAGTATCTGCGTTATTGAAATCGAATACTTCATACAGTTTTGTTGGACACTCTCTACCCTTAACCAATACATTATCAATAAAACGAATTTGATATTCTTCTTTGAGTTCATTTACAACATCTTCTGAAATAACAACTGGTAGGTGGTACCGTTTAGTTAGAGCTTCAAATCTGCTAGCTGCATTTACGGAATCTCCAATAACAGTAAAGTCTAGTTTTTCTTTTGAACCGATATTTCCACGAGTTACTCGACCAAAATTAATTCCTATTCCATTTCGTATTTTAGTATTTATTATTTGTTGACACTCGTTATACGATTCTAGTTTGTAGATCATTTTGATAGCAGCTTGAACAGCATGGTCTGAACTTTCAAACAAGGCCATTATAGCATCTCCAATTAGTTTATCAATTTCGCCTTTTTGTTGAATGATACATTCGTTCATGCAGGTGAAATATGAATTAAGTAGTTTGACAGTATCAGCAGAAGAAAGCTTTTCTGACAATAATGTAAAATCTCTAATATCTGCAAACATTATTACCATATCTTTTGTTGCTGGTTCAAAATTCGTAGGGTCCCCACCGGCTTGAATGACTTGCACAAGCGATGGTCTTGTATATCTTTCGGTTATTACAAGTTGTCTATTTATTTCTGCAGTTCGCTCATCCACAAGATATTCAAGAATTTGTTTTTGATTTGTAATATCAGTTACGTCGCTTAAAATAAAAAATAATCGCTCAAGAACTTTTTTATTATAAATAAAAGAGGATTGAAGATGAATAAATCTTCTTTTTCCCGAAGAATCTGTTATCTCCAGGGATGGTATAGAACGCTCTTTTTTTAAATAGGCTACTGTTATTGTGGCTTGGTGTGGATCAAAGAGTTCTGCCATATTTTTTGAGTATTCAAATCCAAAATTACCATATTTTGCAGCAAATGCTGAGTTTACAAATAAGATATTACATTCAGCATCTGTTACGGCCATTGGTTCAGCAGAAAGATCAAAAGCTTTTTGTCCAATTATTTGCTCATCTTTTGAGCCAAAGTTATATCTTGCAACGGTAAAGGCAATACTTATAATCCAAAACCCTATGGATAGAGAACCAACAGCCGGAATGGGCATATTGAGCATGGGCAAAATAATGTTAAAAACAATGGTGATGCCTCCGAAAAGAATTCCCGTTATTGTTATAACTTCTGATTGCCTTTTCATATCGATACTTATATTTTTTTTATGAGCTTTTTTCCAAAAAAGGATTACTAAAAACATACATTCGATATACCAGAAAAAATTCATAAATGTAAATATTTGAACACAAAGGTTTTGAACTGCGGGAGTATCTCGAAGGCCTAAAGATGTGTGTACATACTCTGTTGGCTCTCCTGCTCCCATGAGCATCCAAATATGAATGGCAAATGCGAATACATATTGGGTAATAACAGCTGAGGAAGCGAAATTTAGGGAGAATGAATATTTGAAGAGCGTAACTTTTTTACCAGGAAGAGAGTCGAGCCCAGCCAATACACTTAAAAAATGAATTAAAATTGGCCACATGGGTATAAAGCCAAAGGTTTGAACATAATACCAAAACCATACACTCGTTTGTGGATCTGCGCTGAAAATAAAAGCCGAAGCTAATACCCATATACCGATACTGATACAAAGCCCTAAGGTTAAAACGCTCGCTTTTGATTTCTGGGCTTTTCCATATGCATAAAATCCTATACAAAAGGTCATAATTGCAATAATTAGTGAAACAGTTGTAAGAATCTTGACTTCAGAAATCCATTTTAGTGCAATTGGTATATGATTCACTACCTTTTCCCTCGCTCTTTATTGTAACAGTAAACGTCACGGTTGTCATTTATAATAGAAAATTCTAGGATTTAACTGAATAAGAAACCGAGCAATTTTGAATTCAATTAAAATTTTTTTGTGGAGTTTTTTTAATGAGCATAAAATTCTGGTGTGACTTAAAAA
>DATFIA010000196.1:0-6806 GCA_035270545.1 Treponemataceae bacterium
CTGGAGATCTTAATTCGTAACGATATTAAATAATCACCGTTAAAAAAAATTGCAGCCGCTGTTAGCAAACGAATTGAAATAGTGTAAGCCCTCGCCTACGCTAAATCTTTCACACGCGGCGGAAAGTAATTCTTGTTGACCTCTATAATAACCATGCCCTAAGAAAACGCACTTGTCAGTTTTGAAAACCAGGCTGTCCGACGTCAATTTGATAAATCAGCCGAAAAATAACTAAAACAATCGAAAAGGCCCTAGATTACCCTTCATTTTCCTCTCCAATTTCCACTCATTTTCCCCTATTTTACTGTCAACAAAACTGTCAACAGAATGACTTGTAAATTGTCAATTTTAGAAGTATACTTAAATTAGTGCAAGGGCGTTAAATCCTTACACAGCAAGCATTTATTTTTGATATTTGACAGTTTTTAGAAGGGCTGACCTACGTCTGTTAACCACTCTGTCCGAGGATTTCTAATCCTCAGTGTTCCTATTCACCGCGGGGGAGCTTAGAAAACAATAGTTTTCAATAGAGTCTATCCATTAGGGTAGACTCTCATTTTTTTTAAATGTGTGTGAGTTATAAAGACCGATTCCTACGAATGGGTCTTTTTTTGTCTTTAAATAAGGAATGAGGATTAAGAGGTAAGACTGAGGCAGACCTAGGACGGAGTACCGTCCTATTGTGTTGCTTTCGCAACACCCGGAAAAGGATAGGAGAAAGTCGTGGTGCGGAGCCACCGCGGGGAGGGAGTCGTTGCAAGGGCGTATCCTTTATTCTATTTCCCCTTTCGTTGAAAGCAGAATCACCATTTTAAGCAATCAAATATCAGGTATAACGAGTGAGCATAATAGCTTCTCTCTCTCGTTCTGTTCTCGATCCAATTAAAACCTCTCCCCCAGATTCCCCGCAGGTTATAGTTGCTTTGTATATAACTTTGCTAAAATTGTATTCTTATTCATTTCTAGGTTCCTCTTTCATGGAAGAGGCAAGTTATTCAAGATCGACAGGCCACAAGCCTTCACGTTCTAGGCGACGTTCAATAACGTCTTCGCTGACTTCAAAGACTTTTGCTATTGGAATACATAAACGAGATCTAACTAGATCTGGATTATTAAAGAGTATTTCCTCAAGCCCCTGATCGACGATTAGCTTAATTTGTATATGAAGATCAACGATCAATTGTTCCCTTGGAACTAAAAGCCTTCCGGCAAATTCATTTGCTTGCCATTCAAAATCAGAATATTCCTCATCACTTAATGATCTAATAAATTTTGTATAGTCCGCTATAGATTCAATATGCTGTTGTTTAATAAAATTTGAGTGAAGTATTGCATGACCGAGCTCATGTGCAATTGAAAAACGCACACGACGGCTGTATGACGGATTATCATACCGACGCGCATTAACTATTATTGACTTCACGTTCATACTTAAAAAGGCATCGAAATCATCTAAATCTTTTTTGGGGATAATTTCATACCCAGCTAATTCAGTTAAAAGTTCAACATCTACAGGGTATAATTCGCAATTATCAAACTGTTGACGAAATATTTCCACTCTTTCCCACAATATTTCTTTTGCAATATACGGACATTTAGATTTAAAGTATTCAGCCATTAATCTTCCTTAAGTTTTCCTATAAGTCGCTCAATTTCTTCTTTCGAAGGGCGAAGGCTTCCAACAGTCCGAAAAAAAGCAGGGAGAAGCTCAAGAGCCTCAGCATTATTCATTATATATTCAGGGATAGTCGCTGAATCAACTGCGCCGTAATCTTCAATCTTATTCCATTCATCTGAACCTTCTTGTATGCCAAGAACCGTTGCAATAACCAGGGTTTTTTGATGTTCTTTTGGCGGAGATAACAACCCCCGCTCTACTTTACTCCAATTGCTCGGGTCTTCATTTATTTGTCGTGAAAATTCTCTCAAACTTAAATTTTTTGCAAGCCGTGCTTTCTTAATATACTCTCCATACATAGGAACTCCTTTTGTGGTATTTATATACTACATGGTAATTTTAATACCACACAGACCACAAGTCAAGCAAAAGTGAAAAATATATTTCACATCCATTTTTTTTAAGTTTCATATTCTAAAGAAGTAAGACTGAGGCAGACCCAGGACGGGATACCGTCCTATGGTGTTGCTATTGCAACACCCCGAAAATGGAAATGGTAACCTGTTTTCCACCGAAAAAGGGAATGAGTCGTTCCGCGGAGCCACGAGGACCGTGTACGGTCCTCCCGCGTATGAAAGATGTTGCAGGGCCGGGAATCATTTTTTCTATATTTATCTTATAACCTCATAAACAATTTCATCAAATAAGCCAGTCAATCTTAAAATTGTATTCTTACTTCACTCTACTTTTTTCCGTAAATATCTTGATGATTTCCAATATCAACCAAAATTATTTCTTTTTCTGTTATAAGAAACTCTAGCGAGATTCTATAGGTAAGATTAATTGAAACAGAATACCCTTCAAACCCTTGAGTCTTAAACTGATGTAAACGCAATGACGGATGAAATGGATTTAGTTCTATAAGTTGGAGCGTTTTTGTATATTGCTTAAGAAGGTCGGGATGCTTTTTTAGAAACCTTTTTACCTTTTCTTCATACATAAAAGTAAACAGAATCTTATACATGAGTGACCCGTTTTATATGTTCTTCAATGGTCCCTGAAAAAACTCTTCCCGCTTTAATATCATTTTTTGACTCTTGGATTGCTGCATCTAATTCTAATTCTCGCAATTGATTATATTCGTCGATCGGGAGAATTACATATTTTCCAATACCACGCACTGTAACAACCACGCCATCATTATCTGCAATTAATTCATCTATGCCCGTAATTCCCTTAACTTTGAGCTCATTCGCCGTAATCTGTCCAATCATATTATTCCCCTCATATTAAAGAATACGATTGATAGCACGATTAAGCAAGAGATTTAAAGAATTAAGAATTTAGACTGAGGCTGAAAATCAAGGATGGGAGAAAGTCATGGTGCGGAGCCGCCGCGGGGAGAAAGATTTTACAGGGGCGTGGAAAAGGAATCAAGATCGAATATTTTCAAAATAACCGTACATATCCTGGCGCACTGTATTTTTTAAGAGAAAGAGAATATTAACTATGGGAAGTTCTTTTCCATCAGATTTAATTGTCTGCTGTTTTGGAGTGACTGGAGTCATATCTCCCATGTAGTAAAAGTCTCTGCCTTCTCCATCACTCTTTTTTACAAATAAAGGGATGTGAATATTGTTTTTTTCCCAATCCATAATAGCAACAACTTCTTTGGAATCTAACCTAACCCGATTACGAGTCATCCAACTAAAAGTTGAGTTATCAATGAATAGATCTTCGTAATTTGTGCTGTCTTTAATATCTTCACTTTTATTATAGGTAACAAAAATTGGGCAAGTCCATGGCGAAGTTTTGTACTGAATTTTATATCCATATATTGTGGAGGCTTCTTCATTTTCCCAGTTAAGAAGTTTGCACGTATCTTTACGGGAATATTTTCCATAGAGAATAAAACCCTTTATAAAAGTTCCAGATTTCATGAGTGTTTCATACTTTATAAAACCAAGTTCAATTACCTGTGTTATATGATCATAATAGTCGGTCGACTCAAGTAAGCTTGCAAATGCTTCACTTATCGTGAAGGTGTACATTGTTTCATCGGTTTCTATATAGATGATATTTCCAAATTTTTCTCTATCATTTTTGGTGAAAAATTGATCACGAAGAATCCGTAGTGAAGATTTTAATGAATCTTCTTCTAGTTCAAGTTTATATTTACTCCGTAAAAATTCTTGTAATATTTCTCGGGTAAACGTTTGTTTTTTAATTAAAAGATCAAGCATGACGAGTTCATGAGGTCTAATACCTGGAGCAATTTCATTCGAGATAAAGTTAAGGGACCGCAAATGTAAAGGTGAAAGAGGTACAATAAAATCTTTTTCTGCTTTCGTAAGAAAAACCGGATACGAGCCAAACTTTTCTAAAACAAGTCTTGGGTCTATAGAATCATTTTCGATAAACTCATTAAGACGAGGAATTCTTCCCAGTCTAAATTTGACTTTATTGTATTCTTCAATAAGAAATTTATTTTGATTAAATGAGGCAGTATCGATTGCCTTAAAAATACGCTCTCGAGCAATAAAATCAAAGTCTATAGTTGATGCTCCGGGTATTGAAGCACTACCTGAATTAATAAGTTTACGTAACGAATCTCGGTTATACGATGTATCTCCAAATAACGCTATGGGAATCATGTAGTTATTGGCGTAGTTTCCTATAAAATCTATTACGGTGAGGTAGCTTTTATTGTGAACTTTTCGTAATCCCCTTCCAAGTTGTTGTACAAAGATTATTGCTGACTGAGTCGGTCTAAGCATCACTACTTGGTTTACGCGAGGAATGTCGATTCCTTCATTAAATATATCTACAGAAATAATATATTCAATAATTTCTGCTTCTAAATTTTTTATTGCGTTTTCACGCTCTGTTTCATTATTTTTTCCTGAAAGCGCTACGTTCTTATAACCGCGGTTATTCAACTGTATCGAAAGTTCTGCCGCCTCTTCATTTCGGCTACAAAAGATAAGGCCTTTTGTTTTCTCTGTGTTATTTTTATAGAGTTCGATATTTTCAATAACATGGTCAATTCTCTGTGTACTAATAAGCTTAGAAAATTCAGAAAGCTCGTTTATTTCTTTTCCTTCTACTGTAATTTCACTCACCCCATAATAATGAAAGGGACAGAGCATTTCCATTTCGAGGGCTCGCTGCAGTCTAATTTCGTATGCAATTGTATGATTAAAAAGTGAGTAAATATCGAAGGCGTCTGTGCGCTCGGGTGTAGCAGTAAGCCCTAAAAGAAATTGAGGTTTGAAATAATCAATCACTTTTAAATAACTGGGCGCTCCAGATCGGTGTACTTCATCAATAACAATATAGTCAAATGTATGTGGAGGAATACTTAAAAGAACTTCATCTCGCGAAATCGTTTGAATCATTCCAAAGACATATTGAGCCTGTAATTTTTTTTCACTTCCAATAAGAAAACCTGTGTTAATAGAAGTGCCAAGTATTTCTTTAAAACTTTCTTCAGTTTTTCGAGCAATAGTTTCTCGGTGAACTAAAAAAAGGAATTTCTTTGCCGCGAATTGTTTTACATCAAAGGCCGCAAGATACGTTTTACCTGTTCCCGTAGCTGATATTAAAAGAGCCCGGTTTTTGTTTTGAATTCGAATTGAGGCAAGAGAAAGCATAGCTTCCTTTTGCATAAGATTTGGTATTATTTCTTTTTCTTCATCTAACGATTCTGGCAATTCTTGGGCATTGCGAGTTCGTAAGCTTTTTCCGTCTTGGAAAATTACGGTATATTCTCGTATCCACTCTGGTGTAACTTCAACAGCGTTTGCCCATACTTTTTCGAATTCAGCACGAGTGCTCCGAACGAGTTCACCATCTGTAGCTGAAATAACTTTTAAATTCCATTCCATGTTTTTCGAAAGAGCATTCTGAGTTAAGTTGGAACTTCCAATTATTACTGACCAATAATTTGATTGTTTAAAAATATACCCTTTAGGATGAAAACTACTTTCGGTATAAGCTCTCACTTCAATATTTGGAAAAAGCAAGAGTTTTTCGAGAGCTTTTGGGTCTGTAAATGTTAAATAGTTCGTAGTAAGTATCTTGCCTTTTATTTTATGATCTCGTAATTCCTTAAAGGTATTGAGCAAAGTAGAGAGTCCACTCGAAGTAATAAAGGCAACAGAAAAATAAAATTCCTCACACGTACGAAGTTCTAAAAGAAGTGACGTTAAAACTTTTTCATGGTTTTTATAATCGTTTTTTATTAATTGTGGCCGGAATGCTGGTTCTGATTGTATTGAATAATCGACACAACTTGTACGCAAACTTTCTGTTAATCTCAGATTAAAATCTGTCATCCAAGTATTTCTCGTACCTGCTCAACAATAGGCAAATCTGCTGGAGCCCAATCAACGCAGTTCAGTTCTTCTTTGGTAAGCCAGCGAGAATCGAGATGTTCGGATAGAGTCATGTTTCCGTCCTGAATTGTTCCCGTATAGGCGTGCATGGTGAGGAAAAACGTTTTATATTGATGGTGAACGGTAGTAACAAAACTGCCAACAGATATTCGTGTGGCAAATTCTTCAGATATCTCACGAGCAAGAGCCTGGATGTGGGATTCGCCTGCTTCTATTTTTCCACCGGGAAATTCCCATTTTTTAGCTGTTTCACCCTCATCTTTTCTTTGAGCACAAAATACACGGGCATCTTTAATCAAAACCAAGGCAACTACTTCAACCTGTTTCATAAATCTAGATATTTCCTTACAAGCAGCTTACCAGGTTCACACCGTGAAAACAAGCTTTAAAATTAAAGGTGAATCCCTCGCCCATCCTTATTCTTGCTTCGCGGCGGCTCCGCGCATGGCCAGCTCGCCTTCCCTCTTTTTGTCTGCCTCAGTCTAAATTCTTATTCTTACTGTTTATCGAACAATTTAATTACCTAAAAACGTCAAACTGGCATGGCCAAAATTGTCGTCAAAATTCCCCATAATCGTCTTGGAGAAATGGTATTTGACGATGATCTCTGTATAATTAAGTATATGCAGGGAGGGAGATATGCTGAATATGAACCAGATTGACCAAATTAAAGAAAAAACGGTAGAAATAATTATACGAAGAATCAGGTGAATTTTTGGAATAGACGCTTACGGAGCAAAAGAAAAGAAGGAGAGTATAATTGCAAAATAATTCAGCACATAGTTCAAAAT
>DATFIA010000197.1:0-6337 GCA_035270545.1 Treponemataceae bacterium
AGTTGGCGGTCCGGCCGACATCTTTGTTGAACCTTCATCTGTCGAGCAACTTCTGTTTATTATAGAAAAAGCTACAAGCTTGAATATTCCCGTTTCTCTTTTGGGAGGTGGCTCGAATGTGCTTGTTTCTGACCGTGGAATTAGAGGTATTGTTATTTCTTTTTCTCAGTTTAATAACATTGAAAAATTAGATTCTTCTGTGCTTGTCCGTGCCGAATGCGGTGTTTCCATGAAATCTTTGACTCAGTGGTGCCAAAAAGAAAGTATTTCTGGTTTGCAGCGTTTTGCAGGACTTCCAGGAACTGTTGGTGGTGCTGTTTTTATGAACGCCAGGTGTTATGATATTGCGATTGCAGATGTGTTTTTTTCATCTCTTTCCCTGTATTATGATGGTGAAAGGTGTAGAATTGAGAATGAATCTTTTGATGCGAGTCAGTGGAGTTATAAGCATTCTCCCTTTCAAGAGAGAACAGGCAGAGATTCTCTTGAATTGACTGCGGGAACAAAAATTATTCTTTCGGCAGACTTTCGTCTTTCAGCGGGAGATTCTGAAGAAATCCAGAGAGAAATGGACAAATGGATTTTAGACCGAGAGGAGAAAGGGCATTTTAGGTTTCCTTCAGCCGGAAGCATGTTTAAAAACAATAGAGACTTTGGAAAACCTTCTGGACTAATAATTGATGAAGTAGGGCTTAGAGGCTTTCGCATTGGGGATGCCCAGGTAGCTCCATGGCATGGTAATATTGTAATAAATGTGGGGTCCGCAAAATCAGAAGATCTGCGCTCCCTCATTGAAGAAGTTCAGCGTCGTGTGTTCGCCGCAACAGGATACAATCTTGAACCAGAGGTTGTGCTTGCCGGTGATTGGTAATAGATTAAAATTGACAGGAGTCAAGATTAAGATGAATAAAAAAACAAGCGTAGTTTTAGGTTTGGTTTTCTTGGTTTTTAGTATGTTAAATTCGCAGGTTCTCGGAAGAGTTGAATATATGGAAGGTTCTGTAGAAATTGTACGTGATGGAGCGCGCCTCACTCGTGTCGATATTGGCACAAGAATTGAGAATCTTGACCTTCTTAAGACTTCCAAAGATGGAATGGCTACAATAACATTCGACAAAGAAACCGGATTGACGGGAACTCTCCAGATAGTGCCAAATTCTTCTGTAGTTATTCGGCTTGATCAGATCTCTGGTACCAAAACTAATGAAGTAAAATTGATGGCTGGTTCGGTTAATCTTAAAATTAAGCGCCTTGCAGGAGTTCGCTCTACTGCTCAGGTTAGAACCTCTTCTGCTGTTCTTGGCGTACGTGGAACAGAATTTGTTGTAGCAAGTTTTAATTCTACTTCCCTTGTGGCCTGTAAGGAAGGTGAAGTTTTCTGTTATGCCGCATCCGAATTGACAGGGACTGTTTCAAAAACTTCTGGAACCTCTTCAATTCCTGGAAATTTAGTAGAGATTCTTGAATCCGGAAATATAAATAAGGGTACGTTCCCACAGGGTAATTTTGAAACGAACTGGGACCTTATGCGCAATAAATGGAAATCTTTTCAGGAAGATTTAATAGTGGAAAATCCACTTCCATTAATTGAACAGCTTGCGCCATTATGGAATAAACATTCTGCTCGAGTTGAATCTGGTGCTGCTCTTTTAAGAAAGAATACCGTATTAAAAAATTGGCTTAAAAATCCAAAAACTCCTGTTGGAACTTATGCTGACTGGATAAAAGAGCGTCCTGTTGTTATGAAGGATCTTGTAGCTATTCGAGGTGACATGGTTATAGCTACTATTACTTGGTACCGATTGGAAGAACTTATACCCTTATTACCTAACTCCGTGATGGATAAAAAACTGTCAACAGGACAGACTGTTAAATCTTTTGTAAGCCAGTATTCTAGGTCTTCCAAGCTAGTATCTGAGGCTATGGGCCTTTTTTATGCTGCAGAGAAACAGTATATGTTGCGAAATGAGGGAGTTTCTCCCTTCATGGATTTTTGATTGACAAGGACTTGTCTCGATCCTATACTAAAATAACGGGTGGTGTTGATTGTTACAACTAGCGTTTGTCAATTTTAGAAAAGGCTCATATATCCTCGTTGAAGGTAAGGCTGAATCCGACCGGTTTTATATTATTCAGGGTGGGAAAGTTCAGATAACCAAAGAAACTGAAGTCGTTGCAGAAGAAGGTGGCAATGTTCTCGGCCCTGGAGACTTCGTCGGTGTTATTTCGAGCATGTCTGGGCATAGTCAGATAGAAACTGCTATTGCAGTTACAGATGTAACGCTTATTTCAGTGCGTAGGGATCAGTATTCAGAACTTATCGAAAAAAATACTCCTGTTGCAATGAAGATAATTTATTCTTTTACTAGAAAAATGCGTTATTTAGATGAAGCTCTTACACGTATTACTTTAAAAAAGAATGTTGAAAGCGATATTACTCATTTATTTAATATTGGCGAATATTATGCCAAGCTCTCAAAGTATAGTTTGGCTTTATATGCCTATTATCATTATTTGAAAAATGCGCCTAGTGGTCCTCATGCAGCAGTTGCTAGAGAGCGCTTTATGGCTCTTAAATCTATGGGTGTTCAAGTTGAACCTTCTATGCTTGAGCCGAAATCTGGAGAAATGAGCCGGGTGTATCCAGTTGAATCGATGATTTTTTGTGAATGTCAGCCTGGTGCCGAACTGTATATTATACAAAAAGGCCAGGTAAAAATTACCAAAATAGTTGATAACAATGAAGTTCTGCTTGCCGTTTTGAAAGCCGGAGATATGTTCGGTGAAATGGCATTACTGGAGAACAAACCGCGTTCTGCAAGTGCTATCGCACTCGATGGCACGCAACTTCTTGCAGTAAACCGTCAAAACTTTAATCAGATGGTATCAACACAACCTCAACTTATTGCACGGCTAACGAATACTCTTTCGGACAGAATTTGGCTCATGTATAAGCAATTAGCAAATACTTTAATAAGTGATCCTATTGGAAGAATGTACGATATGCTTGTTATTCAAGTTGAAAAGCTAAAAATACCTTTTCAGCCGGGAAAGACCTATACTTTTGATTTTGGACCGAGCGAACTTGCAAATATGTGCGCTCTCCCTAAGGAAAAAATTAATCAAATATTATCAGAATTTTTGCATGAACCAACAATTCGTTTAGTAGACGATCGTATTGGCGTTTCAGATTTGGCTGAATTGAGTAAACAGTCTGCGTATCGAAAAAAGATGTTAGACATTGAACGCTCCAGAAATGAAGGACGCCTTACTGGAACGAATAGTACTGTTTTGTGGTAATGTATGAACAAACGACTGTTTATTGTTTCTGTTATTCTTTTTTCTTTCAACATCAGTTTTGCTCTCACTGAAGACTCCGGAGTTCTTGAGTCCCTTTCTTCATCAACATATCCACAATCTTATAGAGGCATTAGCCTTGGCATGGATATAGAAACTGTTAAACAACAATTACTTGCTGATTCGCTTTTTGGGTATCGGGGAGACAGGGATCTTTCCTTACTTTCTGGTGAGAATAGAAGTCTTATTGAAACTGTAGGATATTCTTTTATTCGAAGATCTTGGTTTCAGTTTTTAGAAGAACGTCTTTATGTAATGACATTTAATCTTGATTTTTCTCGAATTGATTATTTTTCTTTGTATTCAAGCTTGGTTGCAAAATATGGGGAGCCTACGACATTGGATCCAAAGAAAGCATTGTGGCAAGATGAATCTGTTATACTTAGTCTTGAAAGACCCCTTACTATTAAATACATAGATCTCGTAACATTTAATGCTATTTTACAAGAAGCCGGAACTCAAAAAGCGGCAAGTGATATTCTCAGGGAGAACTTCCTTAGTGAATTTTAAACGCCAGTCCCAACTAGTTCTCGTTTTTTTAATACTAATTTTTACAAGTTTTACTATTTCTTGTACAGAAAAAATGTCGTTACGCACCGCTTCTCTAATTATAGAAACAGTAAATGGAACTTCTGTGCCGCTTCTCGTAGAGATAGCCCAAAGTTCAGATGAACAAGAAAAAGGATATATGGGTCGAGAAGTAATTCCCGACGGCACTGGAATGATTTTTGTCTATAATAGTGACAGGCAAATGCATTTTTGGATGAAAAACACACCACATGCCTTATCTATTGCTTTTGTCGATTCTGAAGGTGTAATACGAGAAATCCAAAACATGAAACCCTTTAGCCTTGACCCTATTTCTAGTGAAAGATCGGTGAGATATGCGCTGGAAGTTCCCAGTCTTTGGTATGAACGTATGCAAATAAACATTGGAGATAGGCTAAGAAGCATAAACTCTGAAATTTCTTTATCTCAAGCTCTTTTAGAAGCCCTATAAAAGGGCTTTCCCTTTTATGAGCGTTTGCGATTAAGCATTTCTTGTGCCAATTTATCGTTCGGATCTATTTCTAAAACAGTTCTGAAAAATCCATCTGCTTCATCGTGATTCCCCTTTCGTAAAGAGAGCATTCCGAGGTTGGCAATAATTTTCGTGTTCTCACTCTCTTGTTCGAGTGCAGAAATAAGACAGGCACGGCTTTTATCCAGCTCCCCTAATTCCATGAGACAGATGGCAAGTTCATTGCATAAGTCTGTATAACCAGCTTCTATACCTGAATTTTCATGCTTTCCCAATTCTACTGCTTGTTCAAAAGCTGCTCGTGCATCTTCCCAACGTTCGAGTCTGCGAAGAGCCCATCCAAGTAAAAACCATGCATTCCAAACTTTAGGATGACTTTCCATAAATAATCGAATCTGTTCCAATGCTTTTTCTTCTTGTCCAATGGTAATAAAATCATAGGCAGATTTGAATAGATCATCGTCTAAATCTCGCGATGAAATTTCTTCAATAATTTCTCTTGCCTTTGCTTTTCGATCTTTAATGACATCTTCAGTACCTGTTTCAATTTTAAGAAAAGATTCCAGTACTTCACGAGCTTTTTTATAATTTTTTTGTTTTAGGTAAAAAAAGCCTGCATTGAAAAAGGCTTCTGGAATATAAGGCTCTGCCCCCATTGCTATGCGATAATAAGTAAAAGCTTCAGCATCGAATGCATCTGCCTCGTCATCAAGACCTGCTCTACGCATAGAATCTGCTCTTTCATCCATTAAAAGGGCAATATTAAGGACTGTTAACATATCTTCTGGATTCAATGTACGTAATGCACGAAATATTTCTTCTGCAATTTCGAAATCACCATTCTTAATTTTGAGTATGGCAGCTTCTGTCATTTCTAGATGTATTTCTGGGTGTATCGCAAGCAAAAGAGACCTGTAATAGTCTACGTGTCTATTGTCGCTTTCATAGGCGAAAACAGAAAGGATTCCCGCAAGAATCATTTCACGCGTTAAACTGGTAATTTCAAATTTCGCGTCTGCTGTAGGTAGTTGGACGGGAAGTGGAATCGATGAGTCAAAACCAGGAAATGCCTCGTTAAGATGGTGTTCATCTGGAATGGTAATGAAAACAAGAGAATCAAGTGGATGGGACATGTATAACCTCTGAGAAAAAAATTACGACTCGCCGGTTTCGGGAGTTTTTTGAGTTTCTGTAGAAGAAGGTTTATCGCTTTCTTCTTTTACTTCTTTTACTTCTTCGCTTACTTCTACACGCGAAGGAGAAAGCTTTCGTTGTTGTCCAAGGTAATTATTAATATGAATTTTGTAAGACATGGGGACTTCTTTTTCGTGATACTGTATTGCAAGCGCAACAAGATCTTTTCTGTTTTCTACATTTTCTGTTCGAACAATTACGCCTTTTAATCCAATGGCTATTCGAGGCTCGTTTATGTCTACCCGGAGAACTATTTCTTTGTTTTGCAAAAAGGTAGCAATTCCCACCATTATTACTTTAGCGCCAGAAAATGAAAGATCTCGTAAAATGCAGCGTCGTGGAATACCTTGAATAAAAACGATTGTTTCTTTTTGAATGATACCTAATTTCCGCATAGAATCGGGAGTTATTAAGATTCTATCTTCTTTTCTTTTAGCAGAATTTATATTGGCTTCGAGAAGACTTCCGAGAATTTCTATTAAATCGTCTGGTGCACGTTGAGTATATGAGAGACTAATAAGGATAAGATCCGGTGAGCCACCATATTGATTTACGCCTAAAACCTTTGAGGAGATAAAGAAACTTTTGGGCTCATTTTTATCTTGGTCTAGAAATGAAAAACGCAGAGATACAGAGGTTGTTCCTTGTTGTATTTTTTCATAAATTCCACTTTTCATTCCAGCTATAATTTTTGCACCGGTTAAAGAAGACGAATTTATTACACAGGGCCATTGAGACCCAAGTGCTTTTATAAACACTTCTTGA
>DATFIA010000198.1:0-2290 GCA_035270545.1 Treponemataceae bacterium
TCCAAGGGATCGACACCGTTACCTAAAGATTTACTCATTTTTCGGCCCTGTTTGTCTCGAACAAGTCCATGAATGTAAATATCTTTAAAGGGAACTTGGCCGGTAAACTCTAGCCCTGCCATTATCATGCGAGAAACCCAAAAAGGAATAATATCATACCCGGTTACAAGGGCAGTGGTTGGATAAAACCGTGAAAGATCGGTTGTGTTATCTGGCCAGCCGAGGGTAGAAAAAGGCCAAAGCCAGCTTGAAAACCATGTGTCGAGAACATCTGGGTCTTGATGAATATGAGAACTTCCACAAGAAGAGCATTGAGTTGGGTCTTCTCGAGCAACAGTAAGAGACTCGCAGTCGTCGCAATACCACACAGGAATACGATGGCCCCACCATAATTGGCGAGATATACACCAGTCTCTAATATTTTCCATCCAGCGAGCAAAGGTGTTTTCCCATTTACGAGGGTAAAATACAATTTCTCCCTTTTTCCAGGCTGCAAGAGATTTATCTGCCATCGGTCGCATTTTTACAAACCACTGGTCTGATAAATACGGTTCAACGGTAGTTTTACATCTATAGCATTTACCAACAGCGTGTGTTAATTTTTTCTCTTCTTTAAAAAGTCCGAGTTCAGTAAGATCTGCAACAATGGCTTTTCTGGCAGCGGGACATTTCATGCCCTGATATTTTTCAGGAACAGCTTCGTTAAGAGTTCCATCTGGATTTAATATATTTATAACTTCGAGATTATGGCGCTTTGAAACTTCCCAGTCGTTGGGGTCGTGGGCTGGTGTAATTTTTACCATACCAGTTCCAAACTCACGGTCTACATAGCTGTCTGCAATTATGGGTATAATGCGACCGGTAAGAGGAAGATGCACTTTTTTCCCTATGAGGGCGGTATAACGAGGGTCTTCAGGGTTTACAGCTACAGCTGTATCTCCTAACAAGGTTTCTGGCCGTGTGGTAGCAATTTCTATGCGTGTAGAACCATCTGCTAAGGTTTCGCCTTCAGAAAGCTCATACCAAATATGATACATAGCGCCTGTTGTGTCTTCGTGCTCAACTTCGTCATCTGCAAGGGCAGTTCCACATGAAGTACACCAGTTCACAAGATAGTGACCGCGATATACAAGACCTTTTTCATAGAGACTTACGAAAACATCGCGAACAGCCTTGGAAAGACCTTTGTCTAGAGTAAATCGCTCTCTCTCCCAGTCTACACTTGCTCCAATTTTACGCAACTGCTCTGTTATTCGTGCATGATGTTCGTTTTTAATTTCCCAAGTACGCTCTACAAAGGCTTCACGACCGAGGTCATGACGAGTCTTACCTTCTTTTTTTAGTCTTTTTTCTACTACGTGCTGGGTTGCAATACCTGCATGATCTGTTCCGGGAATCCATAGCGTTGGCTCACCCTTCATTCTATGATAGCGTACAACTATATCCTGCAAGGAATTGTTAAGACCATGGCCCATGTGCAATACACCGGTTACATTTGGAGGTGGAATAACAACAACAAAAGGTTTAACGCCTGATGCAGCATCGCAAGGTTTAAAATGACCACCTGTTTCCCAATCTGTATAGATTCGGTCTTCAAAGTCTTTTGGATTATATGCCTTTTCTAGTTCTATTGCCTTCATATTTTATTATTCCTTTATTATTACGTATACAATAATTTTATACGTTTTGGAGTGCTTGTTCAACAGCATCTATGACTTCATCTGGAGTAGAAGCTCCAGCCGTTATTCCGATGCAAGAAAGCTCAAAGACCTCGGGCGGAATATCATAGGCGGTTTCAACAAGCCAGGACATAGGACAAAGTTGCTTTGCACTATGAAAGAGTCGCTTAGTATTCGCAGATTCCTTTCCCCCCACCACAAGAATACCGTCAACTAATTCAGCGAGTTCATTTAAAGCTTTTTGCCTCTCAACTGTTGCAGGGCAAATAGTGTCGAGAACAATAAGATCTGTTATATGAGAAGATAAAACTTCAGCTATGGAGTCATATTCGCTTTGTTTTATTGTGGTTTGACTGATTAAAACTGCCTTTTGTGGCCATTCAGTAATACGCTGTGCATCTTCACGGCTTTCAAGCAAGATGCACCCTGGCGCATAGCCTGCAATACCAGAAATTTCACCATGGTTTCGGTCTCCAGCGAGAATAACAGTAAATCCTTTATCGAAGTAACTTTTTGCTCTTTTTTGACTCGATAATACCCGAGGACAAGTTGCATCTACTATGAGCGCTTCTCGTTTTAAAAGTTCGCTTTTTTCTACGGGAGGAATGCCG
>DATFIA010000199.1:0-8341 GCA_035270545.1 Treponemataceae bacterium
TTCTGCGTCTGTTATATCGGTGAGAACAAGATCTCCTGAACCAACGAGCGTTATATTATAAGAAGGGTGTTGAGGACCAATAATGCTGGCCTCTGTTTTTGCCAGTGTTTCATTGAAGGCATAATGGTAGAGTTCATTTAATGAAACTCGTTTATCACCAGAGGTATCGGCAGCACCTCTAAGACCTGTAACTAATGCGTGAGTAAAGTACGAC
Source organism: Treponemataceae bacterium (assembly GCA_035270545.1). Classification (GTDB taxonomy): domain Bacteria; phylum Spirochaetota; class Spirochaetia; order Treponematales; family Treponemataceae; genus Teretinema. Next base: position 215 of record DATFIA010000199.1, read on the forward strand.
GCTTGTATTGTATCAGATTCTTGAGATGCTTCTACATCCGAGCTAGAGGACAAATATGCGTGTCCTTGGACAACAGTAGAGTCATCCATTAAAAATGGTTTTTGACGAATACCACCCTTTGTTCTCACAAAATTGCCAGAAAAGCATGAATCGAGCATAACGACGTGCACATCGGAAGGAACATCATTTAAGGCTTTTTTTAGTTCACTGTAGTCATAAGATTCTCTGCCTAAAATAAGAGATGATTCATCAGAATGTCCAGAGTAATAAAATATAAATTCTGTTCTTCGTACTTTGACTTTCGAAGTTTTAATTGAGTTTGAAAAAGTTGCAAAGGCATTATCTATATCTGCTTTTGTAGGGTCTATTAAAAGCATGCTTTTGGAGGATTGAACACCACCGACTTCAGAGAGGGTTTGTGCGAGCTTTTCTGCATCCGTTCCGGCATATCTAAGTCTTACTCGTGAGGGTCCACCATCGTTAGAGGCGACATATAAGGCATAACGGTCAACAGCAAAAACTTCTTCTTCGGTAGAACGTACAGTAGAAGTTTCGGCAGCATAAAAAAAAGAGACTAAACTGCATAATAGTAAAATAGCTGGAACTTTCATTGTACGTCCTTTATTTGAGTAACAGGATATCGGTCATGACAGCACCGGAAGGAAGGTACCCCGAAAGATCAGATGTTGCCCCAAGAGCAAATCTTCCTGCTTGTTGAATTGAATTAATAATACTTGTTACAGAAAAATTACGGGAACTGGTAATTAAAATAAAACGTTCATATGAGGGTGCATCATCCAGTTTATATGCAAAGGCTAAAGGAATTTCGCCCCCTGTTTTTAGGGTGTCTGCCATATTTGCATCGTCTGGAAAGTGCCTGGTTATAATACCATTTCCGTCTATAGAAAAAATTGCCCCATATTCTTGTCCTGTAGAAAGATAACTCAGTTGAATGATATCGCCAGTACTTACTTTTGAAAAAGATCGTAAAACGGTGGCTCCTTTTGCTTCTTTTTTGTAGGCAAATAATCGGGCTCCTGAACCTTTGGCTCTTTCGCTTGAGGCTAGTATCCCCTTTTTCCCAATATTATCGGTTAGAGGAAAGGTCTGTAAAAGACCCAATGCAAGTACAAGTGTTATACAGGCAGCTGCAACGAGTCCTATGTTTTTATATGAATGGAAAGGAATGGCTTTCTTGTTTTTATTTTGTAGTTTTTTTTCACATGCAATTTTCATGTTTGAGGGCATATATTTCGAAAGAATTTCTTTGTTTGATTTTTTAATGTCTTCTAGTACACATTCAGCGATTCCTGTGTTTTCTCTTTCTTGAAGAAATATTTCTTCTATATGCAATTGAGGTGTTTTCATGTGTTTACTCCGGCACTTTTCAGTGCTTTTTTTCGTAATACCGAAAGTCTTTTTCGGACTCCAGATACTGACATTTGCATTGCTTTCGCTGTTTCTTCTAGGGTAAATCCGTCAACATAATGCAAGATAGCCATTGTTTGAGTGCCCTCCTTTGTATCAGAAAAAATCTGATCTAGAATTATTGACGAATCGATTATTTCCTCGTGATGAGCGGTAACAGTATCTGCAATTTCATACATCAGGTTATCTATACAGGGGCCAGAGCGAAGTTTGTCTGAACGAATTTTATTTAGACAAACTGATGTAGCCACTGTATAAAACAGACTGGAACACACTCCTGAAAGTCGCTCTCTTCGCTCAATAATCCGTACAAAAACATCTTGCATACAATCGAGAGCTTTCTCCTCATCTTTCAAAATATAGCGACAACGGCGTAGAACCATTGGGCCATATTTTTCATACAGCTGCTCAAAATCTGCAAGTGTAATTGTTTTCTGTGTATTCATTTAGGTCTCGTTTTCCTGTGCACTATGATTGTAACACTATAGCCTATATATAGTGTTACCACCGGTACTCGAATTTATTGATATTGAGTACCGGGGGGAGGGTTATTCCCAACCAAAGGTCGCAGGTGGTTTATTTGTAATGTCGTAGAAAATTGCATCTACAAAATCGAGCGCAGCTATACGCTCTACTATTTTTTTTAGGAGGGGCAGGTCTAGGTGGGCAAAACGGGCGGTCATTACGTCTTCGGAAACTACTGGTCTAAGTACTATTGTACAATGGCCCATTTTTGAAGAAAGGGGGAGGTTTATAGTTAGATGCTGAAAAATACGTCCATACCAGCGCTCATTTTTTAGTTCTTCAAGCACAATAGCATCTGCTTCTCTTGTTTGGTCAAGACGAGGGCGATCGCAATAACCTTCTCTTAAAAGGAGAGGTAAATCATCTGCTTTCCACAGTTCCAATACGGTTCGGTTAACATCGGCACTTGTATTTGTTATAAGAGAAGATGCTTCTTCAAGATTTTTCCATGAGGGGAAATCTTCAAATATATTGGTAAAGCGCAACACTGCAGGGAAGCGGTAGGTTCTTAAATCGCCTTGGACTCCAACCGATTTGACTGGTAGTGCATATACTCCCGAAAAATTCATGCAAGAAGAGAGAGGTTTTAGATTTATGGCTTTAAGACGAGATACCGTTGTATTAAGTTCTTCTTTGTCCGAGAACACACCATTACTGGATAGCACATTTATTGAAAGTCCGGGACCAGGGAAAGGATGCCTAAAAACAAGTTCATCTGTGAGCCCTATTTTTTTTCCAATTATTCGAACTTCATCTTTGTATAGATCTTTTAAAGGCTCGATTATCAAGTTTTTTTCTATAAGGGCTTGAATCCCTTCTACTCGATTATGATGTGTTTTTATGACCTGAGAATTTAAGGTCCCACCAGATTCAATAATATCGGGATATAGAGTTCCTTGCCCTAATAACCATTCGTTTTCATTGAGTTGAAGGCGAGTTACTACTTGATCGCGTATTTGTATAAACGTTTCTCCAATAGCTTTTCGTTTTTTTTGTGGATCAGTTTCTTTATATATTGCCTGTAAGAAAGTTTTACTTGCATCTTCAACAATAAAATTAGTAAAGCCTGATTCTCGGTATCTTTTATCTATAATAAAACTTTCGTTTTTTCTCATAAAACCGTTGTCAATGTGAAGACCTAAAACTCTCTCTTGTCCGAGTGCCTTATTTAATAAAGCAAAGGCAACAGTGGAATCGACTCCGCCAGATAAAAACAATAGAACTTTTCGTTTTATTCCATCAGTATTTTTTCCGTCAGCACAATTCACAATATCGCTCATAATTGTGTCAAGCACTTGATCTTGACTCCAGTTTTTTTCCATACCGCAAATGTTATGAGCAAAATTGTGAAGCATAAGATCGCCTTCAGGCGTATCTTTTACTTCAATGTGGCATTGTAGACTAAAACGTTTTTTTTCAATATTTTGCAAGGCTGCATACTGGCAATCTTTTGTTGTTGCAATGACTTCAAAGCCCTTTGGTAGACTTACAACACTATCTTGATGGCTCATCCACACGTGGGTGGGGAAGGTGATTCCTGAAAAAAGGGGAGACTCAGGATAGGTTGTTCCATCTGAAAGGCTTCTCTCCAAATGAGCAATACCGAATTCTCCAACACTGGCTTTTTTTACTTCTCCACCGTACTTTTTTGCCATGAGCTGATGTCCATAACATAAACCCAGGATTGGAATATCGAGGTTTAGAATGTCAGAATTGAAGGATGGAATATTAGTTTCATACACAGATGAGGGTCCACCCGAAAAAATAATTCCATAGGCACCTTTTAAACTAGATGAATCAACAGAAGGGGCTGCTATTTCCGAATAAAACCCAAGTAGGCGCAATCTTTTTGCGATAAGATGCGCATACTGACTGCCAAAATCTAAAACGACAATTTTTGCTTGTTCCATACCAGATTATAGCAGAAGATAAGGAACAAGGTGAAGAGGATGCTTCTTTTTTAGTTTAAGGTAAAGCGGACTGGATATCTAAACCTTACTGCAACAGGAGTTCCGTTAGCACGAGCTGGGCTGCAGCGAATTCCCTCGAGAGCGGCAATTGCGGCATCTGCAAAACCGTGTCCGGGGTCTTTCAGTACTTGAATCTTTCTAATATTTCCTTCGCTATCAATATAAAGTTCAAGGTACACAATAGCCTCAATATTTTGTCGTAGGGCCATAGGTGGGTACACTATGCGAGAAAGGACTTCTTTTGAAGGAATATCTGGAATTTGAGAAATTTTGTGTTGAGGTAAATATTCAGGTTCTCTGTGTTCTTCATATATGAAATTAGAATCCGCTACTTCTATTACTGTTTCTTTTGTTTCTACAATTTCTTCAGATGCTTCTGGACGGTTTGTAACTACTGAAACCTTAGTTTCGAGGGGAGGCATTACAGGAGGGATATACTCTTCAATATCTACAAGTTTGAGGACCGCATATTCATTAGGATTTACTGCCTCTGAAGGTGGAAGTGCAAATCTTATCCATAAGAAAGCTGCAGCGTGTATTATAAGTGCAAGACTTAAGAAGATGGGCATACGGTGCTTAATAAGAAAGTCTTTCATCTAGAGTTCCTCTTGAACAACAAAACTCACAACCCTGTGCTGCAAGGTTTGGAGAATTTTTATTACAGCGTTTATATGGCGATACGGGGTGTGTTTGTCGGCAATAATGTGGACTCGTGTTCCTGCCTCTTTTGTGAGAGTTGCGACAATTACCATTTCAAGTTCTGCAAGATTTACAGAGGAACCTTCTACAGAAATAGTTCCGCTCGATTCTATCCAAATTTCTAGATTTTCAGCCTCTTCTGTTTTTTCCAGCATCTGAGCCTCTGGGTATTCTATTGGTTCCTCGTGTTTTTGGTTGATGAGAGAAATAAGCATAATAAAAATAAGGAGAAGAAAGCCTATATCTGACATTGAAGACATTGCTATTATAGGTTTTTTTCTGTTCCGTTTAAGATTAATCATGACCGACCCTCGTTCGGACTTTCCTCACTCATGCGAAAACTAAAATTTTCTATATTCAATTTTCGCACTTCATGAATAATGTTTACAACATTTTGCCAGGGACAGTCCGGGTCTATGCTGAGTAAAAAAGTCATATTTGGCCATGACTCTTTTTTTTCTCGGAGAATCTGTTCGAGTTTCCCAAGATTTATCACTTCATCATCAACCCTAATATTTGCATTTCTATCTAATTGGCATTTTATAAGATCTTCACTTTGAACTATTCTTGGGCGATCTGTATTCGGTAGGGTAACGAGAAAGCCTTTGTTTACAGAAAACCCTGCTATTACAATAAAGAAAATAATTAAAATAAAAGAAAGATCGTTAAGAGATCCAGAATCTCCTGGATCGTCTGCCTTCCTTCTTCCAGGGAAGCTTATCATCCCTTTTCTCCTTCATTGATTGGATGTTCAAGAATATCACTTGTTAAATCGCTTACCGCCTTGGTAATATCTGCCGCAAAGGTATCAACTTTTTGAATTAAGAGGTTATAGGAAACAAGGGCAAGTATAGCAATACATAAACCAAATACAGTTGTAATAAGAGCCTCATAGATACCATTTGCAACAAGCTGTGCATTTACTTCAGTTGCATTGGCTATCGACTTAAATGCGCCTATCATTCCTGAGACAGTTCCTAGAAACCCTGTGAGGGGTGCAAGAGAAGCGAGTGCTGTTAAATAGTTAAATCCATTTTCTAGCCGTCTAATACGCTCTCTCGCTTCTGCCTCTGCAGCTTTTTCCATTCGAGCTTCGCCGTGCTTTGCATTTGAAACAAGTGCCAAAAAAATAGTTGCACTGGTTACACGCCTCGGTTCTGCAGCGAGAAGTGCAATTGTCTGCGAATACTTATATTCGCAAAGGAGTGCAGAAACACGATCTTTCAGTTTTTGTACCTTCAAACTATGATACAAAAGATAGGTAATTCGTTCGATAACAAGGGCTATCGTTGCCACAGAAAAAGCAAGAAGGGGCCACATAAAAAGTCCGCCCAGATTAAAAAGTTGCACAAGGCTCCATTCTTCAGTCATGTTTTAAACTCTCCATACAAAAAATAAAATAAAAGAGATCTGCTGTTTCTTCCCAGTCTCTAAAAAGCGTGCCAGAATTGCGTATAGCAGCAAATTCAGGAGGGAATACTTTTTCAGTATAACGAAGATCCCAGTTTATTCCTTCACCCCGCTCACGGTTTTCATTTATACGCGGACTTTCAATAAATCCTTTTGGAAAACCATACACTTCGGGAAAAAATAATTGACGCACATTTTTCACGAATGTTTTTTTGTCGCGCATATTTGAAAGGCGAATCTCAGATTTATCGCGAGGGTCATTATTTGTTTGATTTTCGTATTCGATTAAAAACGCAATTGAAGCAGAAATACGGTCAAGACGTCTAGAAAAGGCAACTCGGGCGTCCGTGCCTCGAAGAATTGTATCCCTGTAGCGTATTGCAGCTTCCTGAGTTTCTTCTAATGTTACGGGTTCTATAAACTCTGCGGACCGAGTTTTTCCCTTCCCTTTGACTAACCGGGCTTTTCCGCTTGCAAGAATCAATGATTCTGTCCATCCATCATTCCAATTACTAAACCATTGAATTTCTTCAACGTAAAAAATAGTTGATTCGGGACTTTCTTGTTGAATTGATCCCCGTATCTGTAAGCTATCTTTTGGATATCTCACAAGAACCGTCCCTTTTTTGGTTGCTTTTTCACTCCATTCTCGCATATCCACTGTTGGAGCAGTAGATGCACAGCCACAAAGAAGTGTAACTGTTAAGATCACACTAGCGGTGAAATACAAACGAAACGTTTTTTTGCATTTTTTTATTCTTATAATATCTTGCATCATAACTGTACCATCCCTGTTTTCATTAATAGCTCATTTTATAGCCAATAGAAGGTATTGGAATTCCAATATTAAAATCTGCTGAATCGCTTTGTTCAATTTCTTTCCCGGTATAGCGGTCAAAAGAAGTATTTCCCTTTGCGTGATAGAGATTTACGAAAATATCTTCAACACCAATATACATTTCCCAGCGTATTTTGCTTCCTATGTCATACCCAGCGTATGAAAGTCTTAGGTCTACAGGGCAGGCTATGCCATTTCTGCTTTTCGCATCGTAGACATCTTTTCTTGTGTATTGCTCAATTATTTCTCCGTTATGCATACTTGGCGTTACAACAATTTCACCGGGTTTTGCTCGTGGTGTTCCCGTTGCGAGACTAGCTTTCACCGTAAAGGTAAGACCCGCAAGCGGTTTCCAGTTTGTTATGAAGTTAAGCGAATTGAATCGATGAAATGAGGGATAAAACCATTCATTTAATGGCTCACCAAAGGAGTTAACCTCACCGTCTTTTTTTGGTTTTGTAGGGTTCATATAATTAGTCATAACCCAAGACCAACTAATGTATCCGTCAAGTTTTCGGCTATTCTTTTTTTGTAACATAAGATCAAACCCAGCAGAATAGCCTTTTCCGTCTGTGTGAATATCGTATGAGAGTTGCTCAGAATCGGAATTCTCAAGTTCCAAAAATTTATTTGTAAGATAGAGTCTGTTAAAGTTATTTTTATAATAGGCTTCGAGTCGTACTGTTATATCTTCTTTTAATTCTGCCTGTGCACCCACAATTTGGAACCAAGTACGTTCGGGACCTATTTTTACCGAATCAAATGAAAATTGTTTGTCTGCTGCCAGAGCATCAGAAGGAAGCATCGAAAAAAGGCCAGCACCTGCAGAAAAAGAAAGAGATTCAAAAATGCCGTTATGTCTCAAGACTGTCCATTCAGCGCTTAGACGCGGGTTAAGTACGGGCATAGAATTAAGATCGAAATTAGAATTCCATAAATAAAAATGATCCCCACGTAGTCCCAGTTCTCCTTTTAGAGCGGAACCATCTTCACCAAAACTCCATAAGGCATACGCAGACGTATTAAGCAGTTTATTCCCTTCTATATCTAAAGAAGCGGTAATTTTTTTAAATTCTGGGTTAGGACCTTCTTCTATCGCCATAACCTGAGACACATCTTGCTTTGCTTTAAAAAACTGAAGAACTTCTTCTGCTCCAAAAGAAATTATATTTGAAGACGAGATTAGTATATCTGTGTCAATTTTACCCTGGACTTGTTGGAGCACCTGGGTTAAATCGATATCCATGTCCATTCCAT
>DATFIA010000200.1:0-14720 GCA_035270545.1 Treponemataceae bacterium
ACCGTTAATATTGACGGCTTTTCGCATGCTGCGAAATTATCTAAACACCCAGTAATGTATAATGGAGATATTACAAACGCAGAAACTTTTTTCTCACTACAGAAGCGCTTTCCAGACATAACCGAATGGATGATAGGACGCTCAGCAATCGACAACCCTTTTATATTTGAACAGATTAAAGGAGAGGTTTGCACCAATCAAATTACCAGGATCATGGCCTTCCACGAGGACCTCTATAGCGAATACCGAAAAGTGCTTTGCTCATACAGCCATGTTTTAGATAAAATGAAAGAAATTTGGACCTATCTTGGAAAATCATTTACTATTGCGAATAGATTATTATTACAAATTTCACAGACAAAAAGCCTCGAGGCTTATGAAAAAACCGTGAACAGTATTTTTAATGAAGGTGTTTGGATAGCTTAATTTTTATTTGAGGTCTTCTTGCATTGCCTTAATTGCCTGTTTTTTTCTGCTTGTTTCGCCGCTCATCCAAGAAAGATAATCGGAGCGCGTTACAATACCAGAGAGACGATTTTCACTAACAACGGGTAAGTGTCCAATATTATTTTTGTAAAAAATTTCTTCAATACTACGTATGCTCATGTTTGGGCTTATGCATAAAGGCTCCCTTTTCATAAAGGCAGACAAGGGAACCTGCATCTTACCAAGCTTACGACCCTTCATAATTTCTTTTAGAGTAATAAGCCCTACGAGTTTTCCCGAATCTTCTAAAACAGGAGCCCCGGTGTGCGAGGTAGCTTCGAGTAATAGGGATGCTTCTAGAAGGGTCATTTCTGGTTTAAGATAAGCAACTTCGCCAGACATAATATCTTTGGCAGTGGCAGCGGGAGTAAGGATTGTTTCAAGATACACAATAAATTTAGAAAAAACTGTCTCACCAGAATGAGTGCTAATAGTCGCAGACGCCGCATTCTTGTGTCCGCCACCGCCAAAATCGGCCATAACTTCTGCAACACTAAATTCTTCGCAGGCATTTCTTGCAATTATTAAAAGCTTATCCGTTTCGGGAAAAAAGAAAAAAGCAAAAAATATTTCACAATTTTCTACTTCAAAAACTTTCTCCACTACCGCCCCTATTCCACCATTTTCATTTGGTATTTCCATATAGCAAAAATGTACCCGGTGGCCTCGAATATCGTAAACCTTCATAGCATTAATTATTTCATGAAAAAGAATTATCTGGGTTGTTTCTCGAAACGAGACAAGAAAATCTTTAACAAGCGATAGTTCCGCACCATTTTCAAGGAGGAAAGATGCAGCTTCATGATCCTGCGCACTCACATTTGGATGCAAAAATTTTCCCGTATCTGCATAAATAGCAGTCAACGCAATAGTTGCATCTTCTTTCGAAATAGGAACCTTTTTTTCCATAATTTCGAGGCACAACAAAGTAGCACAAGCGCCATAGGAACACTCGTGGAAAACAGCTGTCTCTATATCGTCCTCAGAGCGCGGGTGATGATCGAAGACCTCTATTGATACCGGCTTTTCTTTCAAGTTACGTACATATTCATCAACTTGATTATTTGACCTCGTATCAACAACTACCATGTGGTTCACACATTTCTCATTAAGCTCAACGGGATTCGCAAAAGCCAAATATTCCTCATACAAGTTGTATAACTTTTTTGCCGCTGGCTGAAGCCGTGCGCTACGAAGAGGAAGATAGCCGGGAAAAAGACGTCTCGCAAGGACTATAGAGCCAATGCAATCGAGATCCATATTGCTGTGTCCGACTATAATATTAATCGACTCCATCATTCTACCAAAGAGAAAGTTCTTGTACTGCCTTTTTATTACCCTTTGTATTCGGATCTGCAAGGCCGGCAGCATATACTTCGTCTATCTTATCTTTGTAAACTTCGCAGACCTTATGACGAACAAGTTTTAACGTTGAGTTTATTAATCCATTTGATTCATCAAAGGGAGATGCAATAAGAGCAAAAGAAGCTGGCCTCCATTGTGTTGGAAGAGAGCTATAATCGGGGTGAGTCGTAAAGGCGAGAATATCTTCTTTAATAGCAGCGATAACCGCTTCAATAGCTTCGTTTTCGGTTGCACCCTTAGAAATCTCACCAGAGGCAAGAGCTTTTTTAATAGCGGACGCATTTACGGTTACGAGAGCAGAAGTAAACTTACATTGATTATTATAAGCCATAATTTGATTCACGTATTTAGAAGTATTAATTATCGCCTCTTCTATAGTTTCGGGGCTATATTTTTCTCCGTCTGCGGCAATAAGCAGCGCTTTTTCTCGTCCAGTAACCACAAGAAAACCATCGCTGTCTATAAAGCCAAGGTCTCCACTCCAAAGCCAACCATCTCGCAAGGTTTCCTCTGTTGCCTCTGTATTTTTAAAATAGCCTTTCATAACAGAGCCACCACGCGTTACAATTTGCCCTTTCTCCCCGGGAGCACTTTCAGTGGTATCATCTTTCATTATGCGCACTTCGAGGTTCGGAATAATAACACCAGAGGTGCCAAACTTGTGGCGCTTTGCCGAGTTTGAACAAATTATTGGAGCATTTTCTGTAAGCCCATATCCCTGGTAAACCGGTACTCCAATTGCATTAAAAAATTCCTGTTGTTTTATTTCTAAAAGGGCTCCACCACCAACACAAAATTTAATATCTGTACCAAAAATTTTAGAAAGCTTGGGGAAAATGAGAACCTTTGCTAAGGCCCAGGGAAAAAACGCTGTAAGACGCGTCATAAAGGGCGGCTTATTAAAACCATTACCTGCGCGAGCTATACCAGCGCGAAGACCTCTTTCAAAAATGCCATTAATTAAGGGTCCTTTTTCCGCGACACCTTGAATCATTTTTTTCATAAAATTCCCAGAAAGAGCGGGAACAGTAAGCAAAAAGTCTGGATTTACTTCTGTAAGATTTTTAGGAAGATTTCTTAGAGCAGCCATTGGCCCACCACGTGCATCCACAAAACACATGGTAATACCGTTAAGAAGAAATATATAAATACCAACCGTATGTGCAAAGGAGTGATCGAGAGGAAGCATTATAAGACTTTTCCAACCGGTTTTTACTTCGACAATTTTTGCAGAGTTTTCTGCATTGTCTAAATAATTGCGATGGCTCAGCATAATGCCTTTTGGGTTTCCCGTCGTTCCCGAAGTGTAACTAATTGTTACCGTATCATCAGCTTGGATAGAAGCTTCTCGCTCTTGCATTGCTTGAACTACCGGTTTACCATCAACAAAAATGCTTTTTTCGCCAGAAAAAGAATCAAGAGCTGCTTGTCCTTCATCTAAAAGATCATGGTAATACAACAAGTCTTTTCCCAGACTCAAGGCTGTTTTTGCAACAAGAGCTTCCATTGTTTTTGTTTTATCCGAAATACAAATAACAAGAGGTTTTATTGCAACCTTTTCAATAATATCTGCAACTTTTTGAAAGTTATTTTCAGAAATAAGAATAGCCTTAGACTCAGAGTGGTCAAGGCGAAACACAATTTCTTCTGGCGAAAGTTTTGTTGAAAGAGGCACAGAAATACACCCAGCCTTTAAAAGGCCAAATTCTCCTATAACCCAAGAAGTTTTACCCTCGGATAAAATAGAAATACAATCACCCTTTTTAAACCCTTTTATTGCAAGGGCTGTAGCAAAGGCGAGAGACAGGCGGTCTGCCAAAACAAAACTCGTCATTTCATATTGATCACCTGTTTTTTCACCTAAATAGGGTCGATCTCCGTATCTTTGAGCTCCTTCATGAAGTAAAGCAACAACTGTATTCATAGATAATAATCCTTGTTAAAAAAGCTACAATAATTATGAGTGCACATAGTTATACCGTCAAGCAAAAACACAAGACTGAGGCAGACAAATCAAGGATATGCGAAACGTCACGTTCGGAGCCCCCTCAAGAGAGAGAGCGACGAAGGAGGTAGGACGGTATACCGACCCGAAGGCGCTTTCGCTAACCGTATTTCTTTCTCAGCGGTGGCTCCGCGCGTTGACTCTCTCACGTCATAATATATTCTGCCTCAGTTTTGAGTATTTTTTTTCACCTATGTGGATTTATATGCTACGATACTTTAAATACCTATGAATAATTGGAAAGAGTTAGTTTTGCTTTTCATCTTTTTAGCATTCTCTATCCCTGCAGCCATTATTGACCTACGCGAATACAGATTACCCGACCGCCTCACCTTGCCATTATTTTTTTTACTTGCCCTGTGGATTGCATTGACCAATTTAAGAGCTCTTCCATTTTCGCTCATGGCTGCAGCGGTCGCTGCTGTCTTTTTTCTTTTTATTCGCTTTACAACAAAAGGGCTCGGTCTCGGAGATGTTAAATTAGCACTTTGTATTGGACTTTTTTGCGGACCATGGCTTACGATTTTTGCTTTTCTACTCGCCTCTTTTACAGGTCTGTTCGTAGCCTTATTCTTAGTATTGCGGGGGAAATTGGTTAAACATCAAAAAATACCCTTTGGCCCTTTTTTAGTATTTGGAGCCATTGCCGCCTGGGTAGTTGGGTTTATTTGGTAGAAAAGGTAAACAAAATTACATAAAAAAAGCCCTCTTTCCAAAATTTCTGGAAAGAGGGCTCATTAAAGAGTAAAAATTATTTCGATTTTGCGCGTTTTTTGGAAAGAATATCAAAAACAACAGCTGCTAGTAGCACAAGACCCTTAACTGCTTTTTGCCAGTTAGCGTCAATACCTAAAATAGACATACCATTATTAAGAACACCCATAAAAATAGCACCAACTATTGCGCCACCTACAGTTCCTGTTCCACCGTAGGCTGAAGCACCACCAATAAAGCACGAACCGATAGCATCAAGTTCATAGTTAGTACCTGCAGCTGGGAAAGCAGAATTAAAGCGACCAACGCACACGAGTGCAGCAATAGCTGAAAGGAAACCCATGTTGGCATAGGCAAAGAATAAAACTTTATTCGTATCTATACCAGACATTTTCGCGGCCTTTTCGTTTCCTCCAAGAGCATACAAATGTCTTCCTGGTACCGTTTTAGTCGTAAAAAATCCGTATACTAAAACAATAACAGTAATCAATATAAGGACTACAGGAATTCCCTTGTGTCTGGCAAGAAACCAGCCAACGAGTAAGACTGCTGCACTTATTAGTGTAAGTCTAAGAATCATGACAAACATAGATTCAATGTCATAACCTTTGCGAATTTTTTTAAGTCGATCGAAAACCTGAAGGACAATATACAACGCACACGACAATATCGCGACTGTCATTGTAACCGTGTAGATAGATAGACCCTCACTACCTTCTGGAAGAAAGCTTGTAAAATATTTAAGGTAATTATCTGGAAATGGAGAAATGGTTAATCCATTGAGGATAATCATAGCAACTCCACGCCATAAAAGCATTCCAGCTAAGGTAACAATAAAAGGTGGGATTCGCACATAGGCGATCCAAAACCCTTGCCATGCACCAATTGAAAGACCTACTACAAGACAAAGTAACATTGAAAGATAGATATTCATCTTCAGTGTTACAATGAGTGTTCCAGCGACTGCTCCAACGAGAGCTACGATAGATCCAACAGAAAGATCAATGTTACCACCGGTAAGTATGCACAAGAGCATTCCAGATGCAAGTATTACAACATACGCATTTTGGCTAATAATATTTGAAATATTAGCTGGGTTGAATAACGAACCTTTATTAAAAGCAACTATCAGACCTTGAAACAAGACCATAATAACTATCAACGCAATAAGCATTGTGTTCTTTTTTAAGGTATTTCTTAAATTCATACTGTGTGCCATTACTCGACTCCTTTTCCTGATTGAAGTATACATGCCATAATTGTTTCTTGTGTTGCGTCTTTTTGATCAAGCTCGGCGACCATTTTTCCATCGTCCATTACATATATTCGATCACACATACCTAAGATCTCGGCCATTTCTGACGAGATGAACAATACGGTTTTACCTGCTTCAACAAGCTGGTTAATGATGCTATATATCTCATATTTTGCACCGACATCAATTCCTCGAGTTGGTTCATCTAAGATAAGGATTTCTGGGTCAGCAAACATCCATTTAGAAAGGAGAACCTTCTGTTGGTTTCCTCCAGAGAGATTTCCAGTGTTTTGCATGACTGAGGTACATTTTGTCCCTAATCTTTGCTTAAAATCGTTTGATACATTTATTTCCAAATCTCGGTCGATAATATTATTCTTGCTTATTTTGCTCATTTTTGCCATCGTGGTATTTTCGCAAATGGGAATCGACAAAATGAGTCCATTACCCTTGCGATCTTCGGTGACATAGGCAATTTTATGTTCGATTGCATCTTTCACGGTATTAAGGTGTACAAGCTTATTGTTAATATAAACCTCTCCACTAATTCCGACTCCGTAACTTTTACCGAAAATGCTCATCGCAAGCTCTGTTCGACCAGCGCCCATAAGACCGCTAATTCCAACAACTTCGCCTTTTCGAAGATTAAAGTTAACCTCATCGACCACTTTTCTACCTTCAAATTGCGGATGATATACATTCCAGTTTTTTACTTCAAACGTTTTTTCACCTATTATGTGTTTACGTTTAGGGAATCGATCCACAAGACTTCTACCAACCATACCACTAATAATTTCATCTTCGGAGAAAGGGTCAGTTTTTTTATCTAGTGTTCGTATAACAGCACCGTCTCGAATTATAGTAATTCGATCAGAAACATAAGAGACTTCATTTAGTTTATGTGAAATAAGGATCGATGTCATTCCTCGTTGTTTGAACTCAAGCAATAAATCAAGGAGTTTCTTCGAGTCTGTCTCGTTCAACGAAGCAGTTGGTTCGTCAAGAATAAGCAATTTTACATCTTTTGCCAATGCTTTTGCAATTTCTACCAACTGTTGCTTACCAACACCTATATCTTTTATGAGCTTTCTCGAAGATTCATGCAAACCAACCATTTTCAGTAATGCATCTGCCTTTGCGTATGCTTCATCCCAATTTATATTGAAGTACGAGCCTCGTTCATTTCCCAAAAACATGTTCTCGCCAATCGATAGATAGGGTACAAGAGCGAGTTCTTGATGGATAATAACGATTCCCTCGTTTTCGCTATCTTTAATATTATTGAATTTACATTCTTTATCGTGAAATAGAATATCCCCAGAATATTCCCCAAACGGGTACACTCCACTAAGAACATTCATTAAGGTCGATTTACCGGCTCCATTTTCTCCAACTAGCGCATGAATTTCGCCTTCAGTTATTTCTAGATCAACTGAATCCAGAGCAACGACGCCTGGAAATGTTTTGGTAATTTTTCTCATCTCTAGAAGAGCGTTACCCAATTTATCCTCCCAGCATAGTGTAAAAAATACAGACAGGCAGATTAACCGCCTGTCTGTCAATGTAAGCGAAATCTGTACTGCTTCTTAATTAACAGCTATATCAGATTCTTTGTAATAACCACTGTCAATAAGAATTGATTTGTAATTATCAAGAGTAGCAAAAACAGGAACGCAAAGGAATGATGGAATAATTCCTGTTCCATTGTCATAGGTTTTTGTATCATTAATTGGAACTGGTGTTCCCTTAATAATTGCATTAACCATTTCAACAACTTGTGCAGCAAGAGTTCGAGTGTCTTTGAAAATACTCATGCTCTGAATTCCAAGAAGCATGTTTTTTACAGAAGCTTTATCACAGTCCTGACCTGTTAAGAGAGGGAAGTTAGCTTTTGTATAACCAGCGCCAACAAGAGCGTTTGTTACACCCTGTGCTGTAGAGTCATTGGAAGCCATAACAGCATCAAGTTTAACGCCCTTAGGACCATAACCAACAGAAGTTATGATGTTTTCATAACGTTTTTGAGCTTCTTCAGTTGACCAACCAGGAGTTGCACACTGTGCGAATGTTGTCTGGCCAGATTTTATAACGATTTTGCCACTGTCCATGAAAGGTTTCAGGATAGAAAGAGCACCATTAAAGAAGAAACCAGCATTATTATCTCCGGGATCGCCAGTGATCAATTCCATATTGTATGGGCCTGAAGTTGAAGCAAGCTTGAGTTGGTCTCGAAGGTATTCACCCTGGATAACACCAACTTTGAAGTTATCAAATGAAGCATAATATGTTACAGCGTTACTGTTCATAATTAGGCGGTCATAGGCAATAACTGGAATTTTCTTTGCTTTTGCATCTTTGAGAACTTCAGTTAATGAAGAACCATCAATAGCTGCAATAACAAGAACTTTACATCCACCAACGATCATGTTTTCAATCTGAGCAACCTGTGTTGGGATATCATTGTCACCAGCGAACTGGAGATCAACTGCGTAACCAGCTGCTTCAAGCTGAGCTTTCATGTTAGCTCCATCTTGATTCCAACGCTGTAAACTCTGTGTTGGCATTGAAACACCAACTTTTGCTTTGCCGCTATCCTTGGCTCCACCAGCGAAAACGAGACCAGTTGCCATAACGATAGCAATAGCAGTCATTACGATTTTCTTCATACGTACTCCTCTTAAAATAACTTGATACTTCATTGTACTCTTACTTATGGCATATGTGAATCGTAATATTTTATTAAACTAGTAAAAAAACGTCGAGAATAGCCAAAAACAGGTTTTGATGGGTATTTTTCGCATGCTATATTTTTACCCTCTTTAGAGATCAGCTCTTAAAATAGCACTTATTGAGTCAAAGAGGATAAATACTTCCTTAATCTGCAGAGTTAAAGGTGCATTTATTTTAAGAACATTCGTATCAATTTATAATTTCTTTTTGTATAAGGTCTATATCTCATTGGCAGGTCTATCCATGTTTTTTTATCTACAATGCTTTTTTCGTGTGTAAAAGTATCAAAAGATTTTTTACCATGATAACTGCCCATACCGCTTTCTCCTACACCACCAAAGCCCATTTCAGATGTTGCGAGATGTATTATCGCATCATTTACACAGCCACCACCAAAACTTAACGAAGAAAAAACTTTCTCGCGATTTGTTTTGCTTTTAGTGAAAAAATACAAGGCGAGCGGCTTTGGTTTTTTTCTTAAAATTTGTATTGCCTCATCTAAATTTTTATATGTGAGAATAGGGAAAATAGGACCAAATATTTCTTCTTGCATAACAGGTGAGTCAAAATTTATATTATCTAAAACTGTGGGCTCAATGCAGCGAATGGTTGGATCTGTGCCACCGCCAATAACTGTTTTCCCATTGTTTAAGAAAGCAGACAAACGTGTAAACTGCTTTTCATTAACAATATGTACATACTCTTTGTCTTTTAGAGCCCCTTGAGGGAAAGCTTTATCAATAGCTTTTCGTAATTCCTCAATAAATTCCTCTTTGCGACTTTCGTGAATAAGAACGTAATCTGGTGAGACACAAGTCTGCCCTGCATTCAAAAACTTAGCCCAGGCGAGTCGAGTTGCAGCAATCTTTAAATCTGCAGTTTCATCGATAATAGCAGGACTTTTGCCTCCTAGTTCTAAACTTATAGGAGTTAAAAATCGAGAAGCTTTTTCCATTACTAATTTACCAACAGTCGTACTACCAGTAAAGAAAATGTAGTCAAAGTGTATGTCTAGCAATGCAGTATTTTCTTTACGTCCACCCTGAACTACTGTTATATATTCAGCTGGGAATCTTGAAGAAATCATATCTGCTATAACCTGTGAAGTTGCAGGGGTGTAGGCCGAAGGTTTAATTACGGCACAGTTTCCAGCAGCAATAGCACCAATAAGAGGAGCCATTGTTAATTGGAAAGGATAGTTCCACGGGGACATTATGAGCGCGACTCCATAAGGATCTTTAAGAATATAGCTTTGAGAATGAAATTGAGCGAAAGGGGTTCGAACGCGCTTTGGCTTTGCCCAAGAAGAAACATGTCTAATTGCATGTCTACACTCATCTCTAACCATTCCAATTTCAGTCATGTAACCTTCAAAATTTGATTTATTTAGATCTTTTTTGAGAGCCTGCAGTATAGTAGTTTCATTTGCAACTATAGCTGAATATAGTTTTTTTAAAGCTTCTTTTCTAAAGGAAACGCTCTTCGTAACATCTGTATTAAAATATTCTCGCTGTGAAAGAACTATTTCTTCAATTTTCATATATACCTACTCCTTAGTAAGTTGAATTAAATGGATCAAAAGGATTTGCTTCTTTAAGGGCCCACTCACACATTTGAGGAATATCCTCACCTTTAATGTAATCAAAACCAACAGAGATTTCCATTTTTTTATTGAGAGATTTTTGTGCATCTATGAAAGTATTAGCAGCTTCGGTTGCAATACGAGCAGAGGAAAATTACGTTTCTCTGCTCATATTTTTTTATTTTATTAGAATTTTTCTACTTCATTTTCATTCGCCATTATCTTTTGATACGTTTTTTCATCAATTGGATAAAATTGAATTACGATGATTGCAGCAATTAAGACCACAAAAGGGAGAGGCCCTACAATAAGGCGAATTGCACTAAGGACTGCTGGAGATGGAGTTGCATCTGCAATATAGCCTACGAATGCGAGTATAGACCCAGTGGTAAAGATAGCGAAGGCTTGGCCCACTTTTGCAGTAAAGGTCCAAGTTCCATAGAAAGCTCCTTCTTTTCGTTTTCCTGTTTTTATAGCATCGTATTCAATTACATCTGGAACCATTGCCCAAGGAGCTACAAAGCCAAAACCGACACCAACACCGGCGAAAGCCATCATTGCGAGGAAAAATTTGGGGCCAATTGTATGAGCGAAAAAATAAATTCCAACACAGGCAAGAGCCATCATAGCAAAGGAAAATTGATAGGTGAGTTTTTTTCCTATATGTTTTGAAACAATAACAGAGATAGGAATACAGACCATGGCAATAAGTAAAAGCATTACCATAGCCATTGTTGTGAGTCCTTCGTCTTGGTACATATACTTTGTGTAATAGGCAAGGATTCCTTGTAATAGATTAAGACCGGTAAGATTTAAAGCATAGGTTATGAGCAAAAGAACGTATGGTTTATTTTTAAAAACAGAAAGATATGTAGCAAAAAACCCGTCTTTTGGTAATTCGGTTTTTGAATGATCTTTTTCTTTTACAGAAGCAAAGGTGATAAGAGCGGTAACTGCCATGACTAAACCAAGAATAGCGCCGACTGCAGAAAAACCAGCGCTTTTAGTTGGGAATGCATTAACTATAGGCTGAACTGCTGCAGCCCCCAGAATTGTTCCAAAAACCGCGAAACCAAAACGATAGCCATTAAGACTACTTTGTTCGTGGTAATCGTCGGTGAGTTCCGGTGTAAGAGAAGAATACGGTATATTAACGATTGTGTAGGCTGTATTAAGGAGCATAAGGGCTAAAGTTGCCCAAAGGGTCAAGAGGATGGGACTTTTGATATGTGGATTGGTAAAGAAAAACCACATTGTGAGAAACAGAGGAATGGAGGCAAAAAGCATATATGGACGGCGTCTGCCCCAGCGAGACCGGGTTCGATCCGATACAAAACCCATGACAGGGTCTGTTACAGCATCCCAAAGTTTTCCAACCATTATTGCAAAACCAGCGAGCCCCGCAGCTAAACCGACAGTATCTGTAAGGTAAATAAGACTCCAAAAACCCATCGCGGTGAAGAAAAGGTTTCCACCGAGGTCACAGACTCCAAAACCCATTTTGGTTCTAACAGGAAGTTTATTGCTTGCCATTTTGATGCTCCTTTTGATATATATCGATACAATTTAAAAATTCTTTTTCTAATTCACCTGCAAGCAAGTCAATCTGAGTTTTTCTATCTTGCCCAAGAAGGTTTGAGCGTGAGCGAATATCTATGGGGGTTCCCACTACAAAACATACCTTTTTTTTACCAAGATTGGGCCTATTTGTTAAGTTTCCTCCTTGAAGTCGATTCGTTACATCCACATAATTAAGAGCTCTCTCAATAAGAAGATCTACAGAATCTTTTTCAATATTTGCATCAAAATCTATATACCATCCAATATCCACTGTTTCCATGTGACGCATGGCAAGATAGGCTTCTCCTGCTTCGCGATCTTGAAGCCTACGTTCCAAGGGGCTCAAGTTTTTATCAAAGGGTCGATAAATTCGATCCCAACAACATTGGCGTATATTATACACCCTTGTTATTATATCCCCATTATTTGGAATATTAAGGGTTTTTTCGGCAGTTTCAAGTGCAATTTCTAATATATGTTCCCAGCGTTCTTTTAGCGTTTTATTTATATGGTCGCTGTTGTGAGTTGTTTGTAATTTTTGTCGTTTAAGTTCTGCATAGAAATTTTCGGCTGATTGGACTATTGCATGTGCAGCTTCTTTTAAGCGCTGAATAGGGTTTGAGGAAGAAGGTATTATGCTGCACTCATGTTCTAAAAGAGAAAGGGCTTTTTCTAGAATTTTTGGTCCACGCTTACCATAATTATAATGTATCGATAGGGGGAGGATTGAAACTTGTTCTTTTCTACCAGCCTTTTCAAGGTCATCTGCACACCACAGACCTATATGAGCAAATCCCCTCTCCATTCGAGGAAGAGATTGACTAGAATAAGAAACTTGACCTTCTGGAGCCAAGGCTAGAGGATACGGGCCATCTAACATGGTACTGCGTAATCGAGAGAGTCCTTTAGAATCGAGTTTCGAATGATGAACAGGAAGGGCTCCAGCTCGGGGAAGAAGCCAACCGATGGGAGGAGGAGACCAAAGAGGAACCTCATAGCCATGAATAAAATGCGCGTGGGTTTTGTGTTTTAATGGATTTCCCAGACGCCGAGCTGCTTTAGGTAATACGTTCAATATAGTATGCCCGAGTATCTGAGGTTCTTCACCATAGGGATGGCGAAAAACCAACATAAGACGGCTATTACCATCTTGAAAGTCATGGAACGAATTTACTAATTTTTCAGTTCCCATAATTTGAACAGAATCAACTTTCAAAACATAACGGATAAAAGCTGGAGAAAGAAACCGAAGGAAAGAGATAAGAGTTTCACTAAGAGGACTAGTGTCTTGGACTGCAGCAGGAAGGACACGGTAGATTGCTTTTGACAATGAAGTCTCCTTGAAGTTCTCAAGTGTAAGCGAGTATTTATAGGAAAGCAAGGTTAAATAATTTCAATAATTCTACTACATGCAAAATTTTAATTATTAATAGTATGTAATATTTTACAATTAAAATGTTAGATTTGGTTGACAATATTCTTGTCTTGCTCGACAAATAAATAAAGACTTGTATAAGGGGGACCTTTAATGAAAAAACTCCGTGAACATATATCTTTGAAAGCTATAATTACCTCAGTCATGATATTGACCTTAATTATTGCTTCTTGTTCCTTTGATTTGGAACCTGCGTGGAAAAATAGCGAAAAAACGGCAATAATAATTAATTTTTCGACTTTTTCTTCTGAAAATGAGAATATAACAGAAACCAGAGCATTAATAAAAGGAAGAGGAAATTTATATCTCGTGCTAGATGCTCAAGTGTATGGACCCTATCTAGCGACGCCTGGAATTCCATTTATAACAACTGACATTCCTAGCGGAACATATTCTTTTGTTATGGCTTTATTTTCTGCAACGATCTTAGACAAGCTCAGTCTTTCCTCTATTAAATCAAACTCTCTGGTTTCAGAAATTGCAACAATTGGATCGGGACAATTTACGTATCAATCTTTAAATGATTTTACAGTGGTAGAAGGAAAAACGAACGAGATGCAACTTACCCTCATACCGGCTGTTGGCTCAGAACTTACCTTGAACCCGGGAAGCGATATAACATTAACTCCTGAAACTGGAGAGATAACTGTTTGCAGATTTCTAAAAACAGGCGATTATACATCGGGCTTATCTCAAGGTGAAACAATAAGTGCTTTTGAAATAACCACCGTAAATTTAGCGCAAACGCCTGGAATTTCTTTAACCGCGGAACTCTCTGTGTATGGCATAGACGGTAAAAGGCTAGGAGATGCTCTTCCGATAAATCAGGTGACAGGGGATGAGTCTACTTATATACTTAATCAACCCGGAGAGGGTCCTTATTTCATCTATATAGAATACACCACTGCTAATGCTGAATCGTTGCAATTACGAATGAATCTAACAATTGGAATTGTTGAAGCAACCCCATTTACGCTCACAGAAACGGAGATTGGCTCTGAAGATTTATTCATCTTTAATCACAATGACTACACAATCAGTGGAACTGTAACAAGTTTAAATAGAGAAGCAACATTAAAAGCGTTTAGAGGTAGTACACAAATACTGCTCACAACTTCAGTTGTAGATGCAAATACTGTAAAATGGGACTATACAGAAAGCGACTTAGCGGATGGTTCTTATACCTACGTAATTACAGCAACTAACTCTGCATCAGAGGAAAAAACTCTTACAAGAAAGATACAGGTAGACGCTACAGCTCCGTATATTGTTATTAATACACCAAGTACTGGTCAGACGATCAATTATGTTCCCTTTACGTTTAATGGTTCTGTAACAGACAGTACCTCTGGTGTTAAAAATCTCGAATACAGTTTTGACAACATAGCATGGAATGAAACTTCTTATATGGGAGGTGATTGGTCATTTATTTATAACAAAGTAACAAACGGGAACTTTACCCTATATGTACGAGCGACAGACAATGCAGGAAATATAATATCGGAGACCAAAAATTTTACGTTATACCTACCCGCTTTTACGCTCACAGAAACGGAGATTGGCTCTGAAGATTTATTCATCTTTAATC
>DATFIA010000201.1:0-2817 GCA_035270545.1 Treponemataceae bacterium
GTTTTGCAACATAATCGTAATAACTTCCCAGCTCTTTTGAAAGTGTAAAACGCGCATCTTCTTTTAGCTCTTCTTTAGGCCACCACCATAAAGGATCAACTTTTAATTCTTCAGTTTTGTCTTTTCTCAGAATAATCATAACGTCGCATGCCATCTGTAATACCTCCATAAATATTTTACCATTACCATAATTTTATTTACAATTTGTTGTTAATCTGTGCCTAATAGATGAAAATTTCATAGGTGCAGATTAACAAGTTATAACGCCAAAATAGACACCTAATATAGACTTTCATAGACTTTAATAGAATATTCTGCCTTTTTTCTATGTTTTGAAGTAGATTTATGCTTCAAATTCATTGGTTTTTTTCAGGCTCTAGGGTCTACAGTAATTAAATTAACTCATGAAAACAGGAGCAAATATTAGTTTTCATTAGCTTTATTCCTTTTTTCATCCTCATTTCTCTGTTTTCATCTTCTAAATTTAGCAATTTTGTTACTGTTTTGACCTAAGCCACTGTTGGTACATATACTCAGTAGTTTTTTGCCAGTCAGGATATTTTGCTGACCCAAATGCAATCAATTCACCTTCAAATTTGTCTGCGCCATTCTTTGTTCTGTCATCAATTAGAAAATCACCTTTGTTCAGGTTTTTATGATGGGTCAATATAAGTCGTTTATAAGCCTTCTTGCCCAAGTGTTTTTTAACCCAATGGAGTTTATCTGACCAGGCTGTTGCATTTTCCCAAGGTGCAGTTGAAAGAATGTATGTATCGAACAACTGCGATAGAAACTCGAATGCTTCAATGGCATCGGTGAGGGGATCCATCAAAGCAAATATGCCAGGAACTTCATCGAGATCCCCCTCAAACTTACCTTTTGTTTTTTCATCTAATCGGGCTATACCTGACTTAAAATCTACCAGCACGTTGTCCATATCAAAGTACAAAATTTGTTTTTTTGACTCATCCCCTTCTGGCCTTAGGCTTACAAAACTCATGTCCATCTTTTCACCTCCGATCTATTTTTGGTTGCGCTTCTTATAGTATTGTACATCATAGAAATCAATACGGCCTGCAATATCTTTTCTGACTAGCATACGGTATTTGCTGTTTGGGTCGAACAATGGGTTTTCAATAATATCTGTGAGAGTCTCATCACCGTAGATGCTCGTGTAGACGCCCGCTAAGGCGTTCCCTTCAACATACTCGCCGTATTCAGCCTTACCCTTGGCAACGTAGCGTGAGGCTGTTGCTGGCGCGATTATGCCCCCTACCGCGGGGTCTTCGTTCTTGAATCGTCCACCGCGTTTACCGTTCTCGGCAGCTGCCAGGGCTTTCCGTTTAGATTTTGAACATCCCATGAGAATCCCGGCAAGGGTTCGTCGTTCCTCGGGCGACAGTTCAATTTGAATATTCGATCCAGGAATCTGAAAGAAATGAGTTTTCTTATTGAAAAAATCTTTGGCAGTAGTTTGTATAATTTTCATATTTATACTTTGAGTATATATCAATTATTGGGTATGTCAATATAAAAGCCACGATATTTCACGTGGCTATTAATTAATAATATTTTATTATTTGGAAGGAGGGGTGCTTATATCAGTACCGAAAACAGATTTATTTGCAGGAATCTTTGGAAAGATACGAATCGCTTCTTCATTCGCCCATTCAAGAGATTCTATTTTTCCTTTAAGGATAAATCTCTCTTTATCCTCAGGAGCTATGTCAAGTTCAGTTTGTCTGTGATCTTGGATAGCATTTTTGAGCGTTATGTGGAACTTTTTCAAGGGTTCGTAGAGATCTAATGGAGCAAGGGGCGGTTCTTGGGGAATCTGTTCTGTTTTTTTTGCTTTGATATCTTGGCATGCTTTGTATATTGATTTTTTCCCTTCTCTTACCAGTTGTGCCTCTTCAGGGTTATTTTTAACAACACGAGCTCTTTCAACGGTTGATTTGCTCGTGTTAGCTATACGAGCTGTTCTACTTGCACTACGTTCGGGAATGTAATCGGCTTCAGCTGAAGCCGATTGATTTCCTGGTGTTTTTAAGGAATCAATTAACTCAATACTCTTGAAAAGTTCTGCGTTAGTTATGTTTCTACGAGCTTTCTGACTATGAATAGCATATTCAATTGCTTCTTCTACATTTATAAAAATCTTTTCGTAAGCTACTACCTTCATAAGTCCTGCTTCCTTAGCAGCGTTCACTCTAGTGTGCCCATCGATCAAAACCTTATCACCATTCGGTTTCTTCCAAAGGACTACAGGTTTAGAAGAGTCATACCCATTTTTTTTCATATCCTCCGTTATTGCTTCTAGAACCTCTTCATTAATTTTAAAGAACGAAAGAAAGGGTTCTTCATAATTTATATCTTTAATGAAAACATCAAACCCAATTTTTCTATCTCCTGAATTACAGTTGTCTATTTTATCGCTATCGCGAGTCATCGTTAATGATTTAGCCATTAGTATTTCCTTGCCGTATTGTTGCACCACAGAATTCTGAAAGATCTTTTATTGCATTATGTAAAGCAGCTTTCTGTTTTGTGGCTGTTAATTGCTCTCCTGCATCTATTATTTTCCTAACGTAAGTTGTTTCTGGAATAACTACAGGTGAGATGTAATCACTAAAAACGTTTCGGAATATCGATTCATACTGATTACGTTGATTTTCCGGATTATCAGTTCTTTGCTTTCTAAAAAAATTGAACAAAATATTCCATTGAGGAAGCTTGTCGGTATCACGGTTAATTTGAGACTTTAGAAATTGACATCCTTTAATATCAAATTGTGAAAAAGCTACAGGAGTAATGATC
>DATFIA010000202.1:0-4062 GCA_035270545.1 Treponemataceae bacterium
GTATTACTTTACTAGTTTCAATTTTTTTAATTATGTCTTGTGCTCAGGGAAGTCCAGAAATTAGCGCTTTTTCTGCTCAAATTGTTAAAGTTCAACTTGAAAACTCACTTTTTTCGGAACAACTTTCCCTTTTTGTTTTTATTAAAGACATAGACGGAAATCAAGATTTTTCTTCAATAAACCTTACTCACAATGATACCGGATTAACGTGGAATATAGATAAAGATGTAGCTGTTGTTCGTTTAAGAGGAAATGACCGCTGGACTGGGTCTAGTTCATTAGCAGGACCTGGCGGTGGGCCAATACCTTCTGGTATGTATACCCTCGTCGTCTCTGATCTAGCTGGAAACGAAGCTATTTCTCTTATTTCTATTGTAAGACCTGCCTTTCCAGAACAGATTCCCTTGAGTTTAATTATACAAAAAGATACATGGATAATAGAGCGTGATCCTGAATTGTCAGAGTTTTCACGGTTTTTTTTACTTCTTTTAGATGATAATAATACCTTGCATTATTCATGGTCTGTACCAAGTTCTACAAAAAATACAATTGAAGGAAGCATGGCTAGTTTACGCTCTCTTGCCCCTAAGGCAACTCGTGTGCAATGTTTTGTTGAAAACAGAAATAGCACTGCTGGGGTATTGTTGACCCCTGAACTTTTGAGGTAAACTATATTACAATTATGGAAAATTCCGAACACAAAGATATTCCGCATCCCTACAGGATACACACTTATGTGATCCGTGCTGGTCGCATGACAGAAGCCCAAAAAAGAGATTATGCAATTCATTCAGCGCGTTGGTGCCTTCCTTTTGAAGGGCAAATACTCAATTTTACAAATGTATTTGAAAATACAGCTCCAGTTACTATAGAAGTAGGTTTTGGTATGGGAAAGGCAACTGCAATTATTGCAGCAGAAAACCCAGATAAAAACTATTTAGGAATAGAAGTTCATAGAGCTGGGGTTGGTCGTCTTCTTGGGGAAATTGAAAAAAGAGGTCTGACTAACTTACGTATCATTGAACATGATGCTATAGAAGTCCTTGAGTGTATGATTCCCGACAGTTCTATTGCTGCTTTTCATGTATTTTTTCCCGATCCTTGGCAAAAGAAACGGCATCATAAACGACGGTTAGTTCAAAGACCACGTACAAACCTTTTTACTCAAAAACTTTCTCCCGGTGGCTATTTTTATATGGCAACAGATTGGGAACCCTATGGAGAAGAAGCCTGGCTTGAATTGGAAGCAACAGAGGGTCTTAAAAGTATGTATGAGGGTTTTGCTCCACGTCAAACCTGGAGACCTGAAACTCGCTTTGAAGAAAAAGGAAAAAAAGCCCAACATCGCATAACAGAACTTATGTTTAAAAAAATTGTTTTGGAGGTTTAGATGTCAGAATTAAGGCACAAAATTTCTGAACTAGAAGAACGTATCAGGTATCATCAAGAACTCTATTATACCGGTAAACCTGAAATTTCCGATGCTGATTTTGACGATATTTGGGATGAGTTACGCAAAATTGATCCAGAAAATACTGTTTTCCTTACTATTAATTCAGAATTTTCAGATGGCTTTGCAAAACGAGAACATATTATCCCTATGGGAAGCCAAGATAAGGCAGCCAATCCTGAAGAATTTGAAACATGGGCAAAAAAAATGCCCTTTGATACTTTTTTGGTACAATATAAACTAGATGGTGCAAGTCTTGAACTTCAGTATAGAAATGGTCGGTTCCTTTGTGCTGTTACACGAGGTAATGGTAAAATTGGCGATGATATTTCTTTTAATGCACGAAAAATGAAGGGTGTCCTGCCAGAACTTTTGGGCGACGCAGGACCTTTAGGCTTAAATCCATTTACCGGTGGCGTTCGCGGAGAAGTCATCATGAGTCATGAGGTACACTCTACCTATTTTAGCGATAAGGCGAATTGTAGAAATGCTGCAAACGGTCTTATGAAACGAAAAGATGGAAATGGCTGTGAACATCTTGAAGTTATTTGTTATGATGCAGCTTTGGTTACTCAAGATACGAGTGAATCGAAAAATTCTCCATTTACTAATGAAGTTGAAAAACTTGAATGGTTAAAAAATGCGGGTTTTACAATTGTTCCTCTTCATATTTGTGAAGGTTCTTTTTCTGTTATAGAATACCGAGCCCATGTAATGGATATTCGAGAAACCCTTGCATATGACATTGACGGTCTTGTTGTAAAGGGATTAGAAATAGATCCCATAGATCTTGCACGACCACGCCCTGAAAAACAAATTGCCTTTAAATTTAGTCTTGAAGAAGCAATTACCACTCTTCGGGAAGTTTTTTGGAATGAATCGGGTGCAACGTACACTCCAATTGCAATAACAGACCCAGTACAACTTGCAGGAACTACAGTTCAAAGAGCAAATTTAGTAAATCCAAATATGATTGCAAATTTAAAACTACGCATAGGTAGTCGCGTTCTTGTAACTAAACGAGGAGAAATAATACCAAAAATTGAAGCACTGGTCGAAAATCCTTCAGATTCAATTCCTATTATCCAGCCTAATATCTGTAGCACGTGCAATACTACACTAAAAGACGAGGGAACCCGTCTTTTTTGCCCAAATACTGAGTGTCCAAAATTAATACATCATCGACTAGAAAAATGGATTTCAGTTTTAGACATTCGCGATTTTGGAATAGGCCTAATCAAACGATTATTTGACTCAAAGCGAGTGAGGTCTATTCCAGACCTCTATACCCTTACAGTCGCAGAACTTGCAGAACTCGATAGAATGGGACAAGTCAGTGCTGAAAAAGTATTAAAATCCCTCTATGCAAAAAAAACCATTTCGTTACCATCTTTTGTTGCAGGTTTTGATATTGATGGTATTGGCGAAACAATGGTTGAAAAACTAGTTCTATCTGGCTTTGATACTATAGATAAATTATTTAATGCCAGCGAAACAGATTTTGCTCAAGTGAATCAATTTGGTCAAATATTGGCAAAAGCTCTCAGTCTTGGTCTTCTTACACTTAGAAAAGAAATGGAAACCCTTCTTGCCTCTGGCTCTATAACGATAGCAGCTCCTATTTCAAATGGTATTTTTACCGGAAAAAGTTTTTGTTTTACTGGAGAGCTCGTTTCTATGAAGAGAAGTGAAGCCGAAGCCATAATAAAAACATTAGGTGGTTCTGTAAAATCGAGCGTAGTAAAAGGGTTAACCTATTTGGTAACTAATACTCCAGAGTCTGGTTCATCTAAAAATATTAAGGCGCGCTCTCTTGGTGTTTCTATAATTAGTGAAGATTCATTTCTTTCACTTACTAAAGGCAACATTTAAATGAGACTTATGCTAAAGCTCCTTGCCTTAGCGCTGTTTCTTGGTTTTTTCCTTTCAATCTATTTATTCGGTTTTTTTTGGTATAAATCTTTCGATGAAAAAGCTGAATCTCTTTCGCTTGCTTCAGGATCTCTTCCCGTTTCTATGACTATATTTGGACGTAGTAGCGATACCATTAGTGCTCGCGTGAACATATACAATTCTACAGGTGAGACTCTTGCCTCCTTGGAGCGCTCTTGGCCCGGATGGGAGTTAATCCTCGATTGTGTCCTCATTGGGACTAAAAAAGGCTGGATAGTTTTTCCTTATTCTGTATACAGCGATGAAACTTCTCCTCGGGGCGGCTCAAACCTAATCCGTTTCTACGATAATAAAGGGAATCCCTCTTTATGGGAAGAAATGAACCTAGAAAAAGAGCAAAAACTTTTTCTAAAACAGTTATTTTTTATTGTAAAAACAGAACGTTGGCTTCCATCAGTTTTCGGCTCTTTGCATCATGAAAAGGTTACAATACGTTCTTTTGAAAGCGGAATGGAATATGGTTTATATCTTTCCGAAGAAGGTACTTTATTTCTCAAAGGGTATTAATAAAAAAATCAAAGTGGGGGGAACATCGTATTCATCCCTTTATGTTGTTCATCATAAATACCCTTCAATAATTCAAAGCGGCTCCCCCTCGCTATGAAATCCTCGCGCTCTTTTCATAAAAAGCGCGCTCCGGGTTTCTCCGCTACCCCCAC
>DATFIA010000203.1:0-5985 GCA_035270545.1 Treponemataceae bacterium
GTATTTCTAACTGGGAAGATGAACTTATAAAATCTTTACCAGAAAAATTTCAATCCAGTTTGCCGTCTATCGAAGAGATTGAAAAGGAATTGGGCTATGAAATCAAGTTATAAAAGGATAGGTGATTATATCCTGCTTGTAAAAGAGAGAAACAGCGAATTAAAAGCAAAAGAACTTTTAGGTATAAATATCAACAAACACTTTATGCCATCTGTAGCTAATATTGTCGGTACTGATTTATCTAATTATAAACTTGTACAAAAAAATCAATTTGCTTGTAACAGAATGCATGTTGGGCGTGATTATCGAATACCTATTGCTGTTTCTGATAGTGTCGAACCTTTTATGGTGTCTCCTGCTTATGATGTTTTTAATATAATCGATACAGATATATTAAATCCTAAATATTTAATGATGTGGTTTACGCGAAAGGAATTTGACCGAAATACTTGGTTTTACACTGATGCAGATGTTCGTGGTGGCTTACCATGGAATTCCTTTTGTGAAATGCAATTGCCCATTCCCTCTATCGAAAAACAGCGCGAAATAGTAGCTGAATATAACATTGTCCAAAACCGAATAAATCTGAACCAGCAACTGATTCAAAAACTGGAAGAAACCGCACAAGCAATTTATAAACAATGGTTTGTGGAATTCGAATTCCCTGATGAAAATGGCAAGCCGTATAAGAGTTGTGGCGGGGATATGGTTGAGAGTGAGCAGCTCGGGAAGAAGATCCCGGTGGGGTGGGAAGTAGGTTGCTTCAAACATGACTTAAATTTCAAAACAGGCAAACTCGATTCAAATGAAGCTGTTGAAAATGGTGAATTCCCTTTCTTCACTTGTTCAGAAGAAATATATAAAGTAAATAGTTATGCTTTTGATCAAGAAGCTATTCTTCTTGGAGGGAATAATGCAACAGGAAAGTTTCCTCTGAAATACTTCGTCGGAAAATTTGATGCCTATCAAAGGACTTATGTAATTAGTTCAAACAATAATAGAATTTCAAATAAGCAGATATATTTTCAAATAAAAGGCTTATTAGATGAAATGAGAGAATCATCGGTAGGTACAACAACTAAGTTTTTAACAATGCAAATATTTAATGTGATTCCTATTCTAATCCCAAACTATGATACATTTAGATTTTTTGAATTGAACACTGAAAAAATCTTTAGACTTAAATATTTATATTCAATGGAAAACCAAAAGCTAATAGAACTGAAAGATTTGCTCCTCTCAAAACTGGCGACAATAAAGAGTTAACTATGAAAATGCTAAGCGGAAAAAACAAACAACCATATTCCTCTCTTTTCTTTACTCGTAACTCAAATTTACAACACTCGCATGCTTTTACTATTACAATGGGTGGTCAAGCTTGCAGGTTTGATATTGGAAATCCAAAATCAGCAAGAACACACACCTGTAAAAAAGTGGTTGTCCGGAATTTCCGGACAACCACTGACAATAAGACCTACTTTTGGAAGGATGTTTTATGAACAGTGAAATAGTCCTATATCAAACCAAAGACGGCAATATCAAAATTGATGTACGTCTCCAAGAAGAAACCGTTTGGCTTACGCAAGAGGAAATGGCACTGCTTTTTGGTAAAGCTAAATCTACTATAAACGAGCACATTAAAAATATTTACACAGAGCAAGAGCTTATAGAATCAACAACCATGAAGAAATTCGGAATTTCCGAATTTCAGCAAAAAACTCCTAATTACTACAACCTCGACGTCATCATAGCAGTAGGGTATAGAGTAAAATCGCCCCAAGGCACACAGTTTCGGATCTGGGCCACACAAAGGTTAAAAGAATACATAGTAAAAGGATTCGCACTCAACGACGACCGTTTCAAATCTGGTGATTCAATGACTTATTTTTCTGAATTGCAAAATCGCATTAGAGAAATACGGCTTTCTGAACGGTTTTTTTATCAAAAAATCAAAGATATTTACACAACTAGTATTGATTACAACCCAAAAGATGAAAAAACAATTGAATTTTTCAAAATTGTTCAAAATAAACTTTTATGGGCAATTAGCCAACAAACAGCAGCAGAATTAGTGTACCGAAGAGTAGATGCCAGTTTGCCTTTGCTGGGAATGCAGTCGTATGATAAAACAGAAACGGTTTCCGTTAGAAAATCTGACGTTAGTATTGCCAAAAACTACCTAAATGAAGATGAAATAAAATTGCTTGGTTTATTGGTAGAACAATACCTAGCCTTTGCTGAGACAATGGCACAACAACGCACTCCCATGTATATGAAAGATTGGATACAGCGATTAGATAGTATCTTGCAAATCAACGGCAGAGAGCTATTAACCCACGTTGGGGAAATTAGCCACGAAAAGGCGTTGGAAAAATCAGATGTCGAATTTAAGAAATATAGGGTAGAACAAAAAGGCATTGAAAAAGAGCAAAGTTTGAAAGAAATTGAAGAAGATATTAAAAAATTAGAAAAGAGAAATAAATGAAATTTACCGAAGCAAAGTTAGAACAGGCCTTTATTGAATTACTCGCCCAGGAAGGATATGCCCATCATTTTGGAGATTCAATTTCCCGAACTGTTGATGAAGTTTTAATTGAAGATGATCTAATACACTACCTGCTCAATAAATATAAACCAAACGCCCTTACTCTTACAGAAGCTAAAACAATTTTACTTCAACTCAAAACCTTGCCTTCTAGCGACCTATATGAAAGTAACAAGACTATCATGCGCTGGCTAAGCGATGGTTTTATTCTAAAACGTGAGGACCGCAACCAAAAAGACATTCACATAGAGCTGATAGATTACAATGGACTCGAAGCGCACCTAATAAGCTCAGATTTAGATATGATTGCAGCTGATACAGAAGAATTATACCCAGTCGATTGTAACATCTATAAATTTGTAAACCAGCTCGAAATTGTAGGCTCTGAAAAGCGCATACCCGATGGAATTCTATATATTAACGGTTTACCAGTCGTGGTATTCGAATTTAAAAGTGCCATACGTGAAGAAGCTACCATTTTTGATGCCTTTAACCAATTAACTATTCGCTATCGCCGTGATATTCCTGAACTGTTCAAATATAATGTGTTTTGCGTTATTAGTGATGGCGTAAACAATAAAGCAGGCTCCTTTTTTGCTCCCTACGAATTCTTCTATGCCTGGAGGCGTGTCGCAGGGCTTGCTAAAGATGTTGACGGTATAGATAGTATGTATACCTTGGTACAAGGAATGCTTAATAAGAATCGCCTCCGCGACATAATTAGAAACTTTATTTATCTACCTGATACATCAAAAAAAAATGAAAAAATTGTGTGCCGGTACCCGCAGTATTATGCCGCTAAACGATTGTTTGAAACGATAAAAAAAGCAGAAAAACCAGAAGGTGATGGAAAAGGTGGCACGTACTTTGGAGCTACTGGTAGTGGTAAAAGCTTTACAATGCTCTACCTTGCGCGCCTTTTAATGAAGAGCATTCACTTTGAAAGCCCTACCATAATTATGATTACCGACCGTACTGATTTAGATGACCAGCTTTCTGGACAATTTACCAACGCAAAAATTTTCATTGGAGACAACTCCGTTCTAAGCGTAGAAAGTAGGGCTCATTTGCGTGAACTATTGCAGGGCCGGCAAAGTGGCGGTGTATTTCTTACAACCATTCATAAATTTACCGAAGATACAGCGCTTCTTACCGAGCGTACTAATGTTATTTGTATTTCCGATGAAGCTCACCGAAGCCAGGTTAACCTTGATCAAAAAATAAAGGTAAGTGAAAACGGTGTTACTAAAACATTCGGCTTTGCTAAATATTTACATGATTCGTTACCCAATGCAACCTTTGTTGGCTTTACTGGAACGCCTATTGATGTCACTCTCGATGTTTTTGGTAAGATAGTAGACGCCTATACTATGACAGAGTCTGTAAAAGATGAAATTACTGTTCGCATTGTATATGAAGGTAGAGCTGCAAAAGTAGCTTTGAATAATACTGAGCTTGAAAAAATTGAAGCGTATTATGCAGAAGTAGCTGAAGGTGGAGCCAATGAATACCAGATAGAAAAGAGCAAAGAAGAAACGACAAAAATGAATGCAATATTGGGCGATCCTAAACGCCTAAAAGCTGTTGCAGAAGACTTTGTTGCTCATTATGAAAAACGTATTTTTGAAGGTGCGACCGTTAAAGGCAAGGCGATGTTTGTGTGTAGTAGCCGAGAAATTGCGTATAACTTATTTCAAAATATTATTGAATTACGACCTGAATGGAATGAAATTAAGATTGCCGATGACTCAGTCATTTTAACAGAAGAAGAACGCAAAAGAATTAAGCCGATGGAACGAATCAAACTGATTATGACCAGAGGCAAAGATGATCCAAAAGAAATGTATGATTCACTGGGAACAAAAGAATATCGTAAAACCCTTGATGCCGAATTCAAAAATGAGAAGTCTAATTTTAAAATAGCTATTGTTGTTGATATGTGGCTCACCGGTTTTGATGTGCCTTTCCTAGATAGCATGTATATCGATAAACCTATTCAACAACATAACCTTATTCAAACAATTTCTCGTGTAAACCGTAAATTTCACGGCAAAAACAAAGGCTTAATAGTTGATTATATCGGCATTAAAAAGCAGATGAACCTTGCCTTAGCTAAATACAATAAGGGTGATGAAGATAATTTTGAAGATGTCGCTGAATCTATACTTATTGTTCGCAATTATTTGGATTTATTAGCTAAACTATTTCACCCCTTTGACAGCTCTAAGTACTTTCACGGAACTACTATACAGCAGTTACATACGCTTAATTTAGCTGCAGAACATATACAAAAAACAAAGGAAACAGAAACCCGTTTTATGGGTTTAGTAAAACGACTCAAAGCGGCCTATGATATTTGCGCAGGTAGTGAACAGTTGACTCAAAATGAAAGAGATCATACTCACTTTTATTTAGCAGTTCGGTCTATTGTTTTTAAGCTTACAAAGGGTAATGCACCCGATACTGCTCAAATGAATGCCCGTGTTAGAGAAATGATAAAAGCTGCTTTAGAAAGCGATGGTGTTCAAGAAATTATTAAAATAGGTGACGAGACAGCAACTGAACAGGATATTTTTGATGAAGATTATTTAGCAAAAATTGATAAAATTAAACTGCCAAATACGAAAATAAAACTCCTTCAGCAGTTACTTGCTAAGGTGATTGCTGAGATTAAAAAAGTAAATAGAGTAAAAGGAATAGATTTTAGCAAACAAATGAAGACTCTTGTCGATCGCTACAATGAACGTGATGAAAACGATACGTTCCGAAGTGAAGTGTACGAAGAAATGGCAGAAGCTTTAACGGAGATGATTTGGGAAGTGCACAAGGAATTCTCGGCTGGGGATGAACTAGGAATAGATTTTGAAGAAAAAGCCTTTTACGATATTTTAAAAGCACTGTGTAAGAAATATGATTTTTCATACCCAGAAAAAAAGTTAATAGAACTTGCAAAAGAAGTTAAGATTCTGGTTAACGGTCAAGCTAAATTTCCTGACTGGAATAAACGCGATGATATTAAGTCTGCTTTGAAGGTTGGGCTAATATTGTTATTAGACAAGTTTGGATACCCTCCAGTTGAGAGAGATGAAGTATACGTGGAGATATTTGAACAGGCAGAAAACTTTAAGAAAAATCAGGGGTGATTTTATTTCGGTAGTAGGTACACCGACGTCTTGAAGCCCCTAACCACACCGTCCTCTGTGAAACAGAAATTACCACAACGCCTACGTTAATTCGTTCTGGGAGGCGCTCTCCTCTGGGCTAGTTCGCCTTGGTTCCTGTTTTGTGCGTCAGTTTTTAATTTTAATATAAATTGTGCTTTATGTGTGCTGGCGAACAGATGGGATGAAATTTCTAACGTATAGTTACTATATCTCAAGCTAAGGAATAGGAGGCATAAAGATGCCGTTGATTCAATTAATTCTTGTGTTGGTCGCGTT
>DATFIA010000204.1:0-12487 GCA_035270545.1 Treponemataceae bacterium
GAGCCAAGAACAATCATAAGATCCGCCTTGCGAGATTCCTCAATTGCATGGAAAATTGCGTCTTGGGGTAAGGCTTCTCCAAAAAAAGTAATATCAGGTTTTAAGGTTGTTCCGCAGGTGGGACATAAGGGAATCGTCCCCGCATGCGCAATGGGAGCAACCTCTGCGAACGTTTGTGTTTTGCCACAAGAAGGGCAGCGGTGAATAGAAGGACTTCCGTGTACTTCAATAACATGAGTACTTCCAGCCTTAGTATGGAGCAGGTCAATGTTTTGTGTAATAACAGCATCCATATAGCCCTTTTTCTCCAGGGCCGCAAGAGCCATGTGCACAATAGAAGGCTTTTTTTCATCGAGCCCATAAATAAAATCACGAGCTAAGTTGTAGTAAATTGAGGGGTCCAGAAAAAAAAGATCAATATCGAACATTCTGTCAGCGTTCATTGTGGTATAAAGACCGTTTTTTCCTCTAAAATCTCGAATCCCCGAAAGAGTGCTAACCCCCGCTCCGGTAAATGCGACACAGTGACTAGACTCTCGAATAAGAGTGGCAAGGGCAACTATGTTTTCGTTTTTCATATCATTATTATACCATAAAAAGAGGAATAAGACTGAGGCAGAACATGCAAGGGTGAGCGAAATACCTTCTTCGGAGCCCCCTCAAACGAAGGGCTTAAAAAGGGGCGAATCGCTTTCGACGTGGTGTAGTTTTAAGTAAGAACTCTAGGGGCATCAAAAAACTTGCACCCATATGATAAGCAGGGTATAATTGAGAGTAATCGTACACGCAAAAAATAGGCTGGTAAAAAATGAAAATAAAACAGATTAAATGGAAGGAGTGGTTTCTTATCTTAGCAGGTTTTTTCACTGTGATCTGTGCTGTTGCCTTTTTGGGCTGTACTCGAACATCTTCATCTAAAACCTTAAAAAAAGCTTTATTAGAAACATCTTTTACAGAGGATGGTTTAGGTAATGAGCAAGATTTGTCTGTAAATCAAGAACAGCTTATTCTGGGATTTTCCCAGATTGGAGCGGAAAGCGCATGGAGAAATTGTAATAGCCAGTCTATAAAGAATGCTGCAAAAGAGTCAGGTGTTCAACTTTTGTTTGAAAATGCTGAACAAAAACAAGAAAATCAAATAAAGGCAATTCGCTCTTTTATTGCATATCAAGTAGATGTAATAGCTTTTGTCCCTATTGTCACAAGTGGATGGGATAATGTGCTTAGAGAGGCAAAAGATGCCGGCATTCCTGTGCTAGCCACCGACCGAAAAATAGAAACAGATGATATCACTCTATATGCAGGCTTTATTGGAACAGACAGCGAGCAAGAGGGTCGCCATGCAGCTCAGTTTTTGCAAGACTCTTTTCCGTATGCGACACTAAAAAAAGGTATTCGAATTGTTGAGATTTCTGGTACCGAAGGATCTTCTGTTGCAATTGGTCGGGCAGAAGGTTTTCGAAAGGAATTGAGAGACCATCCAGAGTTTTCAATAGTCTTTAGCCGGTCTGGGGATTTTTTACGATCTAAGGGCTACGAAATTATGAGCTCTATTTTGGAGAATTCTATTCCCTTCGATGCTGTGTATTCTCATAATGACGGCATGACACTTGGTGCTATTGAAGCAATGAAAGAATGGGGATTAAAACCTGGAGTAGATGTTATTATAGTATCAATAGATGCAGAACAGGCTGCAATAGACGCCCTTAAATTGGGAGAAATAAACTGTGTAATTGAATGTAATCCTAAGACAGGCCCACTCATTATTGAACTATCGCGTAAACTTGCACGAGGACAACAGATCCCGCGGCTCATCCATGTTGAAGAACAGGTTTTTCGGCAGGGAGATGCAAATCTTGACACTCTTCCTCCACGGGGTTATTGATGTTCTCATTTGTTTCGCATCGGAATTTTTCATGGCTAACGAGTCTTTCTCAGATGCTCAAATATTCTTATACGTTTATTATTGCAGTCATGTTAATCCTTCCGGTTACGACTATAGTTAGTTCTCTTGCTCAGAGTACCAGATATGACAGGATGATTACAAATGTAAGTAAAACCAACCAACTTAATAAAACGGTGAAAATAGAAATTACCAATGAACTTTGGGATATAGTTGCAGGAAACTTGAGGTTCGAAGAAGGAAACCAATACAAAATTATTAATGTAATTAATATAGGCTTAGAAGATATAATGGAAACAACAACGGAAATTGGAAATCGTCAGTTGCTGGAGGTTGCTGGTCGTGCAATGAAGACGCTTACTAAGTATGTTAATCAAATTGGACTTCAGATTCAAAATCGTTACCCAGTTATAGAGAATGAAAAACTTCTGGACGAGATTCGAGGTGTAACAGCTCTAGTTTCTGATATTTTAGAAGAATTCATTGTACTTGAAATAGAAGCCGCAGACCGAACAAACGAGAAAATAAAGATGATGGTTTGGGGGTTGGCTCTTCTTCAAATGATCACTGTGCTTGGGGTTGTTACCTTTGCTATGTTTGCAAAACGTTCAGTAACAAAACTAATCAAAAAACCAATAAAAGATCTTGAATTATTTTCTACACAAATAGCATCCGGAGATTTAACCGCACGTGCAGATATTCCTCATATTTATGAGCTCGAAAATCTGGCAGAAAACCTAAACACTATGGCTGTAAAAATTCGCGAACTTATAGACATGAATATTCTAGAGCAGCAAAACTTACAAAAATCTGAGATGAAAGCTTTGCAAGCTCAGATTACACCTCATTTTTTATACAATACACTTGACACAATTATTTGGCTTGCAGAAGCAAAACAGTATGATCAAGTAATTAATATTACACGATCCTTTTCCAGTTTTTTTAGAATTTCACTTAGTAGAGGAAAGGATTGGATTACAGTTGCAGATGAGATTGCCCATATAGAAAATTACCTTGTTATTCAAAAAATTAGATACCGAGATATTCTAACTTACTCGGTTGAATGTGAACCTGGAATGGAAAATTTTCCAATATTAAAATTAGTTTTACAACCTTTAGTCGAGAATGCTTTGTATCATGGCATTAAAAACAAAAGAGGCCGCGGCATTTTACGAGTACAAGCATATCGAGAAGCTGGCTTTTTATGTTTCAAAGTGGAAGATAATGGTATAGGAATGACAGATGAGCGACTTGCAGAAGTTCTTTATACGCTCGGAGGTACAGGGAGTGGGGAAGCCACAACCGATATGTATGGACTTTACAATGTGAACAAAAGGCTTCAGCTTTATTATGATGCAAGTATTTCACTGAATATTCAAAGCGTGTATCGCGAAGGTACAGTCGTTTCTTTCTGTGTTCCTGAGGAGCAAGCCCATGTATAGTGTCTTTTTGGTAGAAGATGAAATTGTTGTTCGCGAAGGAATTCGATCCAGTATTGCTTGGGAAGATACTCGTTTTAATTTGATAGGCGAAGCTCCAGATGGAGAAATGGCTTTATCAATGTTGCAGGAACTGAAGCCTGATATTTTATTGACCGATATTAAAATGCCTTTTATGGATGGTCTCGCATTAACTCGAATTATTAGAAAAACACAACCATGGATGAAGATCGTTATTATCTCAGGTCATGATGAATTTCAATATGCTAGGGAAGCAATTTCTCTCGGTGTAGAAGAATATCTTTTAAAACCGGTATCTGCAGATGATATGCTTAAATGTCTTGAGAAAATTGCAGATAGAATTGAAGATGAAAAAAGAGAATCAGAGAGCCTTGCTGCATTGCGAAAACAGGCACAATCTAATACCGAAGCTCAAAGAGAAAAATGGCTTGCAAGTTTAGTTTCTGGGGAAGTATCTGCAGAAAAAGCCATAGAAATTGCCCGTGTACATGAAATAGATTTAATCGCAAAAGGTTATTCTGTTCTTATAGTAGAAATTGACCTACCGACAGAAGATTTTTCTCAGTTAGAAAGAGTTCGCAGAATCCTTGCTTCCTATGAAGTGTCCTCTCTTGAAGTAATTGCATTTCCTCAAGGTGTAAATCAGTATGTATTTATTGTAAAAGATACAGGAGAAGAATCGCTAGAAGAAAGATCTTACTCTCTTGCACAAGGGCTTTTATTTGAGGTAAAACGTAACTCTTCCTGTAAAATTCTAGTAGGTATTGGACTTCCAGCTGAGCGAATTGCAGAGATACCTCGATCCTTTTCAGAAGCAAATGCAGCCCTGCGTCATATAGTAGCTTCTGGTACGAAGGAAATTGTCGGCTTTTCGGATATGGAAGCAGAAGATATAGCTGGCTCTCGCTCGGGTTCTGATCCTGTTGCAGATCGGTTACGAGTGCTTTCGAGCGGAGATATCGAATGCTTTGTGGCTCAATATGAGAAGATGTTGGGTAAAAATGAAAATCAATCTAGTTATATTGGTTATTACCTTCTCTACGATTTGGTTGTTGCTGCTACGACAGTTGTTCGTGAACTTGGCGGAAATTATACAGAACTATTTCCTTCTGCACGGAATCACGATCTGCTTATCGATATGGCCTCCGATCGACGAACCTTCACTGCAGAAATTAGACGAATACTCCATGCAATACTTGCTCTTCAGAATGCAATGCCAGTTGATCCACATTTATCAATGATTAAAAAAGCAAAAATTTATATTGATTCTCATTTTTCAGATTCAGATATTTCTCTTCATGTTGTTGCTAGTGAGGTAAATGTAAGTCCGAATCATTTTAGTACTATTTTTTCACAAGAGGCTGGAGAAACTTTTATAGAATATTTGACCTGTGTGAGAATTGAACATGCAAAAAGACTTTTAAAAACGACACGCATGAAGAGTGCAGACATTGCCTACGAAAGTGGCTTTAATGACCCCCATTATTTTAGTTTTATGTTTAAAAAGAAAACAGGAATTTCACCTCGAGAATTCCGTGCGGTAAAAAATCAATCAACCGAATAATAAAGTGCACTTATTAATTATAAATCGGTAATTATTCCCTTTAACTCAATAAGATTATTCATGTACGTATTTTGCTACTAGGTATACTATTAATCATCAAGATACCCTATGAAGAAAAGTATGAGAAAGATAATTGCCGTGGCGTTAGTCCTTGCTACAATCCACAGCGCTGAAGAACTTCTTTCTCTCCTTTGCTGTAACACATTGTTCCTTCAAATGTAAGTATAGCGTTCATAGCGTTCATAGCGTTCATAGCTTTATTTGCGATCTGGAAAGTGCGTAAAAAAGCCTAATATTGGGCATAATGGGCTGTTAGCTCATTTTTTTGTAACAGGAATAACCCCTGTGACTTGTGATTTTTTCTTCTCTCCTTCAGAAGGGCCGCACCTCGGTGCGGCCCTTCGTTTTTTCCTGTTGATCTATTTTATTTGATTGGGCAAAAAGACTATTTTGAAGGTATTGTAATGACTGGATTGAAATCCTAAAAATAAAAAATGGCTAGAAAATTTACAGGAATTTTATTCTTCCTTGTAATTTTTTCTAGCCATTCTGTTGTGATTTCTTTTATCTGTTTTTTGCTTTTGACGCAAGGTCAAATGCAACTGCACCTAAAAGAACGAATCCTTTGATTGCTTGTTGCCAGTCTATGCCTATACCCATAATCGACATACCGTTATTAAGTACACCCATAAATAGACCACCAATAATAGCTCCAAGAACAGTCCCTATACCGCCTGTAGTTGAAGCACCTCCAACGTAACATGCAGCTATTGCATCTAGTTCAAAGTTTTGGCCTGCCTTTGGAGTTGCAACATTGAGACGTGCCGCAAAAACCATTCCTGCAAGGGCGGAAATAACTCCCATGTTTGTATAAACCCAAAACATTACCTGTTCTGTTTTTATTCCCGACAGTTTTGCTGCCTTAGCATTTCCACCGAGAGCATAAATATGACGCCCTGGAATAGTTTTGCTTGTAACAAAATGATAAATCATTATAAGCACAAAAAGAAGAATCAAAATATTAGGGATACCTTTATATGAAGCAAATACGAAAGCAAAGGCTATTACAATAGAAACTAAAAAGAATGTTTTAGCTATATTAGCCCATAATGGAAGAGTATCAAACTCAAATTTCTTTTGTTTGCGTGCTTTATGAATTTCATTAATGATAATCACCAGTGCAGCAATGAAGCCGACTATAATTGTCATAATATTTTTTTCGCTTTTGAAGGGATCATTCATAAATCCAGACGAAAGACTTTGGAAGAGTTCCGGAAATGGACCCTTAGATTGACCCTGGAGTACAACAAGTGCGAGACCACGGAAAATAAGCATTCCGGCAAGTGTCACAATAAAAGCTGGAATCTTCACGTAGGCTATCCAATAACCTTGCCATGCTCCAATAAGGCCCCCAATTAATAAAGCAATAATCATTGCTGGAATTGCTGGAATATGTTTATCTACCATTAAAGTGGCAGATATAGCTCCTACAAATGCAACAACAGAGCCAACAGAAAGGTCTATATTCCCTGTTAGAATGCAAAGTAACATTCCAATCGCCAAAACAAGAATATAGGAGTTCTGAAGAATCAAGTTTGTTAAGTTGATTGGTCGCATGAGAACCCCATGAGTAAGAACCTGAAACAAGATCATCGCTGCTGCAAGTGCTAGTAGCATTCCATACTGACGAATGTTTTTCTTCGCAATGGTAAATACGGTATTCATCGAGTACCCCTTAGTGCTGGATTATATTACGCATTATTTCTTCTTGGGTGGCTGTTTTGCCATCCAGTTCCGCAGTGATACGCCCTTCGCTCATCACATATAAACGATCACTCATCCCTATTACTTCAGGCATCTCGCTTGAGATAAGAATACATGCCATCCCTTGAGATGCAAGCATATTGATGATCGTGTAAATCTCATATTTTGAACCTACGTCGATACCCCGTGTCGGTTCATCGAGAATAAGAATTCTTGGGTCCGTAAAAATCCATTTTGAAAGCACAACTTTTTGTTGATTTCCACCTGAAAGATTATTTGTCAATTGAAGGATAGATGGTGTTTTAATGCTCAATGCATCCTTAAATTTCTTCGCTTGTTTTATTTCTTCTTGTTCATCAATAACAAAATTATGAGAAATCTTTTTAAGTTTGGCGAGTGTTGTGTTGTGGCGAACATCATCAATTAAAATTAGTCCATATTGTTTTCTATCTTCTGTTACGTAGGCGAGTCCATTTTCGATTGCTTTAGGAATAGAGTTTAAGTGAACTTCTTTTCCATCTATAAACGTTTGTCCTGTTATATTCTTACCGTAATATTTTCCAAAGAGACTCATAGCGAGCTCTGTTCTTCCCGCTCCCATCAATCCGACTAAGCCAATTACTTCACCCGCTCGAACATTCAAACTTACATTATCAAGAATTTGTCTTTCACTATCATCTGGATGCCAAGCGTTCCAATTTTTTACTTCAAAAACCATTTCTCCAATAGCACTTTCCCGTTTGGGAAATCTATTTTTAATTTCTCTTCCAACCATTCCTCGAACAATCCGATCTTCAGAAATTTCTGTATTGCGGACATCTAAGGTTTCAATAACCTTACCATCTCTAATAATCGTTATAGTATCTGATATCTTTGCTATCTCGTTTAATTTGTGCGAAATAAGCACCGATGAAATGCCTTGATTTTTGAGTTCCAAAAGAAGTTGAAGTAAATTTTCACTATCTTTTTCGTTTAATGCTGCCGTTGGTTCATCAAGAATAAGAAGTTTTACATCTTTAGCGAGAGCCTTAGCAATTTCAATAATTTGTTGTTTCCCCACTCCCAAATGATTTACTGGAGTATTTGGGTTTTCATCGAGACCAAGCTTTGTCATTAGTTTGACAGCTTCTTCGCGTGTTTTGTCCCAGTCAATAACGAGGGCTTTTGATTTTTCGTTTCCAATAAAAATATTCTCTGCAATAGATAAATATGGACTCAGTGCAAGTTCTTGGTGAATGATAACGATACCATCTTTTTCGCTTTGCTTTATATCTCTAAATTCGCAAAGCTTACCGTCTAGCCATATTTCACCAGTATACGATCCGTAAGGGTAAATGCCACTCAAAACATTCATTAGGGTTGACTTACCTGCACCGTTTTCACCAACGAGAGCATGAATTTCGGCTTTTCTGACTTGCAGGCTTACGGAATCGAGTGCCATAACTCCGGGAAATTCCTTTGTTATATTTTTCATCTCGAGCATAAAATCCGACATGCATTTTCTCCCTCTAGGTAGCATAACAAGCAGGACGGCAATGCTGCCGTCCTTTTTTTAGTTTCTATTATTTAATCTGATCGGCGGTGTAATATCCGGATTCAACCAGTGCCTGAGTTACATTGCTCTTTGTTACAATGGTAGAAGCAAGGAGATATGAAGGTATTACTTTTACACCGTTGTCATAAGTCTTTGTATCATTAACTTGTGCTGGTTTGCCTT
Organism: Treponemataceae bacterium; assembly: GCA_035270545.1. Lineage (GTDB taxonomy): Bacteria > Spirochaetota > Spirochaetia > Treponematales > Treponemataceae > Teretinema. The sequence continues at coordinate 8,409 of DATFIA010000204.1, forward strand.
CAAGAAGCGCAACGGCCATTTGTACAGCTTGTTTAGCTAGAGATCGAGTATCCTTGAAAATTGTGGAATACTGTTCACCTGCAAGTATCGATTTTACAGAAGGAAGCTCGGCATCTTGTCCGGAAACGAAAGGCATGGGGGTGTTTCCTTTACCGTAACCAACACCTTTGAGTGAAGAAAGAATTCCAAGACTTATACCATCGTATGGTGAAAGGACTGCGTCAAGTTTACGATTGGTATAGAAAGCAGAAAGAAGATTATCCATACGGGCTTGAGCTGTTGCTCCATCCCAACGAAGAGTAGAAACTTTGTCCATGCCCATTTGGCCAGAACCGACTATAACCTTACCGGATTTTATGTAGGGATCAAGAACAGACATTGCACCGTTATAGAAGAAGTATGCATTGTTATCGTCAGGGGAGCCACCAAACAATTCAATGTAAAAGGGGCCGGCTGCAGTTTTTAGTTTGAGTGCATCTTCCAATGTACTTGCTTGTTGTACACCAACTATAAAGTTGTCAAAAGTTACATAATAACTGACATAAGGAGAGTTGCGAATTAGTCGATCGTAAGCAATAACTTGAATCTTATTTTCATGTGCCTTTTCAAGCACCTTAGTCATTGATTCACCGTCGATCGATGCAATAACCAGTACATCGATACCTTTTGTTATCATATTTTCAATCTGAGAAATCTGATTTTCAACTACATCTTCTGCATATTGAAGATCAACTTTGAATCCCAATTTTTCAAATTCAGATTTCATATTACCGCCATCAGCTATCCATCGGGCTGATGATTTTGTTGGCATTGCAATACCAATTGTTCCTGCAGATTTCTTTCCCGTATCTGCTTTACCACCAGCAAATAACGAGGCTGTCATACAGAGCACAGCAAGTGCTAACATCATTTTCTTCATATTCATTTCCTCCTTGGAAATTGAACGGAATAAATCCGTTCTTAGTCACTTAGGCGTGTAGGTACACGCCTAAGTATTATAGTAGAAGAGGTTTGTTGGTTTGTCAAACAAATTAGATAAAAACAAACCTTTGGGAAAAGGTTATTTTTTTTGCTGTCCGTAATAGGCATTTGGGCCATGTTTTCTCGAATAATGTTTCGCTACAATATAGGGCGGAAGAGGTTCCGCCGAGGGATTAATTTGGCGGGTCAAAAATGCCATTCGTGCAATTTCTTCAAGAACAGCACCGTTATATACTGCCTTTGTAGCACTGGATCCCCAGGCAAAGGGTCCATGCCCACCAACTAATACCATTGAAACTTCGTTAGAATTTAATTTAAGCGATCTAAAATGATCGACAATCAAATTTCCAGTTTCTTTTTCGTAATCATTTTGAACTGCTTTAGATGATAAGTAGGGGGTGCAAGGAACAGAAACTTGAATATGGTCTGCATGTGTTGTACCGAACAAAGGAATATCGAGACATGCTTGTGCCCAGGCAACTGCATAAGTTGAATGAGTATGAATTATTCCTCGAATTTCAGCTCCCATGGCTGTATTAAAATCACGATATAATACGAGATGAGTTGGAGTGTCGGAGGAAGGGTTCAAAGAGCCTTCTATTATATTACCTTCAAGATCAAGAACAACCATATCTTGTGGGCGTAAATCTTTATACGGTACCCCAGACGGTTTAATAGCAAACACGGCTGCTCGTGGATCAAAAGCAGAAACATTTCCCCAGGTATACAAAGCGAGACCCCTTGCGGGGATCTCGCAATTTGCTTCCCATGCCTCTTCTTTAAGTGACGCATACGAAGACTTCATTATGACCTCCAGGCTGCTGAATTCCAGCGAAGTTCGTTTCTAAATTGGGTAACAGTTGTATTTTGGTCTATAGCAATGCATTCTATTCCAACCATCTCTGCCCAGTCTCTCACCATGTCGGTGGTGATAATATTTGAAAATGCAGTATGATGTCCCCCTCCAGCCAGAATCCATGTTTCTGCAGAAACGCGCAGATTAGGTTCTGGCTTCCAAAGTACGCGAGCAACTGGTAATTTAGGGAAGGGCTTAGGTGGTGTTACAACATTAACTTCGTTTATCACACAACGGAAACGATTTCCAAAATCTACTACTGCTGCACAAATTGCCGGTCCAGGGCGGCCGGTAAAGACGAGGCGTGCGGGGTCTTCTTTGTCTCCAATTCCGAGTTGATGCACTTCTAAAGTTGGTTTTTTTTCTGCAATAGAAGGACACACTTCGAGCATATGAGCGCCCAGATTCATTTCGTTGCCCGGTTCAAAGTGGTATGTATAATCTTCCATAAAAGACGCTCCAAGTCCTTGTTTTCCTTCTCCCAGTCCCTCTGACATAACCTTGAAGGTTCTTACCATTGCAGCTGTTTTCCAGTCTCCTTCGCCCGCAAAACCGAAACCATCGGCCATGAGGCTTTGGCATGCTAAGCCTGGGAGTTGCTTCATTCCATGTAGATCTTGAAAGTTTGTGGTAAAGGCGTTGATTCCTTGTTCAGCAAAGAAGCGTCTCATTGCAAGTTCAATTCTTGCTTGCTCTTTTATATGTTTTGTAACAAAATCTCGATCCTTTCCCCATACAATGTCGTATTTATTTTCGTAAATTTTTATTTGTGCGGCGATCTCTGTTTCAGACACTAAATCCATATATGCAACAAGATCTCCAATACCATAGTAGGGAACAGACCAGCCCAGCTGAATCATTGCCTCAACTTTGTCTCCATCTGTAACTGCAACATCGCGCATATTGTCACCAAACCGAGCAATTCGGAGTTTTTTACCGTCGGCAACCGCAATTCCTGCTCTCATCCATAAGGCGATACGGCTACGTGTTTCATCTTCTCCCCAATGTCCGACAATCACTTTTCTCTTTTTTTCCATTCGGGCCGTAATGAAGCCAAACTCGCGGTCTCCATGAGCCGATTGATTGAGATTCATAAAATCCATGTCGATAGTATCGTAAGGAATGTCTCTATTAAATTGAGTGTTTAACTGAAGAAGGGGTTTGTCGTAAGATAATAATCCTGCAATCCACATTTTTGCTGGACTGAATGTGTGCATCCATGTAATTATGCCGGCACAATATTTATGTGCATTTGCTTCCTCAAGCAAAGTCCGGATTCCATCAGAAGTAAGAACCGTTTCCTTCCACACAATTTTACAGGGCATGCGAGTGTCTGTGTTTAAACTCTCCACAACCTTGCGTGAGTCTTCTGCAACTTGACGCAGAGTGTCATCGCCATAGAGGTCCTGACTTCCCGTAACGAACCAAAATTCATACTGTTTAAGATCTATCATTTCGTTTCTCCTTCAATAAAATTTCCAAGAGTTAAAAACTTGGTATAGAGTTTTTCATAGATTGCTACACGGACAGGATCTGGTTTATGAACTCGCTCGGTTCCTGCAGAAAGAGCTTTTTGAGCAGCAAAAATGTCAGGGTATAATTTTGCGGCAGTGGCTGCAAAAACGGCTGCACCTATAGCGCAGGATTGGTCTCCAGCAGTAACTTGAATTTCGCGGTTAGTTACGTCTGCAAGAATTTGCATGCCAAGCTTACTTTTACGAGCAACGCCACCAATAGCCATAATGCGTTCAATACGGATGCCACCGGCCTCAAAAGTTTCTATAATCGATCTCGCGCCAAAGGCGGTAGCCTCCAGCAATGCCCGCATAAAGGCCGGTGCGTCGGTCCCTAGCTTGAGACCAGTAATGGCAGCAGCTAATTTTTGATTAGCCCAAGGAGTTCTCCTTCCATTTATCCAATCTAGGGCAACAGGAGAAGATTCTGAGGGCTCAATACTTTCTGCTGCTTCTTCAAGAGAGGCTAGGAGTTTTTTCTCTATAGTCTCAATTGTTTTTGCGTCAAAATGTAAGGTCGAATTATCGGAAAAATGATGGAAAGGCCACATGAGAAGATTTCTAAACCAGGCATAATAATCGCCATAGGCAGATTGACCTGCTTCATAGCCTATCCAGTTAGCTACAACCGATCCGTCTACTTGTCCGCAAATTCCGCCAATGAGTTTTTCTTCAGCTCCCTTATCGGGCTTAGGTCCAATTATAACGTCGCATGTAGAAGTTCCTAT
>DATFIA010000205.1:0-14284 GCA_035270545.1 Treponemataceae bacterium
AAATGCACAAGTATTATTAATGCTCGGAGACAGCGTAACAACTGACCATATATCTCCAGCTGGAGCTTTTAGTGAAAATTCTTCCTCAGGAAAATATCTCCTATCGCTCGGTGTTGAAAAAAAAGATTTTAACTCTTATGGTTCGCGCAGAGGAAACGATGAAGTGATGGTGAGAGGAACCTTTGCAAATATACGAATACAAAACAAACTCTCTACAAAAGAGGGTGGTTTTACTCGTCATCTCCCAAGTAATAAAGAAATGTCTGTATTCGATGCTACAGTAAAATATGCAACCGAGAGCACCCCTTTATTAGTGCTAGCTGGAAAAGAATACGGAAGCGGTTCTTCGCGCGATTGGGCAGCTAAGGGTACTTTTTTACTCGGAATAAAATGTGTACTGGCCGAAAGTTATGAGCGTATTCATAGAAGTAATCTAGTTGGAATGGGAGTGTTACCCCTTCAATATAAAACGGGAGATTCGGCTCAAAAACTTGGACTTACCGGTACAGAAATTTTTACGATAAAAGGAATTGCTGAAAATCTAAGTCCCTTAAAAGAAATTACTATTTCTATAACAAATGAGAATGGAGAGGAAAAAAGATTTGAGGTAATTGCCCGGTTAGACTCCCAAATTGAAATTGAATATTACCGTAACGGCGGAATATTACAATACGTGTTACGGCAATTTTTGAAGAGCACAAAATAAAAATTACACGAGGAAGAAAACTTCCTTTTTTTAACTCCGTGCGTTTTGTAAAATTTTAACGACTTCTTCTACTTTAAGAACTGTACCAAACGAAACAACTTTACCGTCTACCACAAGGGCTGGAGTACTCATAACACCGTAAGATGCAATTGCGGTGTAGTCTGTTACATGATCAATACTTGTATCCATTCCAAGCTGCTCCAAAGCTTCTTTGGTAGCAGCTTCGAGTTTATTACATTTGGTGCAGCCAGAACCGAGAACTTTAACAGAGGCTCCCTGCAAATTCTCTGTCTGAGCATGCATCATTTTTGCTGCATCAAAATTATCTGCACTACAACAATTTTTCGTTTCTTCTTTCTTCTTATTAAAAAATGCCATATACATACCCTCCACTAATAATCAATTAAAAACCAACATAAAACTGAAACAAATTAAACAAATACCCAACAATAATTATTCCTGATGTACAAATAACAATAAAAAGCGCCAGAAGTTTTGGTTTAACAGCTTTTCGCAGCATAATTATAGAAGGTAGACTCAGTGTTGTTACTGCCATCATAAAAGCCAAAATAGTACCGAGCTGTGCACCCTTAAAAAGCAAAGCTTCTGCCACTGGAATAGTACCAAAAATATCCGCATACATAGGTATTCCAATAAGAGTCGCCAAAATAACACCAAATGGATTCTTACTACCTAATATTGAACTCACCCAAGTTTGGGGTACCCAATTATGAATTATTGCGCCAATACCCACACCAACTAAAATATACGGAATTACTTTTACAAATGTAGAAACTACCTGCTCTTTTGCAAATTGAACTCTCTCTCGTTTTGTTAACTCTGGAGATTCAATATCTACATTACTCGCCGAAGAAATAAAATCTTCAACATATTTTTCCATGTGCAATTTTTCGATTAACGTTCCTCCAATAACAGCAATAACCAAACCCATAAGAACATATAAAACGGCAACCTTAATACCGAAAATACTCATTAATAGGACAAGAGAGCCGAGGTCTACCATTGGAGAAGAAATAAGAAAAGAGAAGGTCACGCCGAGAGGAAGCCCTGCACTGGTAAATCCAATAAATAAGGGGATAGAAGAGCATGAACAAAAGGGAGTAACTGTTCCTAAAAGAGCCGAAACTATATTCGCCCAAATACCCTTAAATTTACCTAAAATTTTTTTGCTTCGCTCAGGGGGAAAATAACTTTGTATATAACTAATAAGGAAAATAAGAACGCATAATAACACAACTATTTTTATTACGTCATATATAAAAAACTGAACGCTTCCGCCCAAGCGAGACGCACTGTCTAAGCCAAAAGAAGTAAGTATATTTCCAATTAAAGCATAGAGCCATTTCATTCCAAGTAATTGATCTTGAAAAAACACCCACACCATCTTAAAAACCTGCATAAATCATGCCTCCATTCTCACCTGTGAAGATGTTAAAGAAAGCAAACGCTCACACGCGCTCTCACGCCCATTTTCACTGATTCGATAATGAGTCCATTTACCATCCTGCCTACTCTCTACAACCCCAGATTCGCATAAAATTTTCATATGATAAGACAAAGCAGACTGACCTATATCCAACTGCTCTATAAGAACACAAGCACATTGTTCTCCACTGCGTAATAAATCTAAAATAGCCAATCTGTTTTCATCAGAAAATGCCTTGAAGACCTGTACATCTTTCTTGTATCCATTTTTCAATTCATTATCCTTACATCAAAATATCTTGATATGTCAAATATATTTCTCATATCAAAATTTGTCAATATGAATCCAGGCCATACGTGGGAATAATTTTCCCAGTAATGAGAAGCCCTTGGGTAAATTGTAATCACTTAATAAGGAGTGCTGCAAAATTCTTGAACTTTAAAAAGGGGAAAACACCTTACCTACCGTAATATAATTCACATTCAAAGTTGTTAATTAAGTAGTCGCGGTTCCCCCTCGCTCTGAAATCCGCGCCCGTGGGCTATTAAAAAATATTAGTATTCACCAACTAATAAAAATCATCAATTGAACTCACGGGCTTGCGTGTTTCTCCGCTACCCCCAAGAGCATTAAATGCTTTCAACAATTTTGGCAGCAGTACTCAAACCTTACTAGATACTATGGTGCCATAAACTAATCTGTATCCGGCTTTAACAGATAACACTGTCAATAAAAAAAAACATTTGTGTTGACAGTGTTATAAACTAGGTAATACAACCTTCTGAATATTACCCTTTGTATCATAAAAAATCTCTGTATACTTAATTGTGCGTTGAGCATCTCTACCAGAAAGTTTTGAATCGTGATAAAAAAGATACCATTTGTTTTTATATTCTAGAATAGAGTGATGAGTTGTCCATCCTGTTACCGGTTCCATAATTCTTCCCTGATATATATAAGGGCCCATAGGTTTTTTGCTTGTTGCATAGACAAGAAAATGGGATGTGCCTGTTGAATAAGACAAATAATAAGTATTTTTATATGTATGTATCCATGCACCTTCGAAAAAACGGCGATCTGTATCGTTAGCCAAAAGAGGTTTCTTATTTTCATCTAAAATCTGGACTTCAACTGGTTTAGAATCAAAAGAAAGCATATCTGCGCTCATTTTTGCAATCATAGGGCCGAGTGCAGGCTTTGTTCCAGATGGGGCACTGTCGTTCGAATTATATGTACCAGACTGCCATTTTTCAAGTTGGCCACCCCACAAGCCTCCAAAAATCATATAGGATTTTCCATCATCATTTAAAAACACACAAGGATCCATACTAAAACTATCTGTTATATAATGCTCTTGGGGAACAAAGGGGCCTTCAGGTTTAGAGCTTGTTGCAACACCTATTCTAAAAATACCATTAACATCTTTAGCGGGAAAATAAAAATAATAGGTTCCGTTTTTGTATATGCAATCCGGTGCCCACAGTTGCTTTTTTGCCCAAGGAATATCGTCAACAGAAAAAGCAATGCCATGATCTGTCACCTTTTTATCAAATCCGTCGAGAGACAGAACGTGATAGTCAATCATCTGATAACTCCCTCCGTCGTTATCAGAGGGGAATAAAGTATCTTGGTCATGGGAGCCATAAATAAATATTTTCCCATCGAATACATGAGCAGAGGGGTCTGCGGTATACAGATGTGTCACTAGTGGCTCATGGGGCAAAAGAAGGGGCTCACCTGAAACGTTTGTAGAAGATTTCGTATCATCTGTTTTTTTATTTGTACAAGCGGAAAAAATAACAATAAGGGCTAAAAGCATAAAAAAAGTTAATCTTACAATTCTTATTCGGTAACCTGCTTCCTGTAGTTTTTTGTATTCAAGTTTTTTAATAGTAATACTCCTTTTTCAAATCTGTTATAATAATAGTCACAAGTCTCAAAGTATACTATCATAGAATACTAAAACACTGGACTTTTTTAATTGAATCTATGTAACTTAGATATTAAATAAAGTTAGGAAATTAATATATGGACTATAAAAAATGGCTCAACGAAAACATTGGCGATTTAAGTGGGAAAATATACATTGTTACGGGTGCGACTGGAACCTTAGGCACAGAAATAATGCGTAATTTACTCTATCTAAACGCTTCTGTTATTATGGCAGTACGAAATATTGAAAAAGCCCACCTCTTAATTGCGAATTTTAAGAAAAATTCTTCAACATCTTTTGTGCGGGCGTATGCGCTAGATTTAACCTCATTTTCTTCAATAGAAACCTTTTGTGAAGAAATGATTTCAGAATATACACATATCGACGCGCAATAAAGCACACTATTCCAAACGGGTATTGGGTAAGCCCTCGTGTAATAGGTATATGGGGACTTCCTAAAGTTACAAAGATAAAAAAAGGAGTTATATAATGAATCGAAAAAAAAGAGATGTACTCATTGTTTTCCTATTATATGTTGTGAGCATCGCAGTCAGTATTTTTGTTTTCATTCTAACCAAGGCTTTTTCAACCAATCAACGGTTACTACTTGCAGATCTAGCTGCAATGGTTTTTATATATACGTGCAGTTTACTATTACGAAATGCCTCATTATACGATCCTTTTTGGAGCGTCATACCTCCCGTATTTTTAATTATAGCATTTGTTAGTCTAAACAAAACCTTAAACCTCACCAACTTTTTATTGCTATTTTCAATTTCCTTATGGGCTCTTCGCTTAACTATTAATTGGATTAAAGGCTGGGATGGGTTTACTGAAGTTGATTGGCGTTATGTAATGATTCGCGACAAAGCACCAAAACTGTATTTTCTTACAAGTTTTCTCGCCATTCAACTTTTTCCAACACTCATTGTTTTTGTGCAGCTTTTAGTAGGACTCAGAATTATCGAATTAGGTGCATCCTTAAATGTAGGTTTTGCAATTGGATTCACTATGATAATTGGGGCAACTATTATTCAGTATATTTCAGATGAGCAAATGAGAACATTTAAAATTGAAACAAAGGGTAAAAAAAAATGTATCGATACTGGTTTATGGAAATATTCGAGACATCCAAATTATTTCGGAGAGATTCTCGTGTGGTGGGGTTTGTATCTTCTCTATTTTAGTATTGTGCAACACATTGACCTCTATATTTTAGCTCCCCTGGCCATGACATTCCTCTTTATCTTCATCTCAATTCCAATGATGGAAAAGAAAATCTTAGGAACCCGCCCCGAATATACAGTATACCAAAAAAAAGTCTCCATGATTATTCCCTTTCCGCGTTTTACTAAAAAAGATACAATTTTAGATTGAGGCAGACAAATTAGGACCGAGTACGGTCCTAAGGGTGAGCGAACGTCGTCGCGCGGAGCCTCGAGGTCGGGATACCGACCTTTCGAGGCCGAAAGTCGTTGCAGGGTAAAAAAACAAGACATAGCAAAACATAGCTAACAGGGCATGACCAAAAAAGGTTTTTCTCGTATACTGCCAAGACGGGCCAGCAAAGCTGGATTATATGATACGTCGCAACGGGGGGAGTTATGAGAACAGTTGGAACAGTGGTAAGGGGAATTAGAACCCCAGTGGTACGAAAGGGCGATGACCTCGTAACTATAGTTTCGAAAAGCGTTATCGAAGCCTCTCAAACCGAGGGATTTTCCTTCCATGACAAGGATATCATTGGAGTGACTGAGTCAATTGTGGCTCGTGCAGCAGGCAATTACGCCTCTATTAATGCGATCGCTACCGATGTTCGAACCAAATTTCCTATTGACACATTAGGAGTCATATTCCCCATACTATCTCGTAACCGCTTCGCCGTCTGTCTTCGCGGTATTGCTAAAGGTGTTAAGAAGATAGTTCTAATGCTCTCCTACCCTATCGACGAAGTGGGTAATCAACTTTTTGATGAAGACCTCCTCGAAGAAAAGGGAATTAACCCCTGGTCCGACGTTCTTGATGAAAAAAAGTGGATGGCCACTTTTGGTGGACAGAAACACCCCTTTACCGGCGTTGATTACGTAGATTATTATGCGTCCGTTATACGCGAGACCGGCTGCGAAGTCGAACTCGTCTTTTCAAATCGTGCCGAAACAATTCTCGACTATACAAAAGATGTTCTTGCCTGCGACATGCATACCCGCGCAAAAACGAAACAGAAACTCCTCAAGGCAGGAGCCCGCCGGGTTCTTACCCTCGACGAAATTCTAAATACATCGGTAGACGGTTCGGGATACAACGAAGATTTCGGCCTTCTTGGAGCAAACAAGGCGACCGAGGATTCAATTAAACTCTTTCCCCGCGACTGCCGTACCTTTGTCGATTCGCTCCAAGAACGCATGTTTTCCCTCACAGGCAAAAAGCTTGAAATCCTCGTCTATGGAGATGGAGCCTTCAAGGACCCTGTTGGAAAAATCTGGGAACTCGCAGATCCTGTCGTATCTCCTGCATACACATCTGGCCTAGACGGAACGCCCAACGAACTCAAGCTCAAATATCTGGCGGACAACGATTTTTCCGGTCTTAGCGGAACCGAGCTCAATGACGCAGTTCGCGCATCTATTTCGGGGAAGGCAGTCGATCTCAAGGGATCTATGGCATCACAGGGAACAACGCCGCGGCGCCTGCCCGATCTTATAGGCTCTCTGTGCGATCTTACCAGCGGCAGCGGCGACAAGGGCACTCCTGTCGTCTTTATTCAGGGCTACTTCGATAGCTACGCCACCGCAGAATAAACAAAAATTTTCGAAAGGGCGTGCAAGCTTAAAAAATAAACTGCGCGTCCTAGAATTATCAGACTTCCCCCAACATCAAGATCTATGAATCCTCCCCCGCCCACCCTAATTCTTTCGAACGCGGCGGCTCCGCGCGTTGACCTTCGCTCACCCTTATTGGAGTGCCTCAGTCTCAATTCCTACTATTCGAGGACTATGCTAATAGAGATTTATTTTGTATTCTTCAAAGATGGAATTACACACACTACTTTGGGGGGCCCTACTTTCGGTATTCCCCATTTCTGAACTTCGCGGGGCAATCCCATTTATGCTCGCTAACAACATACCCGTTGTCTTTGCGTATTTTTACTGTGTGGCACTCAATGCGCTCGTGGCCCCTCTGGTGTATATTTTTTTATCTACCGTTCACAAAATCTTATATAAGATTTATTGGTATCGAACTTTTTTTGAGGGCTTCGTAGAAAAGGCTCGGCACCGAGTTCAAAAGGAAGTTGATAAATACGGGTTTTGGGGACTCATGGTATTTGTTGCAATTCCGCTGCCCATTACCGGCGCATACTCAGGCACGCTTGGTGCTTGGATACTTGGCATGAATCGCAAAAAGTCTATGCTCGCAGTTGCTGCAGGTGTATGCATATCCGGAATTATTGTTACGACGGTTGCATGGTTCGGTATCGCCGCTCTTTCTCTTTTCCTAAAATAAGAAATTCAAGTCTGAGCCAGAGAGAACAATGAAGGGCGAAAGTCGCTCCGCGCAGGCGGCGCGTATGAGAGTCCTTACAGGGGCGAAGAGTTCCTATCTATTATCTTTTTGGACATACCTGTATACAAACTCCACAGACTTCAGCCCAGTAATGATTCTTCTTAGGTTTTTTCAACTTCCAGTTCCTCCCCATGCACGAAGACCTGCATTCCACACTCTTAGAGCTATAAAGAAAAGTACGAATCCTACAACCGGGGAAAGCCAGGCAGTAAAATCGAGGGGAAGGCTTCTTAAATAAAATTGACTTGGGTAGAAGGCAATAAAACCGATAGGCAGAATCCACGTAAAGGCAATACGAAAAACTCTGTTGTAGATGTCTAAGGGATATCTCGTTTGCTCTCGAAAGGTGTTAATAAACGAAAGTATAGAAAAAGAATCTTTAACCCAAAAACAGCCGGTAGCAGCGATGAGCATTAAAGAAGTAATTGTAAGTGAAGATCCTACAAGAAGGAGTGGAAAAAAAAGAACACGAGCAAGTGTCCATTGGATTCCAAGAGTCGAAGAAGACCACACAAAGATAACAATTCCGAGCGCGAGCTGACCAAAACCTTTTAGATCTACCATTTCGCTAATATAATAAAAAAGAGAATTTATTGGTTTGAAATAATACTTTATAAAAGTTCCACTATTTACGTGATATCTTAGTTGCCAAATATGGTCAAAGCAAATCTGAAGCGGTGCCTGGGCTAAGATAGAAAAAGAATAAATAAAAACGAGTTCTTCGAATTTCCATCCTGCAAGAAGAGGAAAATTTGACATTAGGATTTTCAACCCCACAAAACCAGTGAGAGTTGAAAGGATCATGCTAAGAGTAGAAATAATAAAGTCGAAGCGATATTGCATTCGAGTTTGTATATATTTACCTACAAGGATCACGTATAGTCGTGTGTAAAACCAAAATCGTTTCATTGCATTAACCCCCATTTACTACAAGCTTCCGCAAAGAAAAGCGATAGTAAGAGCGCACAATTGCGAAAATTGCAAGTATCCAAAAAACTTGAATAGAGAGTCCTTTTATCCAGTCATAAGAAAAGGTTCCAGAGCCAGTGAGAATCATGAGAGGCAAGTTATAAATATACGGGAAAGGTAGCCAGCGAACAACATTCATAAAACCTTCGGGGTAAAATTGCAAAGGCATAAGAGCGCCAGAAAGAAACAAAATAAGCACATCTTTTGCGGCGCTAATACCCCAAATAGATTGAGTCCAAAAACAGGTTGTTCCAATAAAAAAATCAAAAAGAAAAGAAAGGAGGCAAGAGCCGACTAGCGTAATTGCAAAAAAAAGAAGATTCCAACCAAGGGCAACTTTTGCGCTTAAAACAATAAAAACAACAAAAAAACCGGGGAGAGTTATGGTAATTAAATTTCCTGCCATAAAGCCCATAGAACTCGCGAACATGTACGCTTGGTAGTCTACGGGTTTAAAGAAAAACATTATTATGTCGCCCGAGCGAATCTGCCCATTTACTTCCCACTCCACCCAAGTCCGCATAAGAATACCTATTGTAGTTGCAAGTGAGACGTAGAGAAAGGTTTGGTTAAAATCCATGCCTCGAATTATTCCCTGTTCCACACCACCTTCAACAGAAGAATACACGGCCCGCCACAGAAAAAACTGAATGGCAATACCTGCCCCACTGGCAAGAATTTGAAAAATAACATGGGCACGGTAGGAAAAAGTGCTCTTAATCTGGTTCGAAGCAACCAGTTGATACCCTCTCACACCATGCCTCCTGCATAAACCTTTGCAATTACCGACTCAGTGCTAATTTCTTGAATCTTAACATCTTGCACAGGAAGGTTTGTAAGTGCCCAAGAAAGGACATCTGAAAGGCTGGTTTTATCTTGGTCAACTGTAACAGAGAACCAATGGCTGGCTGCATTCTCAACGTCTATAGCCGATACCTTAAAACGTTCTCCCAGCACAGGTAAAAGACGGAGCATATTCTCTGTTTCACCCTCACGGGAGAGAAGCCTCAACGTGCGGTAACTACCAAAAATTCGGTTAAAAGATTCTGTTTCTCCGTCGTAAATAAGCTGCCCTTTATCTATAAGGACAATCCTCTTACACAAAGCTTCAACATCTCCAATGTCATGAGTAGTTAAAATTATGGTAGTTCCATTTTCTCGGTTGAGTTCTCGAATAAGGGTGCGTATTTGAGCTTTTACGGCAACGTCGAGTCCGATTGTTGGCTCGTCAAGAAAGATAATAGAGGGATTATGAAGAAAACTAGCGGCAATATCGCAGAGCATGCGCTGGCCAAGGGAAAGATTTCGCACCTGCTGCCCGTACAATTCTTTCAGATTTACCAGTTCCTCAAAACGCTTTAAATTACGCTCATAGGTCTCAGTAGGTATTGCAAATATTTCTTTAAGGAGACGAAAACTCTCCCGCACCGGAAGTTCCCACCACAATTGGGTTCTCTGACCAAAAACAACCCCAATACCGCGCACAAAGCGAATGCGCTCCTTAAAAGGATTCATACCATTAACAGATACTACTCCGCTAGTTGGAGAGAGAACACCAGTCATCATTTTAATTGCAGTGGACTTACCAGCCCCATTGGGGCCGAGAAAACCAACAATCTCACCGGCTCTTATGTCGAGAGAAAGATTCTCTACAGCTTTAATCGAGCGATAGTTTCGCGAAAAAAGATCGAGAAGAGAACCACCAAGACCCTCTCTCCGGTTAAGAACCTTAAAATGTTTACTAAGCCCCTCGAGATGAATAACCGTATTCTGCACTTTCATAATTAGCATCCTATCTTATTATAGCAATGCAATTATTCTACTCCTATTTATTATAGATTTCTATGTGTTTTTTTTTATTTTAAGAAATTTAATTTGTGCCAAATACAATTAGAGAAATACTATCTTGACCAGTGGTACAAATAAAAAGAACATCACTAATGGCGATACACAGCCGCAACACGTGCATTATCTGGAATTTCATTTTGAGAAACGACAAATACAGAAGGCTTAGGAGCTGTGCTACTGTGCAACCCATAAGCCTTCTGTGTTAAATGCAATCTTAGTGAGAGCTGTTACCAGCACTATAGGAGGATCTTTACTCTACGTCTGTTACGGTTGCCATATCTAGAGCTACGAGAGTTTGAGCGAGGGCTTTTCCATTCATAGAAGCACCTGTATTAAGGGTTATTGAAGTCTGACAAAGTATCACTCCTTCAAAATGGGCTGTAGTTCCAAGAGTCGTTTTCCCGGCTACCTGCCAAAAAATATTCTTAGCTTGAGCTCCGCCTGTTAGGACAACATTGAATGCATCACTCATGGTTAAATCACCGCTTGTTTGAAAGATCCAAACATCGTTTGCTCCGCCAGAAATAGTTACATCACTAGAGATAGTCACTGAAGTTCCCCAGCTATATAAACCAGGAGTCAAAGTCTTTCCACCAATTTCCCCAGAACCAAGGTTAGTAAAATTAGGCGTAATTCTATTTTTTGCATCGTTATATGCAGTTTCCATATCGGAAATTGCAGTAGTCATTTTTATTGGGGTTGGAGGTGTCATGTCTGCAGCATACAAGAAGCCAGTTACCTGTGGAGAAGTTGAATAGCCAGTAGCCTTAGTCTGAGAAAATCCAGTCAAAAAGGATTCTGCAGCAGGACTAACACCTATGTCTCCGGTAATTACAGAAGCGGGTACGGATGAAATTCCTGTCTTAGCAAGCATAACAAAATTGAGAGCTGTTCCAAGAGCGACAGGTGCTGGGCCAAGTCCAACAGTTGCAGTGGTGAAAGTCCAAACTTTTTGTTGAGCCATTGAATTGCCACTTTTGTCTTTTACAGAAGTAGTTATTGTGGCGGTATATTCAGTGTTGTTTTCAAGATTTGACTTTGGTGAAAACCGAGCAGTTGTATTAGGAAGATCATAGACAACGTTTCCTAAAACTGGAACTGAAAGGGAACTACTCTTCGTCAATGTAAAATTCAAAGCGACGACTGTATTTGGGTCCATTGCTTCGCTAAAACGGGCAGAAATACTTGAATTTATACTTACATTCGTTGCCAAAGCGAGAGGGGTAGTCATTGTAACAGTCGGTGGTGAAGTATCTTCGGCTGGGCCAGACATATCACAACTTGCAAATGAAAATACGGTAAGTATCGCAGCAAGGGCTAGTAAAACGCGGATAGTGCTTTTTCTCATAATAGACTCCTTAGTCTGTGTAAAAATTGATCATGAAGTTTGAAAGACATCTTGTCTCCGAAGAAACAAGAAAACGGCATACACCAAAAAAAAGAGCATGCCATAGCACTTGCATGTAACTTCTATAACCATCTTTATAGTACAGATACTGGTGGAGTTCTTCTGTTCGCTGCCACACATAGTGGATAAGTTTGCTTGGAGTTTATAAAGTTTTTCAACAGCAAAATGATTTTTTTATATTTTATTATAAAGCTACAGTTGCGAACCTGTCATATATAGAAAAATAATGATATCTTATAAAACCTATATGCAACCGACTGAAAAATTGCTTTTTTCTAATAAATCATTATGGAATCTCATTTGGCCATTAATTACAGAACGATTTCTTGATATAACAGTGGGAATTGCAGATATAATAATGGTTGCTTCTTTGGGAGAAAGCGCTGTCTCAGGAGTCTCTCTGGTAAACACTTTGTATATTCTCATTCAAACCTTATTAACAGCCTTAGCTACTGGCGGAGCTGTTGTGTGCTCACAATATATTGGTCTAAAACGTACCGATATGGCATCGAAAACAGCTATTCAGCTTTTGTATACAATCATCTTCGGTTCCATACTTACTATGATGCTCGGGCTTGTATCGAATAGAATCATACTGCAAATATTATTTGGTAATGTAGATATGGCTGTTATGGAAAATGCTCGGGTGTATTTTATGTATATGCTTCTAGGACTTCCCTCTATTGCTGTCTACAATGCCTGTGCAGCCCTTTTTAGGTCCCAGGGAAATTCAAGAGTTTCTATGTTTACTTCTATTTTAGTAAATATTATTAATATTTCAGGGAATGCAATTATGCTTTATGGCCTTCATAGAGGTGTAGAAGGCGTTGCGATTTCTACTTTAATAGCACGAACTCTGGCTGCAGGTATTTTATTCGCACTATTATTCAAAAAACAAAAAAACATTCAAAACGAAAATAATATCGAGAAAATTAATACCATAAGCATTCGCGATATTGGAAAAGTTCCTTTAGAAGGCTATCTTATAAAAAAAATACTGCATATCGGAATACCTACAGGACTTGAAAGCAGTGTCTTTCATGTTGGAAAAGTTCTCGTTATTACCTTAATTGCGAGTTTTGGTACAACTGCAATTGCAGCAAATGCAGCGGCAAATACAATTGCTAGTTTTCAAATATTACCCGCTTCAGCTATAGGACTCGCCTTACTTACCGTGGTTGGACAGTGCATGGGTGCAGGACGAATAGATCAAGCAGTTCACTATACAAAAAAACTCATGTTTCTTACCTATATTTCTATGGCTATTATAAATATACCTTTATTATTACTGTCTAAACAACTCATTGGATTATTTGTTCTAAGCGAAGCAACAACACAGCTCGGCTGGCAAATGATAGTAAGTAGTGGAGTGTTGTCACTGTTATTTTGGCCAACCTCATTTGGCCTTCCTAATGCCTTACGAGCGGCAAATGATGCAAAATATACAATGATTGTTTCTTTTATTTCCATGTGGACAGTTCGTATCGGAATGAGTTATTTATTTGCAGTTTCGTTTGGCCTTGGAGCTATTGGAGTTTGGATTGCTATGTATATAGACTGGATTTGTAGATCCATCGCTTTCATAATTAGATTTAGACGAGGAAAATGGGGAAAAGAGCGCCTCGTTTAGAAGACAAAAAATAGATATCAAATAAGCTAAAAAAAATTACATTAAGAAAGAATGGAAACTGTATCCTGTGTTATGCGCGATTGCGATTCTATATATTTTGCGCTTAGCATTATTAAATATAAACCAGCCCACCAAAAAACCATAACTATATAATAGTATTTTTCTTGATACGGAAATACATTAAAAATTATTATACTCAATAAAATATCACTGACAGCTAAAAAGAGGCTACCAAAAAAGCACAGATTTTTTAATGATTTATTTATTTCTTTTTCAAAAAAGACAACTGTTGCACGCCATAATAAAAGCACATACGCAAAACTATAAATTAAAACTGGAATTATTAAATTCCCAAGATACTTAAATAGTATTATATATGATACTCCGAAAATTATTAATCCAAGCAATGACTCTATTAAACCAAGACGTTTTGTTATTTGCAAGAAAAAACGAATATAGAAATAAAGGACTATAAGATTTGCAGCTATTCCAAAGGTAATAAATCTATTATCTGGAAATGCCATGAAAATATCACAGAGCATTGAAAAAAATATTCCCATTAAAATATATATATTTGTTTTTTTTACTTTATGTAAAATAAGCCACAAACACATTAAAACAGTTGGCATAACCTTTAATATAATTCTATACAAAAGAGATACATGGTTATTCAAAACCAAAAACATAATTGCTGAAAGCAGCCCTAGAAATGCGAATAGATATTTATTTCGAATCAACGTACTTCCTCCAAAACTTTTTTTATATAACTAAAAAGACTATAT
>DATFIA010000206.1:0-3562 GCA_035270545.1 Treponemataceae bacterium
GTGGAATTGAAATAAAATAAAACCTAAGAGAGCATATCCTTTAGAGCTGTAATATATAAGTCGGCACCTGGGAGGTTTTCCTTCGTTCCGACTGCGACAGCTCTCATTCCTCCAGTCTTTGCTGCTTGAATCCCTGCAAGAGAATCTTCAAATACAAGGCAATCTGCAGGATCAAGCCCCAAGGATTGTGCTCCTTTTAAGAAAACTTCAGGGTCTGGCTTGGCCTTTTCTACAGAATTCCCATCAATTATCGCATCAAATAAATTTGTAATATTTAGACAATCCAATATTAATTGAGCATTTTTACTTGCAGAACCGAGAGCTATTAAGACTCCTTCTTTTTTCAATTGTAAAAGATACTCTCTTGCACCCGGAAGCAAAGCGGATTGATCGAGTTCATGTAAATAATCTACATACCATTCATTTTTTTCGTTTGCCATCTGTATTTTTTCGGATTCTGTATAGTGCAAGTTACCTATTTCCAAAAGGATCTCTAGAGAAGCTATTCGGCTGACCCCTTTTAATCGCTCATTATCTTGTTCAGTAAATTCAAAACCTAATCGAGAAGCAAGCCGTTTCCATGCAAGAAAATGATATTTCGCAGTATCAACAATTACTCCATCAAGATCGAACAAAACGCCTTTTATATTTTGCATATTGAATATGTTTCCTTAGTAACGGTAATTTTGAATTTTTCTTGGCGTAAAATAACGAAAAAAGTTACTTTTGTCCAAGTTTCAGGTAGGCATGGTTTAATAGTAATTTCTCCATTTCGTATTCTAAAACCACAAAAACCGCGGACTACAGAAAGCCATGCACCACCACTTGCGCCCGGATGCGTTCCTCCTATATAAACAAGCCCCGCGAATTGTTTCGATTTTCCTGTTATATCAATCCCAGCCGTTTTTCTAAAAAAAGAGTATCCCCGTTCTGAATCTCCTATATCACAGGCAAGTAAAGAATACGCACAGGGACTGAGACTTGAACCATGTTCCGTGCGCGGTTCATAATACGCAAAATTTGATTTTAAGACTGATAAGGGATATTCATTATCAAAAAGGGATAACAAAAGAGCTACGTCAGCCTGTTTGATAATTTGAGTTGCACTTGCAACACCTCCAGAGCCTCCCCAATATTCTTTTGGGTTTTTTAATCGAGATTTTACTTCCCTGAGACTACAATCTTCATGTCTAAAATAATCATCAAATTGTTCAATAACACCATCTTGCCGAGGTTGTGGAATATATATATTTTTAATAAGATCTTCTAACCTCTCCCTCTCCTCTTTCGAAAACCCGATTTTTGAACAGACATCGGATGCAGTTTGATTTTCATTCATTTCTATTTCAATTAAATATGAAAGAGCTTTTTCTAAGGTGTATAAAACCATGCGGTTTGTAAAAGCATTGTTGTGTACTCTCTCATGATACTCGTCAGGTCCAATTACATCGAGTATTTCATATCTCTTTCTTTCTGGTGAATACCATGCTAAGGAAATATAAAAGCGTGCACATTCTAACAACATCTCAAGGCCACCATCTGCAAGAATAGCGCGTTCCCCACTTATTTGAAGATACTGTACAAGTCCATACGCAACAGCTGCTGTAATATGTACCTGTTTATCCTTAAACCAGGTTTTAACAGGACGCCCTGTAAACACATCTACTACGTTAAAATCTGAACAAACATCATCTCCGGTCTCCTGGCTTTCCCATGCATAGAATGCTCCTCGATACCCATACCATGAAGCTTTTCTTCTAGCACCATCGAGAGTTTTAATTCTATACATAACAAACCTTCTAACAACAGAAGGATCAGTAGCTAAAAAATAAGGGGAAATAAACATTTCCGTATCCCAGAAAACAGCCCCCTTGTATGTTTGTCCAGAAAGAGCACGTGCTGGAACGGAAGCTGAATCGGTGTGTCTTGGTGCTAAAATTTGAAGTTGATATAAACTGTATCGAAGTTCCTGTTGTGCTTCTGTGTCACCTTCAATAATTACATCTCCAGTTTCCCACAAGGAATCCCACTTCTTTTTATGCTCTTCTAGTAATTTGGTCCATCCCTTTCTTTGAGCAGAATAAACCTGTTCTACAGTTATTTTTCCAGGTTCTGTTTTTTCTAATGAAGTACAAATTGATGCATACACAATGCTTGTAAAAACTTCATTTTTTGTCAAATTTATTTTTAGCAAATAAAAAACCGAATTATTATCTGGATCTAGATCTAGATCTGAAACCCAAGAACCAGTATCTTCGCGCAAGCTTGTTACTGAAAGGTCGTGCTTCAATTCACGAGTACGACATAAAACCGAACACAAGGACTCACTGCGAGTCTGTATAAAATTTTCTAAATGAGGTCCGTTTAAGTCTCTTATATTACAGTCAATTCCTTGTCGTAAAGTAAGACTTACATCTGATGTCGCAGTGATAGAATACCTAAGGCAGAGAAGATTTTTTTCTTCCATGTGTACAAAGCGTTCAGAGTCTACTTTAACAATACAAGGCCCACCTACTTCACAAGAAAGATCCCATGATGTTTTTCTTCTATGAATCCCATACCTAAAATCGAGACTCTGAATATGAGAGACAAGGTTTTTATTTGTTACTGTTAAAGGTGTTTTACCCTCTTTATTTTGTGAAAAAATGGTAAAAGAAAGTGAATTCGGTGCATTCACTGGCTCTCGCCATAAATCTCCATAGCGATCATATAAGCCACTCACAATAGTAGCTGGCATTTCGCTCAAATCTGCTTCTTCAAGGGTGCCCCTATAGCCTAGATAGCCATTTCCAGTAAGAAACCTATTTCCATTGGTAATGGCTATTTCTCCCCCTGCATCCGTCGTTGAAAGATTCCAATCAGTTAAGTTTATCATTTCACCCTCTATGTCCAGAAGGAAGTGAAACGCATAATCCGTTTGAATCTATAAAACACGTTTTCCCGTACAACTCAATCTCTATTTTTTCTGTTTCAATCCTGTTTCCAATAATTGTAAACTCAACACTTGTAGCAGAAATTAAAACTCTAATATGGCTTTCTTTATATGCAATTCTAAATTCATAGCTTTTCCATTGAGCGGGCAAAGAAGGAGAAAATGAAAGCACCTCCCCATCACTTCTCATTCCTCCAAAACCATACACAATATTCACCCAAGCTGCGGCAATACTTGTTGTATGCAAACCTTCTCCAGTGTTTCTATTATAATTATCCAAATCCATTCTTGTGGCAAAACTAAAAAATTTGAACGCTTCTTCATGCTTTTGCAATTGGCTGGCGAATATAGAATGAATAGACGGGGATAAAGAAGACTCATGAATTGTTCTAGGTTCATAATATTCATAATTTGCAAGAATTTCATCTAAGGAAAAATCTTTGCTATGTAAAAACATAAACATAAGAACATCAGGTTGTTTAATCATGTCTGTTCGGTAAATTCGATCATAAGACCAATGATGATACAAGGGAAAATCTTTATTCGATATAGAATTTATTTCTAGATGAGGTAAATCAAAAAAACCTTCATGTTGTTCATAGATTTTCGTTTTTTCATCATATAAAATTA